>DATLMV010000099.1:0-37219 GCA_035537095.1 Pyrinomonadaceae bacterium
GGCATCGAACGCTGCACGGCTTGGATGTGCGGCATCGAGCACGTCCGCGAAACCATCCCGTTCCCGCGCATGCTCTACCGCATCCGCCCGTAAAATCGAATTGACAGGATGCTGCAAAAGGCAGGGGGAAATGGTTAAATGGTGAAAGGGGAAAGGGTGAAATCAAAACTGCTTTTATCCGTTTCCCCTTTTAACCATTCAACCATTTCCCCTCATTCCTGTGTAAATCTCACTTGAAGAAGCAGCCATGAGCACAACAGAACAAGAACACATCGTGACGATTTTCGGCGGGTCGCGCTGCGGCGAAAATTGTGAGGAATACGCGCAGGCGCGACGCGTCGGGCAGTTGTTGGCCGAAGCCGGATATACGATCTGCACGGGCGGTTATCTGGGCGTGATGGAAGCGGCGAGTCGCGGCGCGCACGAACGCGGCGGGCGCGTGCTCGGCATCGTGATGAACCAGTTCAAGGCCGAGCCGAATCGTTACCTGACGGACAAGGTGGCGACCTCCCATTTTTACGAACGCCTGCAACATCTGATCACGCGCTCAATCGGCTTCATCGCGCTGCGCGGCGGGATGGGGACGGTGACGGAGTTGTCCTTAGTGTGGAACAAGATTCAGACGCGCGTCATCGAACGCCGCCCGCTCGTCCTGCTCGGCGACTGTTGGCCGCCCATCATCGAGGCGTGCCGCCAGCATCTCGTCGTCAGCGCAGAGGACGTGGCCTTGCTCGACTTCGCCGGGACGGCTGAGGAGGCCGTCAATATCATTTTAGAAAAATCTAAAGGAGTGAAGATATGAACTGTTCGAGATGCGGCGCAAACATGATTCCGAACGCGCAATTCTGCGGCGCGTGCGGCATGCGTGCGAGCGAGATGACGGGCGCGCAGCAGAACGCGCCGACGCCCTCGCCCGCGCCGCCGGGTTTTGAAGCGGCGGGAAGCGGTTTCACAAACAACATGGGCGGCGGCGCGAGCAACACGGGCGGCGGTGAGACGCGCGCTGGGGGCGGCATCAACATTGACGAGGATTCGCGCGGGCAGGGACGCGGCTACAGTTACGAAGTGCTTCATCAACCGTCGTACGCGCTGGCGGTCGTCCGCTTGCAGGCCGAGCAGTCCATACAGGCCGAGTCGGGCGCGATGGTTTCGATGTCTGCCAACGTCGAGTTGCAGTCGCAGATGAAGGGCGGGCTGATGGGAGCTTTGAAGCGGACGGTCGGCGGCGAGTCGGCTTTCGTCTCGACCTTCACGGCGCGCGGCGGCCCCGGCGAAGTGACGCTCGCGCCGGGCGGCCCCGGCGACATCGCGGCCATCGAGTTGAGCAATCAACTCTTCTTCGTGCAGTCGAGTTCCTATCTGGCGGGCGACGCCGGTCTGACGGTGGATACGAAGTGGGGCGGCGCGAAATCTTTCTTCGGCGGCGAGGGGCTGTTCGTTTTGCAGGTGCGCGGGACGGGCCTGCTCCTGCTCTCGTCCTTCGGCGCGATTCATCGCAAACGACTCGCGCCCGGCGAACGATACGTCGTTGACACGGGCCACCTCGTCGCTTGGGAAGGCTCGACGCAGTACACTCTGCGGAAAGCGGCGGCGGGTTTCTTCCGCAGCATGGTGAGCGGCGAAGGCATCGTCGCGGAGTTCACAGGGCCGGGCGAAATCCTTATCCAGACGCGCAATCTCGCCGCCTTCGTCGGGCTGCTCAAACCCTTCCTGCCCACGCAGGGAAGCGGCGGCGGCGGCTTCAACTTCAACGTCGGCGGATGAAAAGACAGGGGTTGGAGGTCGGATAAAAAACAGAGGTTAGATGTCGGATGTTAGATGTTAGATGAAAACCAAAAGCATCCGGTCTTTTAACATCCAACATCCAAATGCAGTTGTTCTTGCTAACATCTAACATCCGACATCTAACCTCTCCTTAGGAATTGTTATGAGTGAAACGCTTTTGGAGCAGACGCAAGCGGTCACGGGTCGCCCGCCGGGGGCGGGGCGGCGTGTGAGTATCATCGGCGTGCCGTGCAGTTTCGGGGCGAGCGTCGCGGGGGTTGATTTGGGGCCAGCGGCGATGCGCGTCGCGCGGCTCAACCAACGCATCGCGCAACTCGGCTACGAAGTCCGCGACTTGGGCGACATCCGCACGCAATGCCCGCAGCGCCCGAGCACGCCGCAGGAGAAGGTCAAGTTTCTGCCGGAGGTGCAGGCCGCGTGCGAGCAACTGGCGACGGACGTGCAGGCGACCCTGCGCGGCGGCGAGTTGCCGGTCGTGCTCGGCGGCGACCATTCCATCGCCATCGGTTCGGTGGCGGGCGTGGCGGCGTTTTATCGTGAACGCGAGCAGCCCGTCGGCCTCATCTGGTTCGACGCGCACGCCGACATGAACACGCCGGAAACGTCTCCTTCGGGAAATATTCACGGGATGCCGCTCGCCGTGCTGCTCGGGCTCGGCGCGCCGGAGTTGACCGCCGTCGGCGGCTTCTCGCCCAAACTCGACCCGCGTTTCTGCGCGCACATCGGCGCGCGCGACGTTGACGCCGGGGAGCGCGAACTGATTCGACGGCTCGGCATCCGCTTCTTCACGATGCGCGAGATTGACGAGCGCGGGATGAAGGTCTGCATCGAGGAAGCGATAGCGATTGCGAGCCAAGCGCCCGCCGGTTATCACGTGACGCTCGACGTTGACGCGCTCGACCCCGTTGACGCGCCGGGTTCGGGGACGGTCGTGCGCGGCGGCCTCACCTACCGGGAGACGCATCTGGCGATGGAGAAGATCGCCGAAGCGGGCGGGATGGCCTCGCTCGAAGTCGTCGAAATCAACACCGCGCTCGATGTCAACAATCGCACGGCGGAACTCGGAGTCGAACTGATTCTCTCCGCGCTCGGGAAAACGATTCTCTAAACAAACGTCCAAAGTCTGAAAGTCGAAAGTCCAAAGTCGTGCGGAAGTCCAAAGTCACAAGTCCAAAGTCGAAAGTCTAAAGAAGTCGAAATTCGCAGGTCTCAAAGTCCGAAGTCGTAGCAATTAAAATTCAGTTCCTGACTTTGGACGTTGGACTTTCGACTTTGGACTTCTTCCGCCTTTCGACTTATAAACGATTATGTCGAAAAAAATCCGTGTGGGTGTGGTCTTCGGTGGCCGGTCGGGCGAGCATGAGGTGTCGGTTCGTTCGGCGCGGGCGGTCATCGAGGCGATTGACGCAGAGAAGTATGAAGTCGTGCCAATCGGCATCACGAAGGAAGGACGCTGGCTCTCGCCCGCCGAGGCCGTGACGCTGCTGCCCGCCGAGACGCGCCCGCTCGTCTCCGACGAGATGTCGCGCGCCGAGGAGGCCGTGACGATTATCGGCGACCCTTCAAGGCAGGGTCTCTCCCGTCTGGCGGCGAACGGCGAGGGCGTCGGCGAGGCGCACGCGCTCGACGTTGTCTTCCCCGTCCTGCACGGGACGTACGGCGAGGACGGAACGCTGCAAGGTCTGTTGGAGATGGCTGGCATCGCCTACGTCGGGAGCGGCGTGCTCGGTTCGAGTTGCGGGATGGACAAGGTGGCGATGAAGGCGCTGTTCCGCGACGCGGGGCTGCCCATCTGCAAGTATGAATGGTTTCTGCGCTCGGAGTGGGAGCGGGAGCGCGTGGGCGTCGTGCGTCGCATCGCGCGCGAGATCGGTTTTCCCGCGTTCGTCAAACCGGCGAACCTCGGCTCGTCGGTCGGCGTCTCGAAGGCGACGGACAAGCGGACGCTCGCCGACGCGATTGACCTGGCCGCGCGCTACGACCGCAAGCTGATCGTCGAGGAGGGTTTGGACGCGCGCGAAATCGAGTGCGCCGTGATGGGCAACGACGAGCCGGAGGCGAGCCTCCCCGGCGAGTATGTGGTCTATGAAGAGCAGGCGAAGTTTTTGGACTACACGGAGAAATATTCAAACACGGGCCGCGTCGAGTTCGTCGTGCCCGCGCCCCTCCCGAAGCGTCTGACGGAGCGCGTGCAGCGGATGGCGAAGCGCGCTTTTCAATCGGTTGACTGTGCCGGATTCGCGCGCGTGGATTTCTTCCTGCGGCGCGACACGAACGAACTGCTCGTCAACGAATTGAACACCATTCCCGGCCTCACAGACCTCTCCGGTTTCCCGAAGATGTGGGCCGCCAGCGGCATCCCTTTCCCGCAAGTCCTCGAACGCCTCATCGAGCTTGCGCTCGAACGCCAGCAGGATAAACTGCGCAACCAGACGAGCATCTAAACTATTCTAGAGACTTACCGCGTCAATTCTCCCATCGTAAGTTTTATTGACAAGGCGAACGGCGCAGAGTATAAATCACGCCGTTCAATCACGCTGATTTAAGGCGCGTTGCCAGCCCAAGCACATGCGTTTTATTCCTGACTCATGGCCGTCATCCGTCTCGCCTGAATGATTGCGCCCCGCGACCCCGCGTCCATCTTGAAAACACGCTCACGCGCCGCTTCACTCCGCTCCGAGCGTTGAACCAACTACAGATGTCGAAGACCGCACAACCCCTCGTCTCCTGCGTGATGCCGACGGCGAATCGCCTGCGCTTCGTGCCGCAGGCAATCCGTTATTTTCAGGCGCAGGACTACCCGCACAGAGAACTCTTGATTTTGGACGACGGCCCCGAGGCGGTGCAGCATCTCGTCCCGGCGGACGACGCGCGCATCCGCTACATGCGCTTGGACGGCGGGCGCACGCTCGGCGAGAAACGCAACGAGTCGGTGCGTCAGGCGGCGGGCGACCTGATCATGCATTGGGACGACGACGACTGGATGGCCCCGCATCGCATCAGCTATCAGGTCGGGGCGTTGCTCGCGGCGAACGCCGATGCGTGCGGGCTCGACCGGATGTTCTTCTACGAGTTGGCGACCGGCAAGATGTGGCTTTATCAGTACCCGCCGCAACGCCGCGCGTGGCTTGCGGGCGGTTCGCTCCTCTACACGCGCGACTTCTGGCGGCGTTCGCCCTTCCCCGACATACAGGTCGCCTCCGACACGCGCTTCATCCTCAACCAGCAACTCGACCGCGCCGTCTTTCTCCCCCGGCACGATTTCTACGTGGCGTTGATTCACGAGGGCAACACCAGCCCGAAAAACTGTCTCGGCTCGTTCTGGTCACTCTGCGACGCCGCGACGACCCTTGCGAGCATCACAGGCGACGACGACGCGCGCTTCTATCATTCGCTGACCGGACGCGCCCCGGAGACGCCCGACGACGCCCCGCACAACGACGACGCCGCGCGCGAGATAACGCTCTCCACCGAAACGCGAGATACGCTCGCCGGGAATTATGCGGTCAATGACGCGAATGACGATGCGGATAATGATGCGGTCAACGAGGCGGGCAGCGAAGTGGAGAATAGCGCGGGCGCGGGGCGCGGGTTGAAGTTGAGAATCGGTTATGTGCTGGCAAACTTTCCGGCGTTGTCGGAGACGTTCATCCTGCGCGAGGTGCTCGCGCTCTGCCGCGCGGGCCATCAGGTCTTCGTCTATACCAACCAACGGCACAGAGACGAACTCGTGCCCGAACCCGACGCGCCGAACCTGACGATTCGCAGCATCCAGTATCGTCGCAACCCCGACGCGCTGGCGCAGGCCATCGAGTTCGACGCCGTCCAACACCTGCACGCCAGCCTGATGCTCTCCGCACAGCACGCCGCCCACGAGGCAGCGCGCCGCTTGCGAATCCCTTTCACGCTCACAGCCTACAGCGGCCTCGACCTCTTCACCGCGCAAGACCCGCACCTCTACCGCGACATCTCGGCAGACCCGCTCTGCACAGGCATCATCGTCGAAGACGAATTCATGCGCGCTTGGATAACGGAACGTCTCGGAGCGCAAGCGGAAAAGGTTTTGATTATCCCGAACTCGTTCGATGTCGAGTTGTATCGTCTCAGCGAGCCGCGCGGCGAACGCGAGCGTGTCGTCATCCTGTCAATCGCGCGCTTCGTCGAGAAGAAGGGTTTGATCTATCTGGTCGAGGCGTTCCGGCGTCTGTCGGAGCGGCGCGCGGGCGTGGAACTCTGGCTCGTCGGGCGCGGGCCGGAGGAGGCGCAGTTGCGTCGCGCGGCGGGCGCGAACCCGCACATCAAATTCCTCGGCGCGCGCCCCGAAGCCGAGACGCGCAAACTCTACGCCGCCGCAGACATCTTCTGTCTCCCGTGTATCCGCACGGCGCAGGACGACGCCGACGGCGTGCCGACAACCGTCCTCGAAGCGATGGCCTACGAACTGCCGGTCGTCACCTCAAACCTGCTCTCGATGCCCCACTACGTCCGCGACGGCGAAGAGGGCATCCTCAACGCGCCCGCCGACACGGCGGCGATAACCGTCGCGCTGGAACGCCTCTCAGCCGACGCGCAACTGCGCGCGCGTCTGGGGCGCGCGGGCCGCAAGCGCGTCGAGCAGATGTGCGACCTGCGCCGTAACATCGAGCTTTTGCAGCGGGTGATGCGGCGCGGCAAAACGGCGGAGGCGACGGGGAGCGGGGAAGCGCAAGTGTCCGCGAAGAGAGGAACGGAAGCGACCGGGACGAGGGAAGCGCAAGCGGTCGCGGCGCGGTCGCGCGCGTCTCAAGAGGAAGATATGACAATGCAAGTGCGTCAAGCGAAGTCTGCGTCGCGCCCGCTCGTGAGCATCGGGATCACGACCTACAACCGCGCGCAGTTTTTGCGGACGTGTATAGACTCGGTGCTCAATCAAACTTACCAGCCCGTCGAGGTCGTCGTCGTTGACGACGGCTCAACAGACGCGACGCGCGCCGTGCTCGAATCCTACGGGCGAAGGATTCGCGCCGTCTATAACGGCAGCAATTGCGGCATCGCGCACGCCAAAAACCGCGCCTTGCAGGCGACTTCCGCAGACGCCGCCTATATCGGCATTCTCGACAGCGACGACTTCTTTCACCCGCGCTTCGTCGAGCGCGCCGTCGCGTTTCTGGAGAACCGCGCCGGGGTCGGCCTCGTCTATACGGACGATGTGCTGGTTGACGCCGCCGGACGGGAGATGATGCGCCGCAGAGCGGTCGAGCCTTGGAGCGTCGAAGCGTGGCTCGACACGCGCAACCTGCGCGGCGATACGTGGCTCGCGCGCCGCGAGTTGGTGATGCAGACCGCGCTCCACGACGAGTCGCTCTCCTTCGACGTGGACTACGACCTCTTTTACCAGTTGCTTGAGTTGACCGCCTTCGCGCATCTCCCCGAACATCTCGTCTATATCCGCCAGCATCCGGGGCAGACGACGCACAACCATCTCGACCTCGCCAAATGTCACGCGGCCAACCTCGTCAAATACGGCTACTCGCCCGACTACGCATACCGCCGCGCGGGCGGCAATCAACATTGGTTTCCCGCCATCGAACAGGGCATCGCGCTCGGACAGAAGTTGTACGAACTGCGCACGCGTGAGCGAAACGACGACGACACGCGTGTACGGAACGATAACGACGCGCGTGTGCGGAACGATAACGGCGTGCGTGAGGGAAATGGCAACGGCGCGGGCGAGCGCGTTGATAACGGCGCGCGCGTGCGTGCGCCCGTCGAAGACAAACTGGCGATAGAGGGCGGCGTGCCCGTGCGTGAGAAGTTTTTGCTGTTCGGCGCGCCGTGTCTCGGCGAGGAGGAGATTGCGGAAGTCGTCGAGACGCTGCGCTCCGGCTGGATCGGCACGGGGCCGAAGGCCGAACGCTTCGAGCGCGAGTTCGCGGACTACGTCGGCGCGCGGCACGCCGTCTCGCTCAACTCCTGCACCGCCGGACTCTTCCTGAGTCTCAAAGCCCTCGGCGTCGGCGCGGGCGACGAGGTCATCACGACGCCGCTCACCTTCGCCGCGACCGTCAACGCCATCGAACACACGGGCGCGCGTCCCGTCCTCGTTGACATCAACCCTGCGACGCTCAACCTCGATGTCGCGCTCGTCGCCCGCGCCGTCACAGCGCGCACGCGCGCCGTCATCCCCGTCCACTTCGGCGGGCTCAGTTGCGAGATGGATGCACTGCGCGCGCTGGCGCGTGAACACAAAATCGCCATCGTCGAGGATGCGGCGCACGCCACCGGGACGCGCTATCGCGGGCGGATGGCGGGCACGCTCGGCACGCTCGCGTCGTTCTCTTTTTATGCCAACAAAAATTTGACGACCGCCGAAGGCGGCATGGTCACGACCGACGACGAAAGGCTCGCCGCGCAGATTAAATCTTTACGCTTGCACGGCCTGAGCGGCGACGCGTGGAAGCGTTTCGGGACAAAGAGACTTCTCAAATCCGACATCATCGAGCCGGGCTACAAGTTCAACATGCCGGACATCGCGGCGGCCATCGGCCTCCAACAGCTACGCAAGCAGGAGCGTTTTATCAGAACGCGCCAATGCTTCGCCGCGATGTACGACGAGGCGTTCGCCGGGTTGCCCGTGCGCCTGCAAACGCGCCCGCGAGATACTGAACAGAATCGTCACAGCCTGCATCTCTACGCCGTCGTCCTCGAACGGGGAGGCTGGCGCGTGCATCGCGACGAAGTCATCGAAGCCCTCCTCGCGGAGAACATCGGCGCGGCCCTCCATTACCGCGCCGTCCACACGCATCCCTTCTACCGAGATAAATACGGCTATCAGCCCGCAGACTACCCGCACGCCTTCCAGACCGGCGAAAGCATCCTCTCCCTTCCGCTCACACCCGGCATGACCGACGCCGATGCGCTCGACGTGATTCACGCCTTCCAAAAAGTGGCGAGAGCGTATGCGAGTTGAGACTGCTTGAACCCGAAAGAAATTAACAGGGATGGACAGGATAGACAGGATAAGAAGTAAGGGAAAAGGGGGAAGGGGTAAAAGGGAAAAGGGAAGAGAAAAGCGCGAGCGTTTTAATCCTTATACCCTTTCCCCTTTTAACCATTTGCCCTTTCCCCTCATCGGTTCTTTATCCTGTCTATCCTGTTAAATTTCTTCTCGTGAAAGACGCGTCTATTCGTAGCTCAGGGCTTTGACGGCGTCTTGCCGCGCGGCGCGGAGGGCGGGGTAGAGTGCGCCGATTGTGCCGCCGAGCAGGCCAATCAGGAGGGAGACGAGAACCCAGCGCGGTTCGATGTCAACGCTGAGCGATGTGGTGCGCATGACGGCGAAGCGCGCGGCGTAGGTCAGGACGAGGCCGAGCAGGACGCCGAGCACGCTGACGAGCAGGGCCTCCTGTTCGATAATCCATGCGATGGTCGTGCTCGACATGCCGAGCGATTTGAGGACGCCGATCTGTCGCGTGCGTTCGGTGACGGTCGTGTACATCGCCAGCAGGATGACGAGCAGGCTGATGGAAGCGGCGACGCCGACGATGACGCTGATGAAGATGTTGAGCGCGGGCAGGGCGGTCGTGGCGTAGAGTTCGGGCAGGTCGCGCGTGAAGATCAGTTGGTCGTCGGGGAAGCGTTCGTTGATGCGCGCGGCGACCGCTTCGGCGTCCGCAGGATTCTTGCACGCGACGAAGATGGTGGTCGCGCGTCCCGCCGCCCCGACCTGTTCCTGCATCGTCTCAAGTGGAATCTTGATGCGCCCGCCGCCGGGCGGTTCGTAGATGCCGACGATGCGAAACGGGCGGTCGTAGAGTTGCACGGTGTCGCCGACCTTCGCCTTGCGGTCGTCGCGCCAGATGGCGTCAACAATCGCCTCGTCGCCGCCTTGCAGGGGGCGGCCTTCGACGATGCGCAGCGCGGCGAGCTCCGCGTACTGTTCGTATGGGATGCCGTCTATGACGCGCAGGCCGAAACCGGAATCCGTGCCGACGGTGTTCTGCCCGATGGCGACCGCCGAGCGCACGCCCTCGATCTGGCGCAACTCTGCGGCGCGCTCCACGTCGAGCGCGAAGGGCTGCGCGCCGCTCATCCCGAGCGTGCCCGCGCCGCGCAGCATAATCTCCGCGTTGACGCTCGCTTCGCGCCGCCCGCGCTCGCGCAGGACGCCGTGTGCCAGCCCGACCGTGAAGACGACGAGAAGCACGCCGACGGCGACGCCGAGCACGCTGACGAAAGTGCGCGCCGGACGATGTGCGATGTTTGAGAGTACGAGATTATCCATAGTCTTTCGCAGGTGCGGGTGACGCTGCAAGATACGTCGCAAGGCTTCGGGCACGGCCCGCCACATGAGTATCAGGATGCCGAGGCCCGTCCAGAAAACCGTCCCCGCCTTGCGCACGAGCGCGAGCGTCACGCCCGTCGCCGCGACGAAGCCGAGGTTGCGCAAGATAAGTTCCGTGCCGCCTTCGTAGACGCCGATTGTAGCCGGAACGAAGCTGAAGCAGAAGTTGATAACTTTGGTCAGAGATTCGATGACGTAGGGCGCGTTGAGCGCGGGCCGGAAGCCGAGCATGCGGAGCGTGAGATAGACCTCGAAGACGCTCGACATGTGCGTCAGCAGGTCGCAGGCGACGAGCACGAAGAACGCGCCGCGACGTTGGCGGTAAAAGTTATAGACGTTGGATTCCAAATGTGAGACGTGCTTGCGCCTGTGCCGGAGCGTGCGTCGTTTGATTCCGAGTTTGATGAGCGCATCAACGACGCGCGTCGCGGGCATCATCCGCCGACTGAGGGCGAGGGCCACTCCGGCGAGCGCGAGCGTCGAGACGAAGGCGATGGTCAGCAGCGTGTAGCGCACGGGCGCGGGCAGGCGGTACGAGACGAGCATCACGCACGCGCCGCTCAGGATAAAGATGGCGACCGAAAGATTATAGAGCAGGTTATCTATCAGGAGAGCCTGCACGCCCGAAGCGAGCGGCACGCGGCGGCGTCGCAGCAGCGCGGCCTTTGTCGCTTCGCCGAGCACGGGGCCGGTGAAGGTGAGAAAGGTGACGGCCTCGCCGCCGAGTCGCGCCATGAAGGCTTGCCAGAAGGTGAAACGCCTGTGCTCGGGCGCAAACGCCGTCCGCATCGAGACGGTGCGCAGCGCGTGGCGCGAGCCCGTGATGGCGAGCAGGAAGACGAAGCCGAAACCGATCTGCGCGAGCGCGGCGATGATCGCTTGCAGCCCGACGTGGTTGACGACATAGACGAGCAGCGCGAGCCCGAGCACGAACGCGACTATCTGTAAATAAAAGATGGTGCTGCGTGTTCTGGATGGAGTCGAAGCGGGACGCGGCGACGCGTCGTTGATAGTATCCGTCGTCAACGCGCCGCTCCCGTCCTGCCGTCCGCGCTTGCCACCGGCGGAGCAGCGTCGCCGTGAGGCTCGAAAATCTCTCGAATGATGCGGCCCGGAAAAGTTCGGAAGCCCTGCTGCCAGAGAACCGGAACCGGTCTTTGTCCGGCGTCGAGTTGGCCGGTGAGCGCGAGCACGGTCGGGACGAAACTGAGGCTGTCGTAAGGCTCCGTGACTTCGAGGCCGCGCGGAATCCCTGTGCGCTCGCCGCCCGCGAGCATCAGCGCGGCATGCGTGGAGACGCGGAAGAACGAGCCGTGATTGCCGCCGGGGTTGAAGCCGCGCACGTCGAAGTTCCAATGATCGTTGGCGAGGATGAGCATGTCGGTTTCCACCAACTGTCTCTGCCGCCTGCGGAAACGACGGATCAGACGCTCGTCCGCGTCGAGTCCGGCCTCCTGCGGGTCGAGCGACGGGGGCGGATGGCGCGCAAGCTGTTCGTTGATGCCGATCAAACCGTTCGAGTAGTTGGTGCGATGAAGCGCGCGCAGCCATTCCGTGTCGGTGTGCCACGCGTCGAGCCACGCGGCGCGCGAAACACCTTCGGGCGTCTCGAAGGCGGCATCCTCATACATCTTCAAGGGCAACCCCGCGCGCCACTCCGCGCGTTGGAAACTGACACGACCCGACGCATCCTGCTTGAGTTCGCTGACGGGCAGATAACGCATCAGCAGGCGGCCCGCTGCGTCGCGGCGCGCGAGGACGAGGGCTTGAGCGTCGCGTCCGGCGAGCCAGATGATCTCGTCGGCGTCGCTTGTGTCAGCGTCGCGCGCATCGAGGAGAGAGGCGCGCAGGAGGCGCACGGCGACGAAATCCACGGGGCGGCTGCTGACGCCGGGTTGGACGTTGTTGCGCACGCCTAGACCCGTGAGCAGCGCGAAATAGTCAACGCGTTGGAAACTCCGTTCGAAGTCGAGCGCGCCGCCGGGCGCGAGCGTGAGGCCGCGCGCCGACGGGCCGGCGACGTAGTTCTGCAACTCGTGAATCGTGTTCTGCTCGCCCATCGCGCCCTTTGCGATGAGGTCTTCGACACGCACGCGCGCGGGGTCGAACGTCTCGCGCCGGAGCGCGAGCAGGTTGGAGAGCGTGCGTAGATATTCGGTGTAGTCGCGCTCGTCGCTCATCCACGAATCGAGATGCGCGAAGAGACGAATCTTCGCCTGATCGCGCCCGAGGTCGCGGTCGGCTTGCGTGAACTTCTTCGGCTGCGACTCGACCACCACGCGCTGCCGCTCGATCAGGCGACGCAAGGCCGCGAGTTCTTCCTGCATCTCGGCGACGCGCCGCTGCCATGTGTCGCGCTGTCGCTCGACGGTGGCGAAGAAGGCATCGGTCGCGGCGCGGCGCACTTCGGGCGAGAGGTCTTTGCGTTGGAGTTGTTGGAAGAGAATGTGGAGGACGTTGAGTTCGGAGTCGCGCAGGTGAATCGAGGCGCGCTCGTTGCCGTCGAAGTCAACGAGCGCGGTCGGGTATGAAGTGCTCTGTCCCTTTAAGTAGAAAGTGTCGGGCGTGGTCGTGTAGATGAGCGGCACGAGCGGGTAGAAACCTTTGAGCGCGTAGTCGTTCATCAGACGCCGCTTGGTGATGACGTGATGCCCGCCGCCCGCCGCGCTGCCGAGCAACTTGACGAGATTATAACCCTGACTGTAGACGCGCTCGTCGGAGTTGATGCCGTGATCGGAAACCAGCAGGAGCGCGGTTTCGGCGGCCTGCGGCGTCTGCTGAATCGCCATCCAGACGCGCCCGACGATTGCGTCCAGATCGCGCAGCGCGGCCAGATGCGTGGCGCGGTCGCGGTTGTGATGCGCGGCGTGGTCAAACTCGGTCGTGTAGAGGTCAAGGTAACGAATGTTCGGGTCTTTGAGTTTTTCCAGCACCTCGCGTTCGAGTTGTTCCATGAGGATGCTGCGCGCGTCGAAGCCGGTGTTCCATTCGTCGAAAAGCTCGCGCGGGCTGCGCGAGGTGACGCGGTTTTGCAGCCCGCGTTGCAGCGTCGTCCAACGCGTGCCGCGCTGGTAGAGTTGGAAACTGAGATGACGTTCGTTGTACGGGTAAGCGTCGAACAGGAGCGGGACGCCGAGTTCGTCCAAGACCTCCGCGCCCGGCATGTCAACGCGGCGGCGCGCGACGTTCTCCACCCAGAAGGGGATGAAGTTCAGATAGTCGTACGAATGCAGCGTCAGGCGGTCGAACTCGACATTGCCCTTGATCTGCAAGTGCTGTCCCGTGTCGAGCAGCGACCAAGACGGCCCCGACAAACTCATCCCGCGCACGTAGAAATTGGAGACGCGCGTGCCGCCTTCATAAAAGACGTGATGAATCCACGGCAGCACGCTCTTCTGCGTGCGCGGGTCGCGCTCGCGGACGAAACGCTCGACCATCCCCTGCGGCAACCCGTCAACTTTTATCAACACCACCCGCCGCGCCTCCACACCGAACGCGACGCCCTCCGCCATCAACACGAAAAGCAACAGGGCGAAAAGGGAAAAGGGTAAAAGGGGAAACGGGGAAAGGGAAAAGGGGGAACGGCGCGATGCGTTCCTTATTCCGCTCTGCTCTGTCCCTTTACCCATTTCCCCTTTTACCCTTTTCCCTAAGCTTTGTGCGGCGCGGTTCATTGTCCGACCACGGAGGCGATGATTTTGGCGTCGGCAGGTGCGATGCGTTGTTCTTCGCGCATCGCCATGCGGAGATATTCGAGGCTCAGCGAACGCAGTTCGGGCGCGAGTCCGGCGGTCTGATAGATGCGCAGGAGTTCGGCTTTGGCCGTCTCGTTGTTGATGCGATAGAGGCTGTTGAGACAGAGGCGGCGCGTCTCGTCGTCGTGCGTGCGGGCGAAGATGCGCGCGGCGGCGGCGGATGTTTTGGCGTCGGCGCGCGAGCCGTAGTCCGCGATGAAGCGCAGCGAACGGCGCACCTCCTCCATGTTCCAGACCACTTCGACGAGCGGGCTCGATTTGGAAACTTCGCGCAGGAAGCGACGATGAAAAGCGAGACGCCGCTCCGTGTCGAGTTGTTCGCGCTGGCGTTCGGGCGTCGCATCCTCGCGGTGCGTGTAGAGGCCGAGACTCAAGAGATTGGCGAAGCGCAGCATGAAGCGGCCCGTGCGCCCGTGGACGAGCGGGACGAGTTCGGCGCGGCGGTCGCGGTCGAGTGTGGCGGGCAGCCCGTCTGCCCGCTGCGCATACGCGACGAGCGCGGCATATTGCTTGCGCGCGAGTTCGGTCTCACTTGCGCGGTCGTTCTCCAGAGGGTTCATCGAGACGCGCTCGACGCGGCGACTCAGTTCTTCACGCAACTCCGGATCGAGCGACGCGCTCAGCGAGAGCAGGAGTTTGAGTTGCGAATAGGCGCGCAGGCGCGAGGGCTGGTTGATGTCCATGCCGCGCTTGCCGGTGACGTAATCATAGACGGTGCGACCGAGAAAATAGTGTATGTCGCCGAACTTCGAGAGCGACAGGACGTTGCGCGCCACGTCTTCCAAGAGACGCCGCGACATCTCGCGCCGCTTGGCGTTTCCGGTGTCGCGGAAATCAACGAGCAGCATCGGAATCTTCGGATGGTCGAGTCCGTAGAGCGCGAGCGGAATCAGTTCGACGCGACGCGCGCCCGCCGCATCCGCCGCGACGAAACGATTCTCCGCGTCGAGATAACGCGTCTCCGTGTAGCCGTTCCACTTCGAGAGCCGCTTATCCTTCCAAGGGTTGGCGATGTTCAGGAAACGGTTGCTGTAGCGTCGTTGACGATTGGTTTCCAGTTCGTCGCGCGCCACCCAGAGCATCGCGTGAGTGGCGTTGCCGTCGGGCAAGAGAAGCGGCTCGAAGAAAAGTCCTTCCGCCTCTGCGCGCTGTCGCAGGAGTTCCCAGTTGTGCCCGCGCAGGTCGGCCCAAGCGGTCGTCTCTTTTTCATAGACGCGCTGCAAGTAGCTGTCGTCAATGATGCCGCCGAAGGTGCGCTCGGCGAGCATCAGGCGTGCCTGTATCTCGCGCATCTCGACGGGCGAAAACACGGGCGCGCTCTCCGTCCCCGCTTCGTAGAGCGAGAGGATGGCGAGCGCGCGGATGATGTGCGCCTTGCGATAGTCGTCGGCGTTGCGGCGGAAGGTTCTGACCGCGCTCTTGACGGCGATTCCGTAGGGGTCGAAGAAGATGCTTTGCAGCGCGGCCCACATCATGCGCCGCCACACGTCGCGGTCGGGCGACGACAGATCAATCACGGGCGGCGGCGTCGAGTCCGCGCCCTTTTTGTTGCCGACGCGACGATAGAGAAAGGGCACGCCCGAAGCGAGACGTTGCTTGAAGGTCGGATGCGTGTAGGTGTGCATCCAGACGTAGCGGAGACGGTCGTTCTCCGGGTCTGTGTCGCCGAGCGTGTCGCGCAGGATGGAGACGAGCGGCACGTCCGCGCCGCCGTTCTCTTTGTCTTCCGGCCCGCGCAGGTTGCCGAAGACGGTCAGGAGTTCCGCTCCGCCCGCGACCGCTTTGCGCTCCAAGTGAAAGAGCTTTTCGGCGGCGGGCGCGGCGAGCGTCTCTGTGGTCTGCGCGGCGTTCGCACCGACGCCGACGACGGGAGTTTGCGCGCCGACGAACCCTGCGCCGGACGTTGCAACGAGCAAAAGAGAGAGAAAAACTGATACTACACGGGGCGCTCTCTGTTTGAAGAAAACGCTGTTCATATCTTGTGTGTGCTTCCTGCTCCCTTCACGAAATCGCTCCTTCTGGAGTCGCAAAACTGCGCCCGCCCTTTTTGCATCCCTTGATTAGACGCGCTCGCACGGCAAAACGAAACACGCGCGCCCTGTTTACTCAACTCTCAAGCAACGTCTATGCCGCGCGTTCTCCACACGCGACGAAAACAATAGTTGATAAATCACGCCGGACGCTCTCCGGCGTTCATACAGCGAGTCTCTCGTCAAGCCTGTGCGATGCCCGCGCGGTGTCGCGCAGTTGTCCCGCCGCCCGGCATTCTTATTGGCCGACGGCGCGTCGCACCGCTGCTGCCGAACTCTCGTCGAGGACAAAAATCTCTGCGGCTGGCACTCGACCGAGCGACACGGACTGCGCCGCTTGACTCGCGCCGCGCAGTTGCGCGACCGTCTTTTCATTACTGAAATAACGACGCCCGCGCGCGACGACGACAACGTCTCCGGCTTCTATTGCACCCAACGCCGCCGCGTCGGAGAGCGAGATACAGTCGAGGTCGTCGCGGCCCGCGCTGCGCGCGTAGAAGTTGACGACTTCCGGCGTCTCGCTCGCCACGCGTGCGCCCCGGCGTGCCTGTGGCAGGAACGCCTGCACCGTCGCACGCATACTCGAATCATAAAACTCGTCGTGCGGAAAGTATGTCCCCGCGCGCGCCGTGCCGCCGCCGAGCGCGTTCGTGTAGAGACGAAAATTCGGCGCGGCGCTCGCCGACGCATACGCCGCGAGCGCGACGACCGCACACGCTACGCCCGCCCGCGCCGCGAAACGGAGCGCGTCGCCCGCGTCTCTGCGTGCGAAAAGTCCGGAGAGCTTTTGCGAGACGGCATTGATTCCGATGGCCGCCGTGATGAGCACGACCGGCAGCGCGAACGTGAAATAGCGCGTGAACTTTCCGCCCAAAACCGTGAAGGGAAAGAACCAGAAAAATATCCAGAAGAGGACGAAGAAACGACCGTCGCCGAGCCTCCGCGTGAATAACACGGGCAACCCGACGAGAAACGCCGCGAGCGTTGCGAGCGGCAGCTTGACGCCCATGAAGACGTAATAAAAATACCACGGCGAACCTTTGAGCCAGAGCGTCATCTGGTTGCGATAAAGCTGGCCCATGAACTCGTAGCTATCGTGCCCGATGCGGTGCTCGCCCGCGAAGATGCGCATCTCGCGCCATGTGTCGGGCAGCAGAATCGTCGGGTTACAGGCGAGAAAGGCCGCGCCCATGACGACGAAAAAAATCAGCCAGCGACGTTTACCGAGACGCCAGCGCGCCGCCTTGACGCCCTGAAAAATCCAGTAGTAGCTGACGCTGATGCCGAACAGGTGCGGCATATATTTCGACGCCAACATCGCGCCGAAACCGGCGGCGGCCCCCCAGTAGTATCTGTCCGGACTCCTGCGTCCCTCCTCCGCGACTCGCTGGCCGCGCAGCCAGAAGATGTTCGCCAGCAGAAAAAAGAAGAGCAGGAAGGAGTCCTCTTTGGCGATGCGGTTGAAGCCGATGGCGGCGGGGTCGAAGGCCCAGAGCGCAGCCGCGACGAGCCCGACCGAAGGGCCGAACAACTCGGCGGCGACGAGAAAAATCAGCAGCGACGTGAGCGCGCCGAAGATGGCGGCGGGCAGCCGTACCGCCGTCTCGACGGGGACTTGCAGCGAGTCGTGCGTGCGCGCGAGGGATGTCGCGTTCCAGCCTTCGGCGAGCGCGAGGCTGACGATGAGCAAGCCCTTCATCAAGAGAGGATGTTCGCCGTTGGCCGACGAGAGTCCGCGCCGACGGTAGTCTTCGACGGCGCGCACCTTGTTGAGTTCGTCTTCGCTCAAGCCTTCGGCGCTCAGTTGAAAGGCGCGCAGGCCGAAGCCGAGGACGATGACGAGCGCGAGCGTCGAGACGAGGAGCGCGCGACTCTTCGTGCGCACAAGCTGTTCGGGAAATAGCTCGGGCCTGATGCCCGCCGTCGTGATGCTGGCCGCAGATGCAGACAAAACTTTTATATCGTCTCCGTGACCGTAAGATACGGGCCGCGCTCGCCGCGCCCCCTCAACAAAAGGTCAAAGGGTAGCATAAAGAAGTGACGAGTGACGAGCGACAAGTGACGGGCCGGAGGCAAGTCAAAAGTCTAAAGTCAGGAGAAGTACAAAGTCTGAAAGTCCAACGTCTGAAGACGAAAGTTCAAAGTTGAAGGTTAAACGTTTTGTCTTGCGGCTTTGAGCGTGTGACTTTCAGACTTTGGACTTGCGCTCGCGCGTCACTTCTTTTGAGTGGGCGGAGTGCGCGTGTCCTTATCTTTTTCTTTGGCGGCGCTGGTGTTGGCGTTGGTGTTGGCGTCGGGGGCTGCGGGCGGTTCGGCGAGCTTCCAACCGGCGCGTTCGAGGGGCGGGATGGCGTAGCGGATGGGGATGCCGTAGTTGGCATTGGTCATGTAGATGTAGGAGCCGAAGTTGATGCCGATGACGCGACCCGAAGGGCCGAAAAGCGGCGAGCCGGAACCGCCCTCGGCGGAACTGGCGTCGTAGCCGATGCGGTGGTCTTCGAGGTCTGTGATGTTGCCTTCGGTCGTCCAAGGCTTGATCAGATTGCGTTCGGCGAGGACGGTGAGCAGGCTTTCGACCGAGCCGCTGTAACGCTCCTGTAGGCTCCGCGATTCGACTTCGGGCAGGTAGGTGGCGAGCAAACGGTCTGCGCCCTTCGGATAACCGATCATCACCATCTTTTTGCCAATCGCCACGGCCTCCGCGCTGCGGTCGAGCGGCAGCACGGGCAACGACTCGAAGCTTTCTTTGCCTTCGATGCGGCAGACGGCGATGTCGTCTTTGGCCGCTGCCTGCCTGAGACGCAGCACGAAGGGCTGGCGGCGACCGGGAAAGAAGGCGACGAGACGAATCAGTCGAAACTCGCCGCGCACGCTCGCCGCGAGCGTCTTGACGCGGTCGTCGGCCTCCCACGGTTCGAGCGCGAGATGCTTGTTGGTCAGGACGTAGCCGTCGCCGACGTGGAAGCCCGTGCCCTCGAAGTCGCTGATGTAGGGCGCGCCGTTGCCGTCGGGCGTGAGGATAGGTTGCTCCTCGCCGTTTTGCAGCGCGGCTCCCTCCTCGGTCGTCTGAAACTCCGCATAACGCAGCGGGCGGCCCGTGCCCGCTTCGACGAGACGATAGGAACCCGTGATCAGACAGACGCCGTTGCCGAAATCGCTGTGCAGTTTCGGAGCGAGCGAGAGGCTGTCTATGATGTCGCTGTTGGTCTGGCGGACGGCGGCAAACTGGTCGTTCGTCTGTTCCAGAGCATCCTTGAGACGCGTCATCTGCTCGTTCTGCAAGTTGATGAGTTGGCGGCTGCTCTGTAGCTCCTTGTAACCGGCGTAACCGATGTAGAGCATCCCGCCGACGAGCGCGATGGCGATCAACATCGTGACGACTTTGGTGCTGAGATTGATCTCCCGAATCAGTTCGCGCGTGAACTCGCGGAGGAAGACTTTGGCGTCGTCGCGGCGCGCGGTGGCCGCCGCTTCGATGGCGGCGTGCTCGATGAAGGGCGCGACCTGCACGCCCTGCCGCACGATTCCCGCGTTGACGAGCGCGGGCAAATCTCCGACCGGATAAAATTGGAGCGCGAGGCCCGAGGATTCGACGCGCACTTCGTCGCCGTCCTCGATGGCGACGCCGGGCGTCAGTTGCGTGCCGTTGTGCGTGATGCGAAACGAGCGGTTGAAATCGGAGACGCGATAATGGCCGTTGGTGCGCGAGAGTTCGATGAGCAGGCTGTCGCCGGAGAGCAGGAAGGGCGGTTGCAGGCGCAGGTCGCAATCGTCGCCGGAGCCGATGCGGATACGCTCGTCCGTCAGCACTTCGGTGCGCTTGTTATCCTGCAATTCGACGTGAACGACCAGACCACTCGGCATAGCAAATCTAAACCCACAACCGACAGACACGAATCAGGCGACCACCTGTCCGACCGCCCTGCCAATCCTCGCGCGGTCTTCTCCGGCGGTCGCCAGCCGCAAGCATTTTATACTAAACTCACGGAGGTAAGCAAAAAGCAGTTCTCAGGTGTTAAATGTGAAGGGTTAGCAGTCAACGACTAAAGTCTGCCTTTGGTTCTGCCCTGCTCTTTGCCTTAGAGCATCTAACGCACTAATCAACCCTCCACGAGGGTGCAGCACACAACCAAAATTATCACACATATAGATTAAAGATTTGCTTGTGAACGGGCGGATTGAATGGGGTGTTGTTAAATTTTTGCATCAGCCAATGAATCTTCAATTATGAGCTCTTACCTGAAAGGATGTAGGGCTAAGTCTCTAAATCTAGAGTGGCCTGATGCTTATTATTGGATAGGAACGATGTTTTGTTTTCCGGCTTAAAGTTCGTTATTAGTATTTCTACATTTAAGACTCGTGTGCTACTGTTCTTCTCCGTCTTCATACCTGAAGAAGATTGAATAGGCGTGAAGTTGTATTTGGCAAACAAGTCGCGGATTTCCGATTTATCGTAAGAAGATAGAATCCATTTACATTGAGCGTGACCCAAACGGTCTGCGAGGAATTTGTGCGCATCCCAATCTCGCATATTATGTGAGTAATTGCATCCGTTCCCCGGATAAGGTGGGTCTATATACATAACTGTTCCTTGACGATCATAGCGATCAATGCAATCTTGCCAGTCAAGGTTTTCAATGATGACAGTGCTAAGGCGTTTGTGAATAGGCTCAAGGCGCTGCCTTAAAGTTTTGAGCGCGCCAAACAGTCTATTACCATGACCACCATCGGTAATACTTGTCTGGAAGCGCGGATAGTGTAATTCTCCGCCCCATCCTGCCATAATAAGATAATAGAAGCGATGAGCGCGTTGAACATCGGATAGTTGCGCGGGTTCTAAATTGGCTTGACGCTCAAACTCTGTACGGGAAACAAGTTCCCATGCAAAAGATGCAATCAAGTCTTCCGGCTTTTCTTTTACAATCCGAAAGAAGTTTATTAACTCCTGTTCTTTATCATTCAGAATTTCAACATCGCTCGGAGGTTTACCGAAAAGTACCCAAGCCGCGCCAGCGAAGGGTTCAACATAGCAGGTGTGTTTAGGCAGCAAGGGGATGATGTATTTACGTAAGCGGGATTTGCCGCCGACCCATTTGATGGGACTATTGAGCATCTGATGTTCTTCTTTTTTTACTTTCTCCGTCATAACGCCTTTTCTCAACCCAACAAAATCATGTTACGCGATGTCTCCAATGGAGACACGATATCACGTCATTTTATGCCTGTCAAGATACATGCATAGCGAGCGAAGTATCCAACGATTTGGTGAAAAACTGCGTACCTTAAGGGTGCGACGTAATATGACGTTAAAAGAATTAGCGAGCGAGTTTGGGCTTACTGCACACGGTTACATCAGCGAGCTAGAGGCTGGAAAGAAGATGCCCACAGCCGAATTTGTGTTGAATGTGGCAAGGCTATTCAGTGTAACCACCGATGAATTACTGAAAGACGAGTTAGAACTGAAAATCAATGAAGACAATTAAGGAGAAATCTTTTGCCGCAGGGATTGATTGATAGACTGCCAACAGAGCGTGAAATTGAGAGACTGAGGCTCATTTTAAGCACTTATCAAGATGGTACGGGAACCAAAGTTAAGGGGATCAGTCACACTGTTCCGGGGTGGCGGGACTTCGAGCGCGCGGTCGCCCTGGCGTTCGGTGGGGAAGCGCAAGAGAGCAAAGCCATCTTTGATGTTTTGCTGCCGAGTGAAAACGCTCCGGATACTAGATATGGTCTTTCTTGCAAGATGCGACGTGAACTAAACAAAATTGGAAGGACAGGGCGCGTCTCTCTTGAACTATCAAACTCAGCCGGACAGTTTTGGAGTTATTTGAGAGCAAGAGGCATAGATCAACATAATTACAGGGACAGGCCGTTAGATGTCGGAGTGTCACTGATTGAAGTAGTTGAAAGCTGGCATCATGCTGTTAGTTTAGAGCGCGGCGGAAATGTTGACCTTAGCCGAAGTTCTTATCTCGTACTTTCTTGGAATCCCGCAAGACATTACCAACTTCATCAATTCCCACTCACAATGCCTAATCCTAGTCACCTACATTGGTACTTCCCCTCTAATAAGCGCAACGAGTCAGGAAGACGGATTGCTGGCGATGATAAAACAGGCACGCTTTTCGAGTGGTACGGGGAATCAGGCGGACAGTTGAAATATTACCCACTTGCAACTAATGCAATTTGGGCGTCTGAGATATTTCGATTAGAGCCGCTCGGTGATATGGAGTATGGGATATTGAATAAAGCGGCATCCTACTTTCCAGAGAAATGGGCTGCGGCAAGCAGTAGTGGTGAGAATTTTACTCATTATAAGCAATCTGACAGCTTTTAATTGACATCTCTCTTTTGGAAAATCTAACACCTACAATGTACCTGTTCGTCATCATAAAAGACCACTCCGTCCCAAAGTGAGAACCGTTTGCCGCCCGCAGGCGTAAAATAGGCCGCTCGCCGAAATCCTTTGGACATGCGCCGCGCCAGCCCGCGAACGGCGCGACACGGGGCCGGAAACAGGGTTTGAGCGACAGCCCGCAGGGCTTGCGCCGTCGGGCACACGCGCCGCGTACAACAGTTTCACATCCGTCGAGCATCCAAGAGCGCGGAAACTCTCCGTCAGCCGTTTTGCTCACAACCGAAAACAGGAGCGACCATCCATGCTTCGTAAATTCACCGCCTTACTCTTTCTCTCCGCCGCGTTCGCGCTCGTCGCATCGGCGCAGACCAAAGTGCCGCGTCTCGCCTATCAGGAGCGGACGCTCTCGAACGGCATGAGAGTCTTCACCGTGCAGGACAAATCCAGCCCGACCGTCGCCATACAGGTCTGGTACAAGGTCGGCTCGAAGGACGACCCTGAGGGCCGCAGCGGCTTCGCGCATCTCTTCGAACACATCATGTTCAAGGGCACGAAGAACATGAAGGACGAGATGATGGACAGGCTCACGGAGGACGTGGGCGGCTGGAACAACGCATCTACGTGGGACGACTTCACCAACTATTACGAGGTCGTGCCCTCGAACTATCTGGAAACCTTGCTCTGGGCCGAGGCCGACCGCTTGACGGGTTTGAGCATCAACGAGCCGGTCTTCAAGTCGGAGCGCGACGTTGTCAAAGAGGAGTTTCGCCAGCGTTATCTCTCGCAGCCCTACGGGATGCTTTTCTATCTCATCGAGCAGCGTTCGTTTGCCAAGCACCCGTATCGTCGCCCCGGCATCGGCAGCATCGAGGAGTTGAACGCCTCGACGATTGAGGACGTGCGCGCCTTTCATTCCACTTTCTATCGCCCCGACAACGCGACGCTCATCGTCGTCGGCGATTTCGAACAGCGACAACTCGACACGTGGATTGATAAATACTTCGCGCGCATCCCGAAACCCAATAGCCCTCTGCCGCGCGTAACGATCAAGGAACCCGAACGCACGGCGGAGAGGCGTTTCGAGGAACGCCGCCCGAACGTGCCGCTGCCCGCCGTCGCCATCTCGTATCTCGCGCCGCCCGTGTCGAGCGCGGACGCGGATGCGCTGCGCGTCGCCGAGTCAATCCTGTCGAGCGGCGAATCGTCGCGGCTCTACCAGTCGCTCGTCTATCAACAGCAACTCGCGCAGGAAGCCTTCGCCAACGCCGACCTGCGCGAAGACACGGGGCTTTTTGTCCTCGGCGCAATCCTCGCGAGCGGCAAGACGCCCGCCGAAGCCGAAAGCTCTCTGCTCGCCGAACTCAAGAAGATGCAGACGCAGCCCGTGACCGCCGCCGAACTCGACAAGGCCAAGAATCAACTCGTCACGAATCAACTACGCGAGCGCGAGACGAACAACGGCAAAGCCTTCGCGCTCGGACAGGCGGCGGTGCTCATCGGCGACCCCGCGCGCGTCAACACCGCGCTCGACAAACTGCAATCCGTCACGGCGGCGGACGTGCAGCGCGTCATGCAAAAGTATTTCTCCGACTCGAACCGCGTCGTCATCCATTATCTGCCCGAAGCCGTGCCCGCCACCAAGACCGCCACGAGCACGGGCAACTCCGGCGACACCCAAAAGGGAGGCAACAACCGATGAGCCAAATGCAAAAAATATTCCGTCGCAGTTGGATAGCCGCGAGCGCGCTCGCCGCTGTGTCGCTCGTCGCCGCGTCGCCGCGCATGTTGTCCGCACAGGAAACGACGACGACGCAAGTTCAGACGCCGCCCGCGCCCGCCGCGCCGCGTTCCGTCACGGTTCCGAAGCCGGTCGAGCGCACGCTGAAGAACGGCCTGCGCGTCATCGTCGTCGAGCGCACGGAGATGCCGCTCGTCTCGGCGGCCTTGATTGTCAAGAACGGCGGCGAGGTTGACCCCGCGAACCTCAGCGGGCTGGCCGACATGACCGCCTCGCTCCTGACCAAAGGCACGAAGGCGCGCACGGCCCCCGAAATCGCGCAGGCGATTGAAGCCCTCGGCGGCTCGCTCAACTCGGGCGCGAGTTGGGACGCTTCGCGCATCACGACCAACGTCATGTCGTCGAAGATGCCGGAGGCTCTGGCGATTCTCTCTGATGTCGTCCGCAACCCGACCTTCACCGACGAAGAGATTGACCGCCTGCGCGACCAGTATCTCGATAATCTGAAGGTCACGCTGAAGCAGCCCGGTTCGCTCGCCAGTTTCACGGCGGCGCGCGTCGTCTTCGGCAACTCGGCCTACGGCCACCCGCTCTCCGGCACGCCCGAATCCCTCGCCGCCATCAAGCGCGAAGACATCCTGCAACTGCACTCCCGCTACTACCGCCCCGACAACGCCATCCTCGTCTTCGGCGGCGACATCCGTTCCGCCGACGCCTTCAAACTGGCGGAACGTCTCTTCGGCGACTGGGCGAAACCCTCCACGCCTCTGCCCGCGATGAGCGCACAGGCGAGCAGGACGGGCGGCGACTCGAAGCCGCGTATCGTCGTCGTTGACCTGCCGGACGCCGGACAGGCGGCGGTCGTCCTCGCGCGCTCCGGCCTGAGCCGCACCGACAAGGAATACTTTCGCGGCGTCGTTGCCAACTCGGTCTTGGGCGGCGGTTATTCGGCCCGTCTCAATCAGGAGATACGCATCAAGCGCGGCCTGAGCTACGGCGCGAACAGCAGCCTTCAGGTGCGGCGCGACGTTGGCCCCTTCATCGCTTCGACGCAGACCAAGAACGAATCGGGCGCGGAAGTCGCCGGACTTCTCATCAGCGAGTTGCAGAGACTTTCAAGCGAGCCGATTGCCGACACCGAACTGACGCCGCGCAAGGCCGTGCTCATCGGTAACTTCGGGCGTTCGCTCGAAACCAGCGACGGTCTTGTCTCGCAGGTCGGTTCGCTCGCGCTCTACGGCTTGAGTCTCGATTTGATCAACACCTACATCAACGACGTGCAGGCCGTCTCGGCCAGCGACGTGCAGAAGTTCGCCGGAACGCGTCTCGACGCCAAAGGCGCGAACATCATCATCGTCGGCAACGCCAAGATGTTTCTCGACGCGCTGCGCAAACAGTTCCCGAACGTGGAAGTCATCCCCGCCGCCGAACTCGACCTCAACAGCGCGACCCTTCGCAAAGCCGCCACCGTTGGCGCGAAGAATTGATAGAGCGGACGGCGGACGATGGACGATAGACCATAGACGATGGACGATGGACAAAAGATAAAGAGTTTCTGGCTATGGTCTATGGTCTATCGTTCATCGTCCATTATGGTCTATCGTCCATCGTCAGCTTTTGCCAAAGGAGTCTGAGCATGTGGAGAGCATCTAAGTCAGCGTGGTTATGTGTCACGCTTCTCTGCGGGAGTGTGCAGACGCTTCTTGCGCGCCCGCAGTTGCAGGGCGGCGCGCAGGATGAAGCTGCCGCGCCGCAGGAGGTCGCGGCGAACGCTCCCGTGCGTTTGGATTCCTCCGCCCTTGTGCGAAAGCTGACGAGCCGCGATGCTCCGGAGCGTCAACACGCGGCGGAAGAACTCGCGCATCTGGCCGCCGTCGAGCAGCGCCGTCTGGTCGAGGGCTACCGGATGCAGGAGAAGAACGAGCGCGTCCGCGTCGCGCTCGACTGGGCGCTCTACCGGATGGGCAAGCGCGACGCGCTCTACAACCTCGTCCGCGCGCTCGACTCCGCACGCGCCGATCAGGCGCAGGTCTATCTCTCCGGCCTCGAAGGGCCGGACGCGCTCTATCCTTTTCTCGAACGCGTCAACGGCAACACGCAGATTCAACTCCTACAGGTGCTCGCGCACATCGGCGACGCCCAAACCCTCGAACGCATCAAACCTCTGACCCTCTCGCTCGACCCCAAAATCGCCGACGCCGCGCGCGCCGCCACCAGCGACATCACACAGCGTCTCGCCGACGCTCCGGCAACGCCCACCAGCCCGCGCCAGCGACAGGTCGGCCAGCAGACTGATGACGACGCGGAGACTCAACCGCCGCCCGCAGAAGTACCGACGCCTTGAGTAAACAAACCGCCGCGCAACGATTAAGAGCGTGGCACGCGGCTGCAAACAAAACGCGTCAGCAAGCAAAGCGCATCAGAAAATAGACAGGGAGCGAGCGTCAAAACTCGCTTCCTTTCTTTTTGTGTGCAGGATTTCTAGAGAATCAATCCGGCGCGCGTGAGAAACAGCGCGTCGCGCGAGCCGCGCAAGTTATACTCACGTCGGGTGCGCCGGACACTCCGTCGCGCCCGCCAATCTTATGCATCGAAACCTACGTTCATTCCTCGAACTGCTGACGCGCGAGCGCGAACTCGTCGCCATCGAAGCGGAAGTTGACCCGTATCTGGAACTGGCCGAAGTGCACCGCCGGGTGATTGCGCGCGGCGGGCCCGCGCTTCTGTTCAAACGCGTGAAGGGCAGCCGTTATCCGGTGGTGACGAACATGTTCGGGACGGCGCGACGCATCGGGCTGGCGTTCGGGCCGAAGCCGGAGGCTCTGGTGCGTGAGGCCGTGCATCTGGCGGAGTCTCTGATGCCGCCGCGCCCGTCTGCGCTGTGGCAGCATCGCTCGCTCGCGCTCGACGCTTTGAAACTCGGCACGCGTCGCGTCCGGCGCGCGCCCGTGTTGGAGGTCTTGGACAGACCGGCGCGGCTCGACGAGTTGCCCGTCCTGACGACGTGGCAGGAGGACGGCGGGCCTTTCGTCACGCTCCCGCTCGTCTACACGGAGCACCCCGCGACGGGCAAACACAATCTCGGCATGTATCGCATGCATCGCTACGACGCGCGCTCGACCGGACTCCATTGGCAGATACACAAGGGCGGCGGTTTTCATTATCACGAGGCCGAACGGATGGGGAAGCCCTTGCCCGTCACGGTCTATCTCGGCGGGCCGCCCGCGCTCGTCCTCGCGGCGATTGCGCCGCTCCCGGAAGACGTGCCGGAACTGGTTCTGGCGTCGTTGCTCGCGGGCGAAAAACTTCGCATGGCGGATAACCCTCTGGCGGGACACGCGCGGCTCGTCGCCGAAGCGGAGTTCGCTTTTGTCGGACACGTCCCGCCCTCGGAGCGGAGACCGGAAGGGCCGTTCGGCGACCACTACGGCTACTATTCTTTGCAGCATGATTATCCGGTCTTTCACGTCGAGGGCGTCTTTCATCGCGCCGACGCGGTCTATCCGGCGACGGTCGTCGGCAAGCCGCGACAGGAGGATTTCTACATCGGCGACTACTTGCAGAAACTTCTCTCGCCGCTCTTTCCGCTCGTCATGCCGGGCGTCCGCGACCTCTGGACTTACGGCGAGACGGGCTTTCATTCGCTCGCGGCGGCGGTCGTGCGCGAACGCTACGGGCGCGAAGCCCTCGTCTCCGCCTTTCGCATTCTCGGCGAGGGCCAACTCTCGCTCACGAAGTTTCTGCTCCTGACCGACACGCCGCAAGACCTCTCGAATTTCCGTCAACTGTTCGAGCACGTGCTCGCGCGTTTCAAACCCGAGACAGACTTCTACGTCTTCTCGAATCTCTCGATGGACACGCTCGACTACACGAGCGGCACGGTGAACGCGGGCAGCAAGGCCGTCATGCTCGGCCTCGGCGACGAGGTGCGCGAACTGCCGCGCGAATTCCGAGGGGACTTGCCGCGAGGCGTCGCGCGCGCCGAAGTTTTTTGCGGCGGTTGTCTCGTCTTGGAAGGCGCGACGTTCAAGGAGGATACGGAACTGGCGTCGCGCGTCGCACGCGACGAAGCGTTCGCCGCGTGGCCGCTCGTCGTCATCCACGACGACGCGAGTGTCGCACGCGACGCGAGCGCGTTCCTGTGGGCGACGTGGACGCGCTTCGAGCCCGCCGCCGACATCTACGCCGCAGATGTCAGCGTGCGCCGACATCATCTCTCCTACCGCGCGCCCGTCGTGATAGATGCGCGGATGAAGCCCGCTTATCCTGACGAACTCGTCGTCCGGCCCGACATCGCCGCGCTCGTCGAATGCCGCTGGCCCGAATATTTTCCGCACGGTTCAAACTGGAAAGACGCTTGACGCGTGCGGCGTCGCCCGTTGCCGCGCCGGAAGTTGATTCAAAAAAGCCTCGCCCTTCGTTATACTTTCGCCCGTCCAAGGTGAAACCGATATGGCTCTGACGCCCGAACAACAAAAGCGCGAAAGCGAGATGCTGGAGCAGAAGCGTCTGATAGATTTAGACCGCGCGCTGACCGAGATTTTGATGACGTGTCGCAGCATCCCGAAGAGCCAGCAGCGCCCGTTCTTCTTCATCGTCGGCGCGGGCATCTCGTATCCGCCCGTCCCGCTCGCCGCGCAGATCATCAAAGACTGTCAGGAGCAGGCGAAAAAATATTATCCCGAGATCACGGAACCCGAAGAGGTCAAGCAACAGGGAGCGATGGCTTCCTATGATTTTTGGATGGGCAAAGCCTTCTCGCAGCGCGGCCTGCGTCAGGCTTATCTCAAGGAGAAGATTGATAAGCAGTACATCACCAAGTCAAACGTCGTGCTCGCACACCTGTTGCTCGACAACACGCTGACGAACCTCGTCGTCACCACCAACTTCGACAACTTTCTCTCACGCGCGCTGGCCCTTTTCAACAAGCAGCACATCATCTGCGACCACCCGAAGACCGCCACGCGCATTGACCCCCACCAGACAGACCTGTTGCAACTCATCCACGTGCACGGCAGCTATCTCTTCTACGATTCGAGCAATCTCAGCGAGGAGATCGAGGAGCGGGCGGGGAACTCCTCGCAGATGCCGTCGCTGCTGTCGAACTTTCTGTGGAATCGCTCGCCGCTCGTCATCGGCTACAGCGGTTGGGAAAACGACATCATCATGAAGTCGTTATCGCGCCGTCTGGAAAGCGACCTGCTCTTTAATCTCTACTGGTTCTGCTACAAATACGAGGACGCCTTCAAGCTGCCGAAGTCGCTCTACGAAAATTCGCAGGTCTATTTCGTCGTCCCGCGCGCAGAGGGCGCGCAAAGGCCCGCAAACAGGGACGGCGAAACGACCGTCGCCCCCGACGCCTCCGCGCAGGGCAAACCGTCGTCCGCGCCTTCGGAACGCAACAGCGTCAGCAAGCGACAGCACGACGAGTTTTCACTCCCCTCCGACGTGGTCTTAGGCGAGATGGTCAAGAAGTTCGAGTTGGAGCGGCCCGCGGTCATCAAGTCAACGCTGCCCTTCATGGCCGACCAGATGCGCAATTCTATCTCGCAAAATCTGGACGAGGATTTCTATCTCTTTAAAAACATCGTCGAGGACATCGAGCAGGCTAACGTCTCTTGGCAGGTCTTGAAAAAACTGACCGCCCGCTTCGGGCTCGAAATGCCGGACAACAACGACAGCGCGGTCGAGGAGTTCATCGCCAAACTGGGCGACGCCGTCAGCCTCGCGGGCGGGCCACCGCCGGAGGCTCAACCCGCCGAAGCAATCCCTCCGACGCCCGGCGTTGCGTCGCCGCCCGTCGCCCCCGCGACCCCGGCCAGCACCTTCAGCAATTTTGACAACCTGCTCGACGCCTTGCGCGGCCATCGCTACGTCGAGGCGATAAATCTCGGCAAGGAGATTCCGCTCGCCCAATTGACGACCAAGCAACTCAAGGACTTGATGGACGCGATGTGGCAATCGTCCCTCGGCCTCTACGACAACTCGCAGGACGAACTCAACGGCTACGAGACCGTCATCAAAATCGGCAAGCTTCTGATGAAAACAGACCCCGCGTATTCCGACGCGGCGCGGCTGGCGATTGCCAAAGCCCTCTTCAACAAAGGCCGTACTTACTATTCCACCGGAGAATACGGTAAGGCGCTCGATGTTTACACGGGAGTCGTCGCAGAGTTTTCCGACGCGAAGGACACGCCGCTACGTGAACAAGCAGCGAAGGCTTTCCTCGGGATGGGCGCGACGCACGACGCGCTCGGGCAGCATGAACGGGCCATTGTCAACTACGATGATGTGGTCAAATGGTTCGGCGATTCAACGGAGCCCTCGCTGCAAACGAGCGTCGGCGTCGCGCTCTACAACAAAGGCGTCTCGCTCGCCGACCTCGATAGGAAGTTTGATGCCATCAAGACGTATGACGAGATGGCTAAACGTTTCAGGGATTCTACCGAACCACGCCTCCGCAAGAACGTAGTCAACTCGCTCAACAACGCGGCTTATCTTATGCTGTGCGACGCTAAACGCATCTGGCAAAGTGGCGATGAACGTAATGGCAAACTTACTTTATCAAGGGCAGTAGACAGGCTGATTAGCGCGCATCTCATAAATCCGGTTGAACCTCTGGTACTCGGAAATCTCGGCTACGTCTCGTTTCTACTTGGTAACAGAGAGACGGCCGAGAATTACTTGAAGCAGGCTATCGCCATCGGGGGCGAAGAGATTTACCGGACGGAATTGGACGATGCCGAAATTTTTCCTCTGCCGCAGGACGAGGATTTCAAAAAGATGCTGCACGAGATCAACAACGCTGTTGCCAACCAACAGACGCAGCCGTCACCCTAACCGCGCGTCTCCCTTTCATTGCGCCGCGCGCCCTCTCGCACGTCGCAAATCAACTTCTCAAGTCAGGATGTCAATCACTTTTCCCACGTCGCGCGTCTCGGTGAGGCGGACGAAGAAGTTGGCGATGCGGAGCGGGATGCCGGGGTATTGAATGAGGCGCGCGAGGATCTCTATCCAGCGGTCGAGTTCGCGTATCTCGCGCTCGCGTTCGTCGTCGGAGAGCGGCGCGAGCTTTTCGGCGAGACGCCATGAGGCTTCGCGTGCGCGGTTGATGCTGAAGTTCATCAGGGCTTCGTCGGTGCGGCAGCCCGCGCGGTCGAGCACGGTCATCCAGCGCGAGACGCGCGCGAGACGGTTCTGTACGTCGTCCAACATCGCACAGAGGATATTGTTTATCTCGTCGAAATCGCGCCGCAGCGCAGGGAGTTGCGCGCCCGGCGCGGCGAGCGCGGCGGCGACTCCGAGGTCGAGATTGATGTGCGCGTTGATGCCGAGCAGCAGGTGTTGGAGCACGAGCGGATGCCAGTTTTCCGCCGCCTCGAACGACGCCGCCCAACACTTGCTCGCACGCTCGCCGCGTCGGTGGCTCTCCAACGCGTCGAGATAGCGGCTGGCGAAGATGACATCCAGATGCTCCATCCGCGCGCCGTCGTCGAAGCGTCCGGCCTCGATGCCCTCTTTGACTTTCTGCGTCACGTTGCGATAGAGCACCGCGAAATAACCGAGACGACTCTGTTCGCGCCGCGCGCGTGCAATTACGGCGTCGAGTTGTTCGAGCACGTCGTTGATGGAGCTACCGGCGGGCATCTTTTCTCCTCCTTTGCGAGTCGCGGGCGCGCATGAAGCGCGAACTTACTACAACGGCAGGCGAATAGTGAAGACCGCGCCTCCTCCGTCCGCGTTGGCGGCGGTGAGCGTGCCGCCGTGGTCGCCGACGACGCGGTGTGCGAGCGCCAGACCGATGCCGTGCCCCTTCGATTTGGTCGTGAAGAAGGGAATAAAGATGCGCTGCAAATCTGCTTCGGGGATGCCGTCGCCCGTGTCCGCGATGCGCAGGACGGCCCACTCTGCGCCCCTTGCATCGCGCTCGCGCGCGCCCGTGAGCGTCACGCGACGTTCCGCTTTTTCTTCCTCGACGGCTTCGGCGGCGTTGCGCAGGAGGTTGAGAAACGCCTGACGCAGCATCCGCTCGTCGGCGCGAATACTGGGAAACTCGCCCGCGATGTGGAGCGTGATGCGCCGTTCGTCGTAGAGCGCGCGCAGGTCGGCGGCGCATTGCTCGACCAGCGGGCGAAGCTGAGCGTCGTCGGGTTGAAGCGGTTGCGGGCGCGCGAAGTTGAGAAAGGCCGTGACCATCTCGGAGAGGCCGCGCACCTCCTGCAAGAGCGCGTCGGCGGCGGTGCGCCCGCGCTCGTCCAGATCGAGATTCTGGAGAAGCTGCACGTAGCCGTGCAGGGTGGCGAGCGCGTTCTTGAACTCGTGCGCCAGCCCCGCCGACATCTCGCCGAGACTCTCCAAGTTTCTCTTGAGCGCGACGGTCTCACGTAGTTGGACGACCTCCGTGATGTCCGTCAGGAGACACAACGCGCCGCGCGCGCCGCGACCGGGCTGGGGGTCAATCGGCGCGACCGTCACGCCGAGACGCCTGACGCGCGCGCCCTGCTTCGTCGCCGCTTCTACTTCCTCGCGCCGGTATAACTCGCCCGTCAACAGGCATCTCTCGACCATCTCCGCCAGTTCCGGCGCGACGCGCAGGAGCTCACGCAAGGGTTGCCGCTCCGCGTCCTCACCGGCTTCGAGCAGAGCGCGCGCCGGAGCATTGACGACCGTCGCGCGCCCCGCCGCGTCGAAGGCGACGAGGCCCGAAGGGACGCTCGCCACGATGCGCTCGCTGAAGCGTTCCGCAGAGACCGCGCGCTCGCTCGCCTGCGCGCCGAACCTCTCCAACTCGCGTTGCTGCGCGCGAAGCTGCGCGACGACGCCCTGAAAAGTTTCCAGCACAAACTCCGTCTCGTCGCGCGTCTGCCCGTCGGGTCGCGTCGAGAGCGGCGCGCGCTCGGCCTCGTCAACGAGTTGACGATAGGGGCGCAAGAGCCAGCGCGGGAGCAGCAGGATACTCGGCACGCTGACGACGAGCGTGATGATAAAGACCGTGAACAGCACGGGCGCACGCGCGACCCGCGTCGCGGGCGTCAGCGCCACGAGCGCGAGCGTAAACAGGTTGGCAACCAGCAGCAGCCCCACCAGCAGAGCCAACGCCAACTGCACACGGTTCTCATATCTGGGCATAGAAAAAGATAAGTAATCAAAGCGGAAGGATGAAGCATTGCTTGCTATAGCTTTTTGCTTTCATGGCTTCATCGCTTCTTTTGTCGAGAGTTTTTGCATCAATTCAGTATGTAAATTTGGAGAGATACCAAGAGATGATCGAGAGGCCGACCAGCAGAGAGATGATCGAACCTATCCCGAGAAAGATGCCGAACGGCAAACTCGACTTCAAACCGCGTCGCGTCCGGCGTCTGAACAACGCCGCGCGTGCACCGGAACTCAGACGAAGTTTCCAGCGTCGCGTGTCGTGCCATGCACGGCGGATTGTTTGCGCGACGCCGACGATAGATGCAGTCAGAACCGCGATGAAGATCGTCAGTATCGTCAAAGGCCAGCCCAGATATGCGCCGACCATCGCCATCATTTTCACGTCGCCCAACCCCATCCCCTCGACACCGAAAAGTCTCTGCCAAATCCAGCCCATCAGCCACAGGAAGCCTGCTCCTACGACCGCGCCGACGAGTGCGCCGACGAGCGACAGACCCCAAGCGGGCCAGCCCGCGAGCGCGCCGTCCCTTAAGAATCCGACACCGTAAAGATTAGGGACGAGGGCGCGTGCGATGAGCGCGAAGGCGAGGGCCGGATAGTTGATGGCGTCGGGCAGAATCATGTGTTCGGCGTCAATGAAGACGAGCGCGACGATGACGGCGACGAAGACGAGATTGAAGGGCAGCGCGAGATTGAGTCCGGTGAGTGCGAAGGTGAGCGCGAAGAGAAAGGCCGTCAGGGCTTCGACCGCCGGATAACGCGCCGCAATCGGCGCGCGACAGGCGCGGCAACGCCCGCGCAGGATGAGATAACTGATGACGGGAATGTTATCGTAGGGTCGGATGGCCGCGCCGCACGAGGGGCAGCGCGAGTTGGGAAAAACGATTGACTCTTCGCGCGGCACGCGATGGATGACGACGTTGAGAAAACTCCCGATGCACGCGCCGACGAAGGCGACGGCGGCGAGCACGAACCAGAACGTAGCGGCGTTGTAGTTGTCCGGGGCGGAGGAGATTTGGGCTAGGAGCATGCGCTAAGAGTTTCCGTGTCTGTCTCTCTTGAGAGGATGGCGAACTTGACGGCGCGCGCCGACCTTACGCATATTAAAGCTTCGCGGGTGTTTGCGAAAGACATAAAAGAGAGAGCATGGGGAAGGAAGTATCCGAAGTTGAATCCACGTAAGCCTATCGTTGCGCTGCTCGTCGTCGGTCTGGTCGTCGTGCTCGCGCTCAGTTTCGTCCCGTATTCGCTGCTGCTGAGCGCGAAGCAACAGATGGTCGCCGTCATCACGCGGTCTGACGCGCGCGACCTCACCTCCGAAGTCAAACCGCTCGCGCCCGCCACGCCCGCCTTCGATGTCGCCGCGTGGTACGCGAGTCAGGAAGAGGAACCGGAGAAGCACGGTGTCCTGATCGAGACGCTCGACGGCAAAAGCGTCCTCGCGTCGCACAACGCCGATACCACCTTCAATCCTGCGTCCTTAATTAAACTGGCGACCTCGCTCGTCGCGCTCAAGCGTCTCGGGGCCAACTATCGTTTCGAGACGCGCGTCTATGCCGAAGGCACGAAGGACGAGAAGGGGACGCTGCAAGGGAAGATTTACGTCGTCGGCAATGATCCGATTTTCGGCGACGTGGCGGGCGCGCTCATCGCGCGTGAACTGCGCGCGCGCGGCATCAACGATGCGACCGAGGGCGTCTTCGTCTCGCCGGAGTTCTGCTTCAACTACAGCGAGTCGCCGGAGGACTCCGCGCAGCGTCTCGTTAAAGTGATGGACTTCGACAAGGCCGGAGCCGCGCAGAACAAGCGGGCCGCGAAGGAGCAGAAGGAGAAGAAGGAGAAGAAGGCGAAAGAGGCCGATGCGGGCAAGCGGAAGAAGAAGGACGCGCGAGAGAAAGACCGGAAGGGCACGGATAAGAAGAGTGCGGGCGAGAATGCAAACGGTAGAACGGATGTCGCGCAGGGCACGGAGGCGGAGCAGGAGGAGATAGACAAACAGAACGATACGGCGGGGCAGAAGGTCGGCCCGCACGTCGCGCAGACGCCGCCCGACGGCAAGCCGCTCTTTATCCTGCGGTCGTATCCGCTGCGCGAGGTGTTGCTCTACATGAACGCGCATTCGAGCAACTTCGTCGCCGAACGTCTGGCCGCGCTCTTCGGCGGCGCGCAGGGCGTCGAGCGTTTTCTGGTCGAGGAGTTGCGTCTGCCGGTCGAGCAGGTGACGATTGCGCGCGCTTCCGGGCGCGAGCACAACCGCATGACGCCGCGCGGGCTGCTGACAACCATCCGCGCGCTCCACGCCGAGGCCGCGCGGCAGGGAATGAAACTCGAAGACATCATGCCCGTCGCCAGCGACGACGCGGGCACGCTCCGGCGGCGTCTCGCCGGGACGCCGCTCGAAGGCTCGCTCGTCGGCAAGACCGGCACGCTGACACATGAAGTTGACGGCGGCATGGCGAGCCTCGCCGGAATCGTCTATACGCAGAAGGCGGGCCTGCTCGTCTTCGCCATCCTCGATCAAGGCAGCCGCATCTCCGAAAACCGCGAACTCGAAGACCAACTCCTCAATCAAGTCATCATCTCCCAAGACACCCCCATCAACCTCAAACGCGACGAACGCCGCAAGATTTTCACCGCCACCAGTCTAGAAATAAGTGACGAGTGACAAGTGACGAGTGACGAGATAGAAAAAGAAGTAATAAGCGTGTGCTGAACGTTGAATGATGAGAGCATAGCTGAATCAAGCTTTTCCTTATCACGCAGCAGTCACGGTCTTCGCTTGTTCTGACTTGTCACTCGTCACTTGTCACTCGTCACAGTTCTTCTGCATTTCCCAGAGCAACAGATGCTTTAAGAAGGCGTGATGGGCGGCGAAGGCGGCGATGGAGAATCCGGCGAGGCCGTCGCGGAAACCGGCTTTGAGGAGATAGCTGCGTGTGAAGGCGGCGGGCGCGGCGAGGGCGAGACGCATGGGCGTGGTGCGTCGCCCGCGCTCGAACATCTGCCGGGCGGCGAGCGGGGCGTAGCGTTCGCCGATCATCCGGTGATGATGCGCGGCGTCGCGCACGCTGTAGTGCAGCAGGTCGCCCGCGAGCGTCTCGACGCGCGCGCCCGCTTCCATCTTGACGGACTCGTGCACGTATGCGCCCGCCCAACTCCCGCGCGCGCGCCTGTAGAGACGCAACTGGTAATCGGGATACCAGCCGCCGCCGCGTATCCAGCGGTTCATGTAGAAGGAGCGGCGCGCGATGCGATAGCCGTCGGCGAGTCGGGCCTCGCCCGTGTAGAGCAGGTCTTCGACGCTCTTGCGGAGTTCGGGGGAGACGCGCTCGTCGGCGTCGAGACTGAAAATCCAATCGTGCGCCGCTTGCTCGGCGGCAAACTGCTTCTGCGCGGCGAAGCCCGGCCACGCGCGCACCACGACGCGCGCCCCGCACTCGCGCGCAATCTCCCGCGTCGCGTCCGACGACTCGGAATCAACCACCAGAATCTCGTTCGCCCAAGCGACCGACTCACACGCGGCGCGAATATTCCCGGCCTCGTTGTATGTGATGATGGTGGCGGTAATCTTCAAGAGATGTGCAGCGGGCGACGATTCTGCGTGCTCGATAAAGGTTTCGGATGCGCGTCGGGAGGATACGAAGGCTGGCGTGGAAGCGTCAACAAAAGAATCAAGGGTTCGGGAGTGAAACGCGAAGAAACTGTTTGGAAATAATCATTCTTTTGTCCCGTAGGGACTATTAACAGTAGCCCAGCGATTTATCGCTGGGGACGAGTAGCAATAGTTTCCCAGTCCCGTAGGGACGGTTGAAACTCAGCCGTCCCTCAAACGAAATTCTCTCCGGTAATTCCCAGCGATAAATCGCTGGGCTACTTTCAGAAGTCCCTGTCGGGACTTTTCAAACAGCTTCTATGCAAAATAGATTTGCGATTGAAAGAAGACCCAAGAGTTGAGTCTTCTCTCAATCGCAAATTCTGAGTCCGCAGACGAAATTTTCCTTACGGCACGACGGGCGACTCGACGATGACGTTGTTGGCGCGCAGGGTCGTCGAGGTGGCGCGTTGGAGTTC
>DATLMV010000100.1:0-4819 GCA_035537095.1 Pyrinomonadaceae bacterium
GACCTGCCCGCGAGCGAGGCGCGCAACCTGCTCGCCGACGTGCTCTCGACGACGGATGCGGGCAAGCGCAACGCGGCGCGCGCGTCCGTGAGCGAACAGATCGCGGTCGCGCTCGCCGGTCGTGCCGCCGTCAAGACGGGCACGCCGCTGACGTTGGAGAAGATGCGCTGGCTCATCGAACGACTGCTCAAGACATCTTCACCGACGACCTGCCCGCACGGTCGCCCCGTCGTCCTGCGTCTCGCGCGGCGCGACCTCGATAAAAGTTTTCACACGCGTTGAAGTCGTGCGCGGGCGACGGGGAAGCGAGCGTTTCGATACATCAACACATGAGGAGAAACGAACTTGAATAAATGGCGACATCTCTTTACCGACGGTGAATTTATGACGCGGGAGCGGATGCTCTCCGGCCTCACGCTCGAACAGGTGAACGAGCGTCCGTCCGCGCATTCGCATTCCATCTACGAGGAGCTTTGGCACACGACGAAGTGGCAGCACATCGTCGTCATGCGCGACGAGGATGAGTATGCGAAATGGGAGGCGAACGTGCTTTATCCCGCCGAGCCGCCCGCGTCGGAAGCTGAATGGTCTGCGCTCGTCGCGGAGTTTCTGGCGGGACTTGAGGGCGCGCTCGGTTGGGCCGACTCGCCCGAAAAGTTGGGGACGAAACTCGACCCCGGCGTGACGATGGCCGACGCGCTGCACAGCCTCGCCGTCCATAACGCATATCATCTCGGCAAAATCGTCGCCATCCGTCAGGCGATAGGCGCATGGCCGCCGCCCGAAAGGTCTAAAGAGTAGCGTTAAGTCACTTCACAAACGACATTGCAAAGAGAACGCGCGTCTATCCTCCGTGACGACGCGCCGACTCTTTCCCGCAACGTCTCAAACCTTTATTGCGTCGAGCGTTTTCTTTCTCACAACGTGTCTTTCCTTTCCGTGAACACGTCGCAACGAAGAAAATCCACGCCTTTCATCTCCGCCAGCGCGTCTATAAAAAGCAAACTTTCATCCGTCGAAAGGAAACATTCGTCTGTCCTTTCGATAAACCCGTGCACGCTTTGCTGTGACGGGCGCGTATCAAGGAAACGTCGGGCGAGATAACGAAAACAGGCGCGCACGTTAAATGTGCGCGCCTGGTTTGAAGTTAAACGAAGACTGTTTCTTATGTGAGCGAAATTAGCCCGCGCGCGGCGTCATCTTGCGGATGAGGGGCGTGAGCACGGCGAGCAGGACGGCTGCGCCGATGGTGATGGCGGCGAACGTGCCGAAGAGCCGGACGAGCGCGCCTTCCGAGTCGGCGTTGAAGAAACCCGTGGCGATGCCCGCGATGAAGCCGCCGATGGAGATGGAGAGAAACCAGACGCCCATCATCAACCCGACCATCCGCGCAGGCGAGAGTTTCGTCACCGTGCTCAATCCGACCGGACTCAGACACAGTTCGCCGAAGGTCTGCACCATATAGACGAGGACGAGCCACAGGGGGCTGACGCGTGCGCCGCCGCCCGTCAACGTCGAGGCGAAGGCGATGATGGCGAAACTCAAGCCGACGAAAAAGAGTCCGAACGTGAACTTCCCCGGACTCGAAGGCTGGCGCGTGCCCATCCGTGTCCAGAGCGCGGCGAAGACGGGCGCGAGCAGGATGACGAAGGTCGGCTGCACGGATTGAAACCAACTCGAAGGAAATTCCCATCCGAAGATGTTGTTGCGCGTCAGGCGGTCGGCAAAGAGCGTCAGGCTCGAACCCGCCTGCTCGAAGACCATCCAGAAGAGAATCGAGAAGACGAAGAGAATGAAGATGACGAGCACGCGCTTCAACTCTTCGCCGCCCAAGTGCCTCACCGTCCCGCCGATATACCCTGCGAAGAAACCGACGACGCCGGGAAAGAGTCCCGACACGATTCGGCCTTCGCCCACGTAGAGGCCCGCCGCGAAACCGACGATGCCGCCGACGACGGCGAGGATCATCGTCAGATAATCCGTCCCAACGTCGCCCGCTTTGTCCAACTGCGCGATGTCCGGTTGCTCTTTCGGCACGGGCTTCTCGCCGACACCCTTCAAGCGGTTGCCGCTGAAGACGTATTGCAGCAGCCCGAGCACCATCCCGACGCCCGCCGCGCCGAAGCCGTAGTGCCAGTCAATCTCCTGCCCCAGATAACCGCAGACGAGCGGCGCAATCATCGCGCCGAGATTGATGCCCATGTAAAAAATCGAGAAGCCCGCATCGCGCCGCATGTCCTTCTCGGAGTAGAGGTCGCCGACCATCGTGCTGATGTTGGGCTTCAAGAGTCCCGTGCCGATGGCAATCAGGGCGAGACCGCCGAAGAAGTTGGGCAGCGTATTGAAGACCATCGAGAAATGACCGCACGCGATGACGATGCCGCCCATCAAGACCGCGCGCCGCGCGCCGAAGACCTTATCCGCCAGCCAACCGCCGATGAGCGGCGTCCAATAAACTGACGAGACGTACGTGCCGTAGATGAGCCCCGCATACTTGTTGTCGAAACCGAGGCCGCCTTCGGCCAGCGACTTCGTCATGTAGAGCACGAGGATGGCGCGCATCCCGTAGTAGCTGAAACGCTCCCACATCTCCGTGAAGAAGAGGGTCGTCAGCCCGCGCGGGTGTCCGCCGAGTCCGCCCGTACCCTGTACTTCGCTTGGGCTCGCGCCGGTCGCATCAATGGTTGTTGACATAGGCTTCGCCGTCCATTTGTTTGGTTTTCGGAAGTCGGTTGTTGCGGTCAAACGAGAGCGAGAGACAGATTAACCAATTCGTCCCCGTTTTCCAAATCACAGCGCGCGCCCGCCGCGCACCGAACGAGCGAAGGACGCACGCGCGACCAAAGAGTTGATGTCCGGACGAACGCCGGGTATCTATTCGACGACGACGAGCACGTCGCCCGCCTGTACGGTGTCGCCCGCTCGCGCGTGCAGTTCTGTAACCGTTCCGGCCCCCGGCGACTTCATCTCGTTCTGCATCTTCATCGCTTCGACGACGACGAGGCCCGCGCCCGCCTCGACGCTCGCGCCCGCTTCGACCAGCACGCGCACGACCTTCCCCGGCATCGGTGCTCTGATCTCCGCGCGGCCCGAAGCATCAGCCCCCGCGCCGCCCGCCCCGCGCAGGCGCTTCGGGTCGCTCAAGGAGATTTCATAAACACGATTCCGCACGCCGACGCGACACGCCGAGCCGGACGAACGCTGCTCCGCGTCCCCCGCGCGCTCGACGCGGCATTCATAGACGCGCCCCTCGAACGTCAGGAGATAGACGCCCGCCTCCGTCTCGCGCGCCGCGAGCGTGTAGCGACGCCCGTCAATCTCCGCCGCGACGTTTGCGCCGTCGCGCCGGATGTCGAGCCTGTGTTCCGTCCCGTCGAGTTTCGCCGTCAGTTTCATAAGCAAAGATTAAGTGTCACCGTCAACAAGGAATCGCCGCGACAAGCAAGGCAGAATCAAACAGGGATGGACAGGATAGACAGGATAAGAAGAAGGTTAAAAGGGAAAAGGGAAACGGGTAAAGGGAGAAAAACTAAACACGCAGTTACCTCTAACCTTTAACCTCTTTGCCCTTCTAACCTTTCCCCATTTAACCTTTTCCCTTTTCCCCTTTTGTTCTTATCCTGTCCATCCTGTTAATTTCTTTCGGGTTTTTAGCTGCTCCAAATTTCAAACTCTCCACGCGCGCCGGTTCGTCTCAACTTCTCGACTGGTGCAACGCCTGACGGCCAGCCGCGCGCCAGCGACTCTGCGACGTTTGCAGCGCGGGCTGCCCGTCGTCCTTCTGTTGTCGCTGCGCGGAGGCGAGCGCGGCGGCAATGAGAGCCATATCGCGCTCGCGCACCTCGTCGTCGTTCAACTCGACGGTCGCCGCCGCGCGCGCACGCTCTTTGCGTCGTTCGTTGAAGCGTTCGATGAAGCCTGTGTCGAGACGGGCCGAGACGAACTCCTCGTCGCGCATGATTTCGCGGAAGAAGGGAAGCGTCGTCTTGATGCCGCCGACGCTGTACTCGTCGAGCGCGCGCCGCATCCGTTCGACGGCTTCGAGACGCGTGCGCCCCCAGACGGCGAGCTTCGAGATCATCGGGTCGTAATAGATGGAGACCTCCGCGCCCGCATAGACGCCGCCGTCGTCGCGCACGTGCGGCCCGGCGGGCACGCGCAAAGATTCGATGCGTCCCGGCGAGGGAAGAAAATCGTTGTCGGGGTCTTCGGCATAGACGCGGCACTCGATGGCGTGGCCCGTCCAAGCGACATCCGCCTGCGTGAAGGAGAGCGGCGCGCCGTCGGCCACCGTGATCTGCTCGCGCACGAGGTCAATGCCCGTGACCAGTTCCGTCACCGGATGCTCGACCTGCAAGCGCGTGTTCATCTCAAGAAAGTAGAACTCGCGCGTCAGGTCGGAGATGAGAAACTCGACCGTGCCCGCGCCGACGTACCGGGCCGCGCGCGCGATACTGAGCGCCGCTTCGCCCATCGCCGCGCGTAAACCCGCATCGTTGATCGGCGAAGGACACTCTTCGACGACCTTCTGATGTCGCCGCTGAATCGAACATTCGCGCTCGCCCAAGTGGACGAAGTTGCCGTGCGCGTCGGCGAAGACTTGAATCTCGATGTGGCGCGGGCGCGCGATGGCCTTTTCCAGATAGACCGACGAATCGCCGAAGGCGGACGCCGCTTCCGACTGCGCCCCCGCGAACGCCGACTCTATCTCCTCCGCACGCGCGACGAGCCGCATCCCCTTGCCGCCGCCGCCTTGAGCATCACCGGATAACCGAAACGTGCCGCCGTCTCGCGCGCCTCCGCAGCGGATTCGAGCGGC
>DATLMV010000101.1:0-5506 GCA_035537095.1 Pyrinomonadaceae bacterium
GTCACTTCCTTCGGATTGAACGTCCGGTTGTAGTCCTCGCCACCGCCGCCGCCTCCGCCGCCCGCTCCTCCGCCGCCTTCTCTGCGGTCTCCGCCTCCGGTGTTGCCGCCTCTACCCGGCCCGAACCCTCCGCCGTCACCACTCCCGACGCCTCCCTGATTGCCCGTCCCGATGCCGCTGCCCGTCCCCGGCCCCGCGGATATCTCCGTCGCACGGGATTTCGGGTCGCCGTACGGCAAGGGACGGTTATCGGGCGGAAACAAGACGGGGTCGGCGTCAATCGTGGGAGTGACGGGCAGGTTAGGTTTCGCCACCGTCGGGGGATGCGGGTTGGGCGGCAGAATCTGGGGAGCTAGGACAGCCGGAGGAAGTTTGCCGAAAGAAGCGGGGAGTTGTTCCTGACGACCGCCGCCGCCGCCGCCCTGCGGTTTCTCCTGTTTGGGTTTGGAGCCGCCGCCTTTGCCTTTAGCCATCCCGGCAGCCCCTTTTTCGGGTTCTTTCTGCTCGGGAGGGATTTCGGTGTCAATCATCTGCACCAACTCCAACTGTTCCTCTTCGGTCACGGTGCGTGCCTCGACGCAGCGAACGCCGAAGGGCGCGAGCAGTTGGCAGCGCGTCTGCATGATGGCGACGACGCTGGCGACGAGCAGAAGGATACAGAAGGGCGCGATGAGCGCGGGCGCGACGTAGGGCTGCTTGACGAAGCGTCGGCCCATCTCGCCGTAGCCGGTCGCCATGCGTCCGGCGAAGGCGCGCGGGTCGCGTTTGAACTCCGGCCAAGTCAACTGCGATTCGTGTGCGACGGCGCGCACCTCTTTCGCCAGACGACGCGTCAGACCTTCGTCTTCGAGCATCGTCAGGTGATACTCGCCGCGTCCCGAAAGGGCTGTCGAGCCGTAGGCGGGAGGCTGCGCCGTGACGGTCTCTTCCGAAGAGAGCAGCGTGGCGGTGTCGGTCTGGTTGAAAGCGGGCTCGTCGTTGGCCGCAGGGGATGCGGCATGTGCCGTCGTGGCTTCGGTCGGCGGCGTCGCGGAAGCGACGTTTCCGTTGAGCGGCGTGCCGTCAACGGGGCAGAAGCCAAACTTATCGGCAAACACTTCTTGGCATGTCGAACATTGTTTCATCTTTGTGCTATCTCGCTGCCATCAGGGGAAAAGCGAAGGCCAACTTTTCTCGACCTCAGTTCATACTCGACGGTTCGTGTCGGCGTCTCGCGCCGTTCCCCTCTCGCGGGGAAAGCGCCTCTCGGGGCATTATATAACAAACGATTTTAAGATTGCCTGCCGGGGCGAGCACTCGTCTGTCCGCAAAGCAACCCTGTGAGCCAAGATTAAGATGCAGCGAAACGCCAAACGGTGCACCGGAAAATCAGAATTGTCGGGCGAGGTGCGGGCAGTTGACGACCCGACGGGCGGCATCTAAACTTGCCCGACACGTCAGAAACGCACCGCCGATGCGCTCCCGACGCACGCTTTTTTCGCGGGAAACCTTGAAAGTCGCGGCTTTTTCCGCCGCCTTGTGCCGAACCGTAATCTTATGTATTCCCTCAAAACTTTCGCAAGTCGCCGCGTCCGAAAAATTGTGCGCGCGGGATTTCTTTCGTCAATCCTGCTCGCGTGCACGCTCTGGCCGGTCGAGCGAGTGGCGGCGCAAGGCGCGCCGGAGCCGAGGCGCGAGCAGTTGTTGAACGGCCTCAAGGTGCTGCTCGTCAATCGCCAGACAGACCCGGAAGTCTTTCTCAAGCTCCGCGTCCACAGCGGCGCGGCCTTCGACCTCGCGGGCAAAGAGGGCTTGATGGCCCTGCTCGGCGACGCGCTTTTTCCAGACCCCGCCACGTACCAGTACGTCAAGGAAGAACTCGGCGGACGCCTTGAGGTGACGACCGATTACGATGCCCTCAATATCACCTTGAGCGGTCGCGCGCAGGAATTTGAACGTCTCGTCGAACTGCTGCGCGGCGCGCTCGTCAGCACGCAACTCACGCCCGAAGTCGTCCAGAGGATGCGCGAGGCGCGGCTCAAAATCGCGCGCGACGTGAACGTCGCTCCGGCGACGGTGGCCGACCGCGCCATCGCCGCGCGTCTCTTCGGCGGGTTTCCCTACGGGCGCACGACGACGGGCACGCCCGAATCGCTCGCGCGCATCGAACGCGCCGACCTGCTCTTGATGAAAGAGCGTTTCCTCAATCCGAACAACGCGACGCTGGTCGCCGTCGGCGGCGTCGAACCCGCGCGCTCTCTGCGTGCGCTGCGACAATATCTCGGCGTCTGGCGCAGGAGCGACGTGGAAGTGCCCTCGACCTTTCGCCAGCCCGACGCGCCCGACGCGCGGACGCTGATCGTTGACATGGCCGGGATGCCCGACGCCGAGGTGCGTCTCGCCGTGCGCGGCGTGGCGCGCTCCGACCGCGACGAGACGGCGGCGCGCGTCCTCGCCGTCCTCGTCCGCGAACGCTGGCAGAAGAATCTCGCGGAGTTGAAGGGGCGTCCCGTCTTCGTCGAACACAGGGCTTATAAACTGCCCGGCGTGTTTCGCATGGGCGCGTCCGTGCCGTCGAAACTGGCGGCGCAGGCGTTGCAGACCGCCCGCGCGACGCTCGCGTCCTTCGTCGCGGCGCAGCCTCCGGTCGAAGAGTTCGAGGTGGCGCGGCGTGAAGTCCTCGCCGCCGTCAATGCGCGCGCGGGCACGACCGAGGCTTGGGCCGACGGCTGGCTCAATCAGGAGACGTACGAACTGCACAACCCCGACGAAGCGCGCAACCTCAACAGCCTGACTCCCGCCGACATCCAACGCCTCGCCGCGCGCATCTTCCGCGACACGCCCGTCGTCTCGATTGCGACGGGCGACGCTGCCGAACTGCGCGCCGAGATTGCGCGCACCGGAGAGGTCGAAATCCTCGGAGCGAGCGCGACCATCCCGACGCCGACGACGCCTGACGCCGCGCGTCCTACATCAACTCCTGCGCCGACGCCGAAGCCTCTCACGGTTCCGGTCAAACGCCCGTAGTCAATTCACAAACAAATCGCAAGCCAAACGCAACCACAGCCCATCCGACTCTTCTGTAGATTGTGACAGCCAACCAAAGTACGTCAGACGATGAATTGAAGAACGAGCACGCGCGCCGCGTCCGCATGATGTTTGCGGGCATCGCTGGCCGCTATGATCTTTTAAATCATCTCTTGTCGGGCAACACCGATAAGCGTTGGCGTCGCCTCGTCGCGGAAGAGATGCGGGCGTCGCTCGCGGAGGGTGCGTGCGCGCTCGATGTCGCGTGCGGCACGGGCGACCTCTCGATTGCACTCGCGGGCGCGGGGCGTGCGCGCGTCATCGGTCTGGATTTCTGCCGCCCGATGTTGGAGATAGCGGCGCGAAAGGATTCGCCCGCAGCGCGACGCATCGCCTATATCGAAGGCGACGCGCTCCGGTTGCCCTTCGCCGACGCCTCTTTCGAGGTCGTCACCATCGCCTTCGGGCTGCGAAATCTCGCGGGCGTGGAAGAGGGCTTGCGCGAGTTGCGGCGGGTTCTCAAAGACGGCGGACGCATCGCCATCCTCGAATTTTCGCGCCCGGTCGTGCCCGGATTTCGCGCTCTTTTCAAGTTTTACTTCACGCGCGTCCTGCCCTACATCGGCGGACTGATTAGCGGCTCGCGCGGAGCTTACGAGTATTTGCCCGATTCCGTCTCGCGCTTTCCCGACCAGAAGCGTCTGGCCGCATTGATGCGGGGGGTCGGGTTCGAGGGAGTTGAGTACCGGAATCTGACCGGAGGAATCGCCGCGCTGCACACCGCGAGGCGCGCGGCGGATAATTCTTCTCCGTGAGGCTCGGTTGCGCTGCAACAAATGGCCGCAACCTGAAACGTAGCTCGACGGACATGTCTAGAGTCGTTTGCACGAGGTTGTCGGGGCCAACTGCGGACGACGCGAGACACGCTCCGTCGAGCTACGTTTCGTTAAGAGCAGTAACGAGTGACAAGTGACAAGTGACGAACAAGATAAAGTGACGAGTTAAAAGCGACTTCCATTCGTCAACTCGTCCTCAAACAACTCCTAGTCGCCAATTCTTTCTTAAAACAACATCTGCCCGTTAAATCAGTCTTACAACACTCCTCATCGTTAGTCGTTCTTAAAACAACATCTGCTCATCAAACGTCAGTCATCGCACGTCGCACGTCGCCGGGTTTCTCCTGCCCGTCACTTGTCACTCGTCACTTGTCACTCTCTTTGCTATCATTCCTGCCGTAATTCTTATCTTGCATCCGAACAGTTCGGGGACTTCCCAGACCGCGTGTCTTAAATGAGACATAAGATACTCGACGCCGCGCGTCGCATCTTGATTCTGCTGTTGGTCGTGTGGACGGTCGTGTCGCTCGTCACGCTTTTGATCGAGTTCGTGCCGGGCGACCCGGCGGTGGCGATTCTCGGCGAGCAGGCGACGCCCGAACAGATCAACCAGTTCCGAAGCAAGCACGGCCTCGACCGTCCGGCCTTCTTCTTCTCTTTCCCTGAAGACGCGGCGGGCGCACGAAATTTCGCTTGGCACGGCGCAGACAATCGCTACGTGGACTACTGGCGCGCGCTGCTGCGCGGCGACATGGGCAACTCCTTCCGCACCGACCGCCCCGTCAAAAATTTGATTCTGCTGCACTATCCGGCGACCATCGAACTCGCCATCGCCGCGCTGCTCATCGCGGTGTCAATCGCCGTCCCGCTCGGAGTGGTCGCGGGAAAGAGCCGGGGCAACTGGTTGGACAACACGCTCTCGGTGGTCGCGCTGGTCGGAATAAGTTTGCCGAGTTTTGTCATCGGGCCGCTCTTGATTTATCTCTTCGCGGTCTGGCTCGGCTGGCTGCGCCCCTCGGGACGCTTCGACTGGCAGGACATCATCCTGCCCGCCGTCACGCTCGGCGCGGCGCTCTCCGCGCTGCTGACGCGCATGGTGCGCTCGTCGGTGATTGAAGAACTCGGCGAAGACTACGTGCGGACGGCGCGCGCGAAGGGCTTGAGCGAGCGCAAGGTTCTGTATAAGCACGTCTTGATGAACGGGCTGATTCCCGTCGTCACGGTGCTCGGACTCCAACTCGGCGTGCTGCTCGCGGGCGCGATCATCACGGAGAAGATTTTCAGTTGGCCCGGTATCGGTCTGCTGTTGGTCGAAGACGGCATCGGCAAGCGCGACTACAGGCTCGTGCAGGGCTGCGTCCTCGTCATCAGCGTCACCTACATCCTCGCCAACACCCTGACCGACATCGTCTATCGCTGGCTCGACCCGAGAATCAGAGTCTCGTAAATCGAATACTCGTAAATCGTAAATCGTGAATCGTAAATAGATGCCGGGATTCACCACATTAACTATTCACGATTTACTATTTAACCCAAGTTGCTAGTTATGGCTTGATAGCTCTTTGAACAATAGAAAGTCCTCTCTTAAGATTTTGTTGCGACACAAAACACCTTAAAGAGAGGACTTCGATGTACGACCGTACCATTGCAATATACTGTTTTGT
>DATLMV010000102.1:0-10157 GCA_035537095.1 Pyrinomonadaceae bacterium
GCACGGAGCGCGGGCTCGGAATGTTGGTTGCCGTCGTCGCGGGGGCGGTCGTGTCGCGCGGCGGCGTTGGGCGGCGGCGTTGCGCGCGTGCGTCGGGTAAAAACGAAGCGCAGCAGCCGAGGGCGACGAAGACAGAGAGAGCGTATCGAAGCGAGAACCGATGCATCCTGAAAGTCTTTCTGAAGAATTGATGGCAGAACAAACGTCGGCAGAGCAAACGCGCGCCGGGAACCGCGAGTCTAGCACAGGAGATGCGCGGCGGTCGCACAAGCCGCACAGGCCGCTCAAGGGCCGCTTGCACTACTGGTGGTCGCTCTTTGTCGCGGGCATGTTGCTGCTCATCTTCGGGCCGCCCTCGATCATCGTGTCGTATCTGGCGAATCGTCGGCATTGGGTCTACCCTTGGGGGCGTTTCGGCGCGCGCAACTGGCTGCGCTTGAGCGGCGTCGAAGTCCGCGTCAGCGGGCGCAAGCATCTCGACCCGCGACAGACCTACATCTTCGTCTCCAACCATCGCTCGTTTCTCGACACCGCCGCGCTCTTTTACTACGCGGGCGCGGACGGGCGGCGCATCGGCCTGCTCGCCAAAAAGGAGTTGCTGAAAGTGCCGATCATGGGCTACGGCATGGGCTACGTCAACATCATGGCGATTGACCGCAGCAACCGCGAGCGGGCCATCGAGACGGTGCGCGCCGCCACCGAACGCATCAAGAGCGGCATCTCCTTCGGGGTCTTCGCCGAAGGCACGCGCGCGCTGCCGGGCGAGCTTCTGCCCTTCAAAAAGGGCGCGTTCTACATGGCGCTCGACGCGGGCGTGCCCATCGTCCCGGTCGCCATGAAGAACACCGACAACCTGATGGGCAAGGGAACCGGCGTCGCGCGCGCCGGAGTGATGGAGTTGGTCTTTCTCCCGCCGGTCGAGACGCGCGGGCTGCTCAAGGACGACGACGACAAAGACGAGGTCGTCAACCAACTCGTCGCACGCGTCCACGACAGCGTCGCGCGCGAACTCGGCTTGGAGAAGAAAGCGAGCAATAAGAAAGTGAAGTGAGCGTCGAACAGAGCAGGGGAAAACGAAAGGCCGTCAAGCTCTCATGTCTTGACGGCCTTCAGCTTTTCTCTCTAGCGCGCGCTGGCCTACGGTTTCGGCGTGGGCGACGGCGCGGGCTTGGCGGGTGTCGTCGTGTTCGCCGGGATGCCTTCGCCGGGCGCGGTGTCTTCGATGATGCGGACTTTACCGCTCAGGCGTTCAAAGTCGGTGTACTTGACGCGCGCGCGCAGGTGGACGGCCTGACCGTTGCCGAAGACCAACTCGTCGTCCGCGTATGAATAGGTCGGAAACCAGAACTTGCCGTCAATCTGTTCGCGGTAAGTCTCGAAGGTGGCGTACTTGTTGTTCTTGTCTTCGGGCACGCCCTTGCCGCGCGCCTTGACGATCTGCAACTCCTGCTGGTCAACCCAGATGCGCCCCATGAAGAAACGCTCTTTCGTCTTCTTCGGGTCGGGCATCACTTTGGGCGCGACATCGAAGATGTACGTGTCAATCTCGTCGAGCCGTTCTTTGCCGACGTAGGAAAACTTGTAGAGGTTCGCCTTCGCCGCTTCGAGGGCAAACGGCGTGACGCCGCTCAGGTCTTCCAAATCCTCCGCCGTGATGGTGATTTCCGCCATCGTCGGCATCGGGAAGAAGAGAATCTTCTCGTAGCGTCGGCCCGAGTCGTCGAAGACGAACTGCGACACGCGCTTGTACTCGCCGGAAATCTGCCCGCCCAAACCGAGCGTCTGAATCACGGCGTCGCGCTTGAAGCTGTACTCGTTCAGAGCCTTGCGAAACTGCGTCTCCTTCGCCGTGAAAGCGCGGATGATGCCGTCAACATCCACCCCGCCGCCCGATGCCGGAGCCGTGTTCGACGCCTGCTGCGCCCGCGCCGAAGGGAGTATCGCGAGCGCGACGAAGAACGCGAAGAAAAGCGAAAATAAAGGACGTTTCATATCTTTTTGATGGAATTTGAAGGACTCGAAAAGCATCTCCAGCCGCTCGACACAACCGGCGACCGCTATCCGTTGGCAACCATCTTCAGATGCGCGCCGCCCGCGCCGTGTTGCCAGAAAATAAACGCGAAAGCATCGCAAGCACGGAGAAAACCGTGACACCGGAGAGTTATGTGATAAAGCCCCGCATCAACTTTGCGCCCGCCGGTCGCCGTCAGTCCACGAATTCCACCGCGACGCGTCGCGGGATGATGCCGCGCTCTGCGCCTTCGTCGAGGAGGCGTTGGACGGCGGTGCGCCCGCGCGCCGTGTAGTCGAGCGTCAGGTCGTTGACCCACATGCGGACGAAGCGGTCGGCGAGTTCCGTGTCCATGTCGCGCGCAAACTGCATGGCATAGCCGAGCGCGTCCGAGCGGTTGGCGAGCGAGTAGCTGATGCTCTCCTTGAGATGCCCCGAGACGCGCCGCATCAAGTCCGCGCCTAACTCGCGGCGGATGGCGTTGCCGCCCATCGGCAGCGGCAGCCCCGTCCGTTCGTGCCACCACTCGCCGAGGTCAACCACCTTGTGCAGCCCCAGTTTTTGATAAAAAAGCTGCCCCTCGTGAATCAACAGACCGGCGTCGCACGCGCCGTCCTGCACGGCCTGAATAATCTGGTCGAAGGGCACGACCTCATATGCGAACTCCGGCGACATGATGCGGAGCGCGAGAAATGCGCTCGTCAGTTCACCGGGGACGGCGATTTTAAGACGCGACAAATCTTCCGCTTTGTGCGGCTCGCGCGCGACGACGATGGGGCCGTAGTTGTCGCCGATGCTCGCGCCGTGCGGCAGGAGCGCGTACCTGTCGGCGATGTACGCGTAGGCGTGAAAGCTGACGGCGGTCACGTCGTAGACGCCGCGCATCGCCTTCTCGTTCAACGTCTGGATGTCTTCGAGGACGTGCGTATATTCGAGGTCGCCCGTGTCGAGCTTGCCCGTCGCCAGCCCGTAGAACATGAATGCGTCGTCCGAGTCGGGCGAATGCGCGACGGTGATGGTGCGCGTCTCAGTCGTTGTCTCTGTCAAAATAAATCTCTCTTCTTTCTCGGTTGATAAAATAGACGAAGCCGCTCAAGTGGCAGCATCGGAATCGTCAAGCTCGTCCGGCGTGAAGATGATATTCAGGCTCGACCAGTAGAGCCGGTCGGCCAGATCGTACGCCGACATGACCTTGATGCGGAGGCTCGAACTGCCGGGAATCCTCAGGTAGGTATCTTCGTTAGTCCATGATTCCCACCTGTAGAGCAGGACGTTGAGCGTCGGACACCAGCCGACGTTGATTGACGAGCTAGAGTAGAGGTAGGCAGGGTTGCCTGTGTAGGTCAGGTAGCCGGACGCGCGCAGGCCGCTATCGTGTGAGCTTGCGATGGGGACGGGCTCGTCCTGACAATGCCGCCGCATCCTCTGCGTGACCGACGACGGCCCGGCCAGTTCGTACCTTTTAAACAAATTCTCCGCCCACGCATACAAATCATTCGGCTCACACTCGCCTTTGACCGAGGCAAGCTCGCGTTTGAAATCCGTCAACTGCTCCGGCTTCATAAACTCCGGTCGTCCCTCCCTCTCAGGCAAAACGCGCACGCTCGGCCCGCCAGTCCCGACGCCCTCCGGCCCGCGCGCTCAAATATTCACTCCCGGCGCGCGAGCGCGAGACGGGCCAGCCGAGAACCGTGAGCAGCATCCGCGCGACCGTCCAACGGAGATGTTCGCGGGCGCAAACGAGCGACTCCGCCGGACGACTCGCAAACGGGTCGCCGTGGATGAGCCGGTGTCTGATCTCGGCGAGCGGCCACTCTTCGGGCCTGCCCAGAACCGGCCAGAGGTCGGACAAGTCCACCTCATATTGACGGCAGAATTTCCTGAAGACGTGCGAGAAGGGGAAGCGGTTCAATTCACGAATCTTCTCATATATCAACGCGCGTCGGCTCGCGTCGGCTGCCAGTAGCGGATGCTCTTTGAGCCAACCCTTCAGGTCGCGTTCGAGTCGGCTGAAATCCTCGGGCGGGAGAATCTCGTACTCGTCCTCGTGGCGGAAGAAGGTCAGCACGGATTCGAGCGCGGCGTAGAGGCTGATGAAAGAACCCTCCGGAGATTCCCCGCTCGCCGAGACAAACAGGCCGACGGCCCGACGCAAAATCTCGCTCTGCCGCGAACGCGAAAGGCACTCGCTGGCGACGGCCACGAACGCTTCCGTCTCCCGCGCCTCGACGAGCGCACCGTCTATCCCGGACTCGGCCCGCGCACGCAACATCTCCGCAGAGCCTTCTTCGTCTCCCGGCTCTCCGGTAAGGCGTCCCGCCGCGAAGCTCTCAAGCAAGAGCCTGTCCGTGTTGCCCTGTGCCTCCATCTGCCGCTCAAACCGTCGTCGCCTCGCGCTCGACGCGATTGTAAACGGTGTCGCGCTCGACCGCCTCGAATCCCGCCTCCTCGATGAGCGCGACGATGTCCTGTTTAGACATCTTGACCTCGTTGTTGGCTTCCACCGAATAGCTCTCGGAGAGTTCGCCGCCTTCCGTGATAGTGCCGTCCAGATCGTTCGCGCCGTAGTGGAGCGCGACCTGCGCGAGACGTTTGCCGAGCATCACCCAGTAGGCTTTGATGTGCGCGAAGTTGTCGAGCATCAGACGCGAGACGGCGATGGTCTTCAAGGAGTCAACGCCGGAGGGCCCCGGCAGGTGCGCGAGTTGCGTGCCTTCGGGATAGAAGGCGAGCGGGATGAAACATTGGAAGCCGCCGGACTTGTCCTGCTGCTCGCGCAGGCGAATGAGATGGTCAACGCGGTCGTGGATGGATTCGATGTGGCCGTAGAGCATCGTCGCGTTGGTCTTGAGTCCCGCCGCGTGGACTTTGCCGGAGAGCTCAAGCCAGCGGTCGGCGTCGCACTTGTGCGCGCAGATCATCGAGCGCGTCGGCTCGCGGAAAATCTCCGCGCCGCCTCCGGGACACGAATCCATCCCCGCCGCACGCAACTGCTCGATGACCGCTTCGTCCGCCATCTTGTAGAAGTGCGCGAAGTGGTCGAGTTCGACCATCGTGAACGCCTTCAGGTGAAGCTGCGGGTGCTCGCGTTTGAGCGCGGAAAGGAGGTCTGTGTAGTAGGCGAAAGGCAGCTTGGTGTTCAAGCCGCCGACGATGTGCAACTCGGTCGCGCCCTCGGCGACGGCCTTGCCCGCTATCCGCAGCGAGTCCTGAATGTTGTGCGTGTAGGCGTCGGCCTCGCGCGGCGTGCGGAAGAAGTTGCAGAACTTGCAGTCGGCATAGCAGACGTTGGTCGGGTTGAAATGGCGGTTGACGTTGAAGTAGGTCGTCCGCCCGTGCAGCCGACGCCGCACGGAGTCCGCCAGCTTCGCCAGCGCCGGAAGGTCTTCCGTCGCAAAGAGCGCAAGCCCGTCCGCGAGAGTGAGACGCTCGCCCGCCTCCACTTTGGCCGCGAGTTCGTCGAGTTTCGGGTCGTGTGAAAAATTCATAGCGTTGAATAAATTATCAGAGTTAACTGTCAAAACTATTCCCAGAGCGATTGAACGTCCAAAACAAAGCCACGCAAGAGCGGTTCGCCCGACACACTCGCGGGATTATCCAAACATTCGACGCCCGCCTGCGGACGATAGATGTAAACCTTCCGCTCGAACGGGTCAATCAACCAACCGAGTTGCGCCCCGTTCTCCATGTACTCCTGCATCTTCTCCTGCAACGGACGCAATGAATCACTTGTCGAGCGTAGCTCCATCACGAAGTCGGGACAAAGCGGCGGAAACCTGTCCTGCTCCTCTTTCGTCAGAGCTTCCCATCTTTCGTTACGCACCCAAGACATATCAGGCGAACGCTTCGCGCCGTTCGGCAGCGCGAAGGCCGTCGAAGAATCAGAACCTTTTCCCGTCCCGTCTTGCTTAACCCAAACGCCGAAATCGGTAATCATCTGGAAGTTGCGGACGCCTGTTTTCCATCCGGTCGGGGCCATGATGATGAGGTCTCCTGCGGGGGTGAGTTCGATACGGGAGTCCCGAAAGTTGAGCATGCAGAAGTCGAAGAAGTCCTGCTCGCTGAAATACTTTAAGAGGGGGGCGAAGTGCAGCACGAGATTCGCGGCGCTTTGTTCGGCGGGCGTGAGTGTAGCAGTCATAGATGCTCCGGGCTTTGCTGTCAAACCATGCTTCCCAAATTCAAACTCTCAAGAAGACCGCCGCGCCGAAGGTCGCCAGCAGGATGACGCTGACGAAGGCGTTGGTGGTAAAGAAGGCGGCGTTCAAGCGTCGCAGGTCGTCGGCGCGCACGAGCGAATGCTGGTAGAGCAGGAGCGTGCCGGTCGCCAGCACCCCGGCGAGCGCGAGCAGGCCGAGCGAAGTCAGCGAGTATAACCCGACGAGGGCCGCGAACGCTCCCGCGTGCAGCGCGCGCGAGATGATGAGGGCACGCGCGATGCCCGTCCGCGCGGGTATCGAACGCAGACCGGAGCGGCGGTCGAACTCATAGTCCTGACAGGCGTAGAGCACGTCGAATCCGGCAGTCCAGAGCAGGACGACGAGCGAGAGCAGGAGCGGCACAGGGCTGTCGAGCGCGCCGCGCACGGCGATCCATGCGCCCGTCGGCGCGATGCAGAGCGACCAGCCGAGGACGATGTGCGAGAGAGCCGTGAAGCGTTTCGTGTAGGAGTAGACGAGGACGCTGGCGAGCGCGACCGGGGAGAGCATGAGCGTCAGGCGATTGAGCATCGCCGCCGAGAGAAAAAAGAGCGCGGCGGCGGCCAGCGTGAACGCCCGGACGAAGGAGAGCGAGAGCGTGCCCGCCGGAATGGCGCGCGTGCGCGTGCGCGGGTTGGCGGCGTCGAAGTCTCTATCGGCGATGCGATTGAAGGCCATCGCCGCCGAACGCGCGCCGACCATCGCCAGCGTTATCCAGAGCGTCTGCCGGAGCGACGGCAGCCCGCGCGCCGCCAGCACCGCGCCGAGCAAGGCGAACGGCAGCGCAAAGAGCGTGTGCTCGATCTTGATCATTTCGAGCGTCGTGCGAATGTTGCGTGTAACAGTTTTCACTTCTCTTAAGTTAACGAACAGTCCCGCGTCAGTTGATAACCATCCTGTGTCGAAAGACTTGAGTAGGAAGATAGTCCTTGAGTTCCGGGTATCAAGACAAGTCTGCTCGCGTGTTCAATCTCTCGACTGCACGTCTCTTTTCTTGCTCATCACTCGTCAATTCATTTTTATTGACAAGCATATAGCTCGCTAGTATGTTACCGCCGCTTTGCATGTGGTGTGTAAAAGCGTTCCGCTGATACATACGATACCTCATCTTTCACAACTGAAAAGGAGCATCTAACTTATGCCAACTCGCAAATCCAGTAAGGGAAGTAAGAAAGCCAGCCGGAGCGGCGGCGGCGGGGGCAAGGGCGGCGGCGGCGGATCGCGCAACGTCTCGCCGGATGCCGTCCAGAAAATTCTTCGTCAAGCCAGACCGCAAGAAGACACGGGACAGGCTACCAGAGGCATGACCAGAGGCGGAGTCGCCACCGCGATTCCCGACTTCTGCAAGAACTATCGCGCGACCATCCGCCCAATCCTGATGGCGATTATCGGGATGCTCAAGATTTTCAAAAAGCAATGGGCCGAAACCCTCGCGCAAGTGGTCGCTTTCCTCGATATGGTGTGCGGCGGCGAATAAGAACCGCCCGCGCCCATCGTGTCCCGCGTCCTCGCCGTCCGCGCAAGCTCTCCGATTTCCGAACCTCGACGGCCAGCCTTCCCCCTCACAAGCTGCCGTCGAGGTCTTTCAAACATCCTTCCCAAACTTCAAACATCTCCGCCGGACTCCTCCGGCCCGTCAGCTCTGATAAGCAACTGGAGAGCCAGCCGAAAACTTCTCAAAAGCGCACGGGTTCGTTCGTCTCGCTTTGCAAATCGCCACACGCGCCGCCGACTCGGTCGCACTCTGCAAACCGTTCCGGCTCACTCCTGCCGCTTGCCCGACCAGTAGTCGGGTTGCTCGACGGTCTGCGGGTCGCGCCGCTCCATGAAGCGTTCGGGGCGTTTCAGTTCGTCGAAACCGAACCGGCGATACAGACCGTGCGCGTCCTTCGTGGCGAGCAGCCAGCGGCGGAAACCTTGCAGGCGCGGGTGCGCGACGATGACCTCCATCAACCACTTTGAAAGGCCGCGCCCGCGATGCTCCTCCAAGACGAAGACATCGGCCAGCCACGCCATCGTCGCATAATCCGTCACGACGCGCGCGAAGCCGACCTGCTCCGCGCCTTTGTAGATGCCGAAGACGAGCGAGTTCTCAAGCGAACGCTCGACGACATCGAGCGGACGCCCTTGCGCCCAGTAGGTCGAAGTCGAGAGATACCTGTGGACGAGCGCCACGTCGAGCCGCGCCCGGTCGGTGCTGATGCTGTACTCGCCGCGCTGCCACACTTCGGACAAGAGACTCGAACCTCCTCGCTCGATATCAAAGACGCGCTCCGGCAATCGCCGCGCGTCTTGTCTGTCGCTCAACTCTTTTTGTCAATCGCCGCCTCGCCGCCCGTCCAACGCGTCGCCTGCGTGTGCGGCACGCCGAACTGGTCGAGGATGCGATAGACGAGATGGTCAACCATCTCCTCGATTGTCTGTGGGCGATGATAGAAGGCCGGACTCGCCGGAAGGATGCGCGCGCCCGCCTGCGCGACGCGCAGCATGTTCTCAAGATGAATCGTGTTGTAAGGCGACTCGCGGACGACGAGGACGAGCCTTCGTCCCTCTTTCAAAGTTACGTCCGCCGCGCGGTGAATCAGGTTTGTGCCTGCGCCCGACGCAATCGCGCCGAGCGAACCCATCGAGCAGGGCACGACGACCATCCCCGCCTGCATGTGCGAACCCGACGCGGGCGGCGCGGCCAGATTGTCCAGACGATGCCAGCGCACCAGTTTCGAGTCGCGTTCAATCCCAATCCACTCGTTAATTGATGCCGCGTCGCCCGCCTCCAACTTCGCGCCGAGTTCGACGCGCGCGACGACGAGCGCCGCCTCCGACATGACGAGATTGACGCGCTCGACCGCGCCGCTCGACGCCAGTTGAAAGAGCGTCCGCTGCGCGTAAATCGCGCCCGATGCTCCCGTGATGGCGACGGTCAGTTCCATATCAGTAGATCGTCAATCGTAATCGTGAATAGATAAAAGCTGTCCTTCAATATCTATCATTCGGCGTTTTATCTCGAACGTGGAATCTTACGGGCCGTCCCGGACATTCGCAAGCGGCGACGTTTCGGCGCACATGTTAGAATGCCCGCTCGTTTGGTCGCCGGGCATCGGTCGCCGGACGATGACATGAATATTCATGTAAAGTCTTTCCGATAGGTTTTGAGTTTAAAGCTGAACTTGCTTCGAGAGCTTCCGGATGAATCTGCAACAGATAGAAGAACTGCTGCGCGCGCACAAGCAGGGGGAGTTGGACGCAGCCGAGGCGGCGCGGCGCATCGGCAACCTGCATTTCGAGGACATCGGCCACACGCGCATTGACCACTCGCGCGCCACGCGGCAGGGCTTCCCCGAGGTCATCTTCGGCGCAGGCAAGACGCGCCGCCAGATCGTCGAGACGTTGGAGCGACTCGTCGCGCACGCGCCGAACGTCCTCATCACGCGGACGGACGCCGACACGTTCGGCGAAGTGCGCAACGTCGTGACGGATGCCGAATGGCACGAGTCGGCGCGTCTGATTCGTGTCCGCAGGGATTTGACGGAGCGCGGCGCGGGCGAGATCGTCGTCGTCACGGCGGGGACGAGCGACATCCCCGTCGCGGAGGAGGCCGCGCTGACCGCCGAGACGATGGGCAATCGCGTGCAGAGAATCTGGGACGCGGGCGTCGCCGGGATTCACCGCCTGCTCGCCGAGCGCGAGCGTTTGCAGAGCGCGCGCGTCTTGATTGTCGCCGCCGGAATGGAGGGCGCGCTGCCGTCGGTGGTCGGGGGCTTGGTGAGCGTCCCCGTCATCGCCGTGCCGACCAGCATCGGCTACGGCGCATCCTTCGGCGGCGTTGCCGCGCTGCTCGGGATGCTCAACTCCTGCGCCTCGAACGTCACCGTCGTCAACATAGACAACGGCTTCGGCGCGGGCTTCGTCGCCAGCTTGATCAACCGCCGGTGGAACAACAAGGAAGT
>DATLMV010000103.1:0-14258 GCA_035537095.1 Pyrinomonadaceae bacterium
AGGCGCGAGCGACGACGCCGCCGCTGCCTCGACGGTCGCCGCGCTGGCGGATGAGAGCATTGCTATATCAAACGACGGTCGCCGCGCGTCTGTCGAGAGTGGCGAGGCGGAAGCGCGCGTCGCGGACTTGCTCGGCGCGCCGCCGGAGATTGCCTTGATTCTCGGGCGCACGCTCGCGCGCGAGATGAACGCGCGTCTGGCGGGCAGTCTGGAACAGGCGACGCTGCGGTCGCTGCAAACGGGCGAGATGTTCGTCACGGCTGAGGGCGAATGGGTTTCGGGCGGGCAGTTGCTCGGCGCGGGCGGCCCCTACGTCGCAGGCGAGGGCGTCGGCTTGCTCGCCTTCAAGCGCGAGATCCGCGAACTGTCGGAGCGCGCCGTCGCGCTCGAATCGGAGTTGCGTTCGACCGAGGAGATTGCCAACGCGGCGCGCGCGCGTCTGAGTGAACTCGAAGACGCGCTCGTCCAACTCAACGACATCATCGGGCGCGAGGAACGCGAGCACGTCGCGCGCGAACTCAATTCGACGCGGCTGGCGCAGGAGATCGAACGCGCCGAGCGTCACATGCGCGTCGTCTCGGACGACGCCGCGCGTCTCGCCGAAGAACAGCGTCAACTAGAAGAACGGCGCGCGACGCAGGCCGCCGAAGCCGAGGCCGCCGAGAGAGCGCGCCACGCCGCCACGCAAGAGGTTGCGGCGGCAGCCGATGTTTTAGCCGCCGCGCGACGCGCCGCCGAAGCCGACAATGAACATCTCGGCAAGCAACGCGCCGCCGCCGCCACCGCCGCCGAGCGTCGCCGCTCGACCGCCGCCGAACTGCGCCGGATGGAGGCCGAAACCGTCGAACTGCGCGCGCGTCTCGAACGTCACGGCGCGGAAGTCTCCGAGATGGAAGCGCGGCTCGCGGAGTTGCGGCACGCGATGGAAGAGATCGAACTGAGCACGGGGCGCGTCGAGACCGAGCGCGAAGCGCGTGAGCGCGCGACCGAGGAGGCCGCCGCGCGTCTCGCCGAAGCACGCGAACGCGCCGACGCGCTCTCGTTTGAACTGACGGAATTGCACCAGCGCGCCGCCGCGATGCGCGATGCGCGCGCCGCCCTCGAAGTGCACCGGGCCGAAGGCGCGGCGCGGCTCAACTACGTGCGCGAATCATGCATGGCCGAGTTGTCGCATTCGTCGGAGGAACTCGCGGCGACGGCGGCGGAGGAAGAACTCGACGGTTTTGATCTGGAAGCGTCGCGCGCGCGCGTCGAGGAGTTGCGTGCGCGGCTCGAAAGTTTCGGCGCGGTCAACATGATGGCGCTCGAAGAGTTGTCGGAGGCCGAGACGCGTTTCGAGTTTCTCACCACGCAGCGCAAGGACATCACCGACGGCATCATCTCGACCGAAGAAGCTCTGCGCGAAATCAAGCGTCGCTCGCGCGAACGCTTCCGCCATGCCTTCGAGCAGATCAACCGCAACTTCGGCCAGTTCTTCGTCGAACTCTTCGGCGGCGGGCGCGGCGAGATGAGTTTGATTGATGCCGACGATGTGTTAGAGTCGGGCATTGACATCATCGCGCAGCCGCCCGGCAAACGCTTGCAGAATGTCCTGCTGCTCTCGGGCGGCGAGAAAGCAATGGCCGCTCTCTCCCTCGTGCTCGCCATCTTCAGGTATCGCCCGTCGCCCTTCTGCCTGCTCGACGAGGTTGACGCCCCGCTCGACGAAGCGAACATCGGACGCTTCACCGCGAAGATTGTCGAGATGTCTGCCGACACGCAGTTCATCGTCATCACGCACAACAAGCGGACGATGGAAGTGGCCCGCGCGCTCTACGGCGTGACGATGGAAGAGGTCGGCGTTTCCAAACTTGTCTCCGTCAAATTCGAGTGAGGTTGAAGAAGCAAAACTTTTTACGTCTCGCAGCAGCCGCGCTTGTAATTCTGGGCGCGGCTCTTTGCGCCGTCGGGCAGACAAGGACGACGAAGCGCACCGGCTCCTCGCGCTCGTCCGGCAAAGCCGCTTCGACCGCGACCACTCCGAAACGAAGCACGACCGCTGCGCCCGCCAAAACCAACCCGGCGACAGACACCAGCGCGCCCGCCAAAAAGAACACGCGCGACGCGGAGACGAACAAGACAGCCGACCCGTCCGCGCCCGCGAAAAGGGATGCCAAAAACCCTTGGGCGACCGGCGCGCCGGAAGCCGACGGCGTGCGCTACGTCTACGAGTTCAAGCAGCCGGAGTCGAACGTGCTGCGTATTCTCATCGAGCACGACGCGTCGGGGCGCGGGCAGATCACCTTCGAGCGCAGGGTTGACACCGAGCCGATCACAGACCCTTTCGAGTTCTCGCCCTCCGCGCTCGCGCGCATCAACGCGCTCTGGGAAACCCTCCGTTTCCTCGACACGGAGACGAGCTATCAGGCCGTCAAACAGTTTCCGCATCTCGGCACGACGCGCTTGCAGATGTCGCACGGCAAAAGGCAGCGCAGCGCCGAGTTCAACTGGACGGACGACACCACAGCCGCCGAACTATCCAAGGAATATCACCGCGCCGCCGAACAGGCGATGCTCGTTTTCGAGATCAACATCTCGCTCGAAAATCAACCGCTCGAAATTCCCAAACTCTTGATCCGTTTTGAACGGCTCATCGAAATCAAGGGGCTCTCCGACCCGCTGCAACTCGTGCCGTTCCTGCGCAGCCTCGAAACCGACGAGCGCGTCCCGCTCATCGCGCGCAATCACGCGCTGCGTCTCCTCAAGAAACTGGAAAAATAGGCTCGACCGCGCCGCGCGTTCGCCCTGTGCGCGTCAAACAAAACTGAAATATTTCGGTCTGTTAAGTCATCAACAGATAGGCATTCGTCCTGCTTCACGGTCGGAATAAAGAGACGCTTCTTTGAACCTGCGTCGGACGCGCTTAAATCAAACACACGAGGAAAGGTTGACGATTCTCGTCAAATCTTCGGAGATCAGACGAAACGCCCGGACGGATGCTCTCCGGCGTTTCGTCCTCGGGTATCAAGCATGACCAACTCGGAGGTCTTGAACGCATCGCAGCCGGACGGGTGGGACGAGCGGGACTGGAAGGCTCTCCTGCTCTCCATCAAGTTCAAACAATGCACGCCGTTTCTCGGCGCGGGCGCATGCGCGGGCGTGCTTCCGCTCGGGCGCGACGTTGCTCTCACCCTCGCCGAAGAGTTCGACTATCCGTTCGCTGACAACACAAATCTGCTGCGCGTGGCGCAATACGTCGCCATCGAAGACGGGGCGAGGACGCCGAAGTATAAGATCATCGAACAGTTCGCGGATAAGGGGCCGCCTGATTTCAACGACCCTAACGAGCCGCACCGCGTCGTCGCAGACCTCCGCCTTCCCGTCTATATCACGACCAACTACGACGACTTCATGATGCAGGCGCTCAAGCGCGACATACCACAGCGAACTCCGCAACAGGAGATTTGCAAGTGGTACATGGCGCGCAGGCGACAGCAAGCCGCGCCCGAACCCATCCTCGACCCGACCCCCGACAAGCCGCTCGTCTTTCATCTTCACGGAACGCTGACGAACATCGAGTCAATGGTGCTGACCGAAGACGACTATCTCGATTTTCTGATGTTCATCTCCGAAGACCAGCAGTTGATACCGCCGCGCATCGAGCAAGCCTTCACCGAATCCTCGCTCCTCTTCATGGGCTATAGCCTCGACGACATGAACTTCAAAGTTCTCTTCCGCAAGCTCGCCAGCTACATGCAGCGCAACGAGGGCGCGCGTCACGTCTCCGTGCAACTCGCGCCGAAGAAACCCGGCCAGCCAACCGGCGAGGCCGACGATGCCAACGCCCCCGAGCAGAAGTTGACGGAAGCGGAGATTCAAGAGTTGGTCAAGCGCGCCGAGAAGCAGCGGCTCTATCTACAAAAGCACTTCGGTTTGCAGAAGGTGAAAGTCTACTGGGGGAAGTGCGAAGAGTTTTCCGCCGCCCTGCGTGAAAGATGGGAGGCTTACAAGTAGTGACCGGGAAACTTGAGCCTGACGTTGAGCAAATAGTGAAGGAGAAGCTTGAGCCTGACGCCGGGCAAGTGTCGAAGGAGAAGCTTGAGCCTTACGTCGGGCCGCGCCCCTTTTCGCGCGCGGACAGGAGTCTCTTCTTCGGCAGAGACCGCGAAGCGAACGAACTGCTCTCGCTCGTCGTGGCCCATCCGGTCGTCCTGCTCTACTCGCAATCGGGCGCGGGCAAAACCTCCCTGCTCAACGCGCGCATCATTCCTTTGCTTGAGAAGCGCGGCTCGGAAGTGTTCGGCACGGCGCGCGTCAGCGGCGAACTGCCGCAGGGTTTACAAGCTGCCGAGGTCGCCAATATCTACGTCTTCAACGCGCTGCTCAGCCTGCAAGCGGCGACGCCCGACCCGCGCGCCTTGAGCGGCCTGACGTTTGAGCAGTTTCTCAAGTCGCGGCCCTACCCCGAACAGCCCGAGGGCCGCTCTCCGCTGCGCGTCGTCATCTTCGACCAGTTCGAGGAGATCTTCACCACATATCCCGAACGCTGGAACGACCGCGAGGGATTCTTCGATCAGGTCGGCGCGGCGTTGGAGGTAGACCGCCGACTGCGGGTCGTCTTCGCTATGCGCGAGGAATATCTCGCCAGCATGGATCCGTACGTCGGCGTCTTGCCGGAGAGAGCGCGGACGCGTCTTCGTCTGGAACGCCTGCGCGAAGAGGCCGCGCTGCTGGCCGTCAAAAAACCCCTGGAAGGCACGGACTACAGCTTCGCTCCCGGAGCGGCTGAGAAACTGGTCAGGAATCTCCTGCGCGTGCCGACGAAATCCGTCACGGGGACGATTGACATCTCCGGCGAGTTCGTCGAGCCGGTGCAGTTGCAGGTCGTCTGCCAGAACCTCTGGCAGTCGTTGCCGAAGGATGTCAGCGTCGTCGAAGAGAAGAACATCGAAACCTACGGCGACGTTGACGCCGCGCTGACCACCTATTACGAGGACTCTCTGCGGAAGGCGACGCCGCTCATCGGCTTCCGGAAGGGGTTGCTGCGCGGCGGCAGGAAAGGCTTCCTCCGTCATTGGTTCGACACGCGGCTCATCACTTCGGGCGGCACGCGCGGCACGGTCTATATGCAAGAGGAGACCACCGGCGGCCTCGCCAACACGGTGGTCAAACTCTTCGAGAACCTGCACCTCATCCGCGCCGAGATGCGCGGCGGTGCGCCGTGGTATGAACTCACACATGACCGCTTCATCGGCCCGATTCGTCAATCCAATCGCAAGTGGCGCTCGGAGATGGGCTACGGGCTGGTCGGGCTGCTGGTGATACTCCTGCTCGTCGGCGCGCCGTTCCTCGGCTATTTCATCTACTCACGTTACAAGGCGCACGAGCGACAGCAGGATGCCATCCTTGAGGAGCGCGGCAAAGAGGCCAGCCGCCTCGCCGCGCAACCGGGCAAGCAGTTTGATGCGCTTGTTTTCGGACTCAAAGCTCTCGACGATAATCCAGAGGATTCGCCCCCCGAAGCCGTCGAAGGTTTACGCACGGCGGTCGCCGGCGTGGGCGACGCGCTCTGGCTGCGTCGGCCCGCAGCGGTCGAACAAGTCGGTTTTTCATCCGACGGCGGACGCGCTCTGACCATCTCTCCAGACGAGATTTGCGTCTGGGATGCGAAGACGGGCGAGCTTCTTTTCAGCACAAGCGGTGAGGCGATTCCCGACGACATCGTCTGGCGGTCGGCCCAACTATTTCATAACGACGAGCGCGTCTTTGTCGTTGGCATATCCAAGCCAAACGATGCGGCGAAGTCCAGTTCCCAGGCTCTCGTCGAAAACATGGCCGCTGGAATCATCATGCGCGCCTTCGACCTACAGACACGCCGCCCGCTCGATAAACTTAACGGGCAGTTTGTGAACACAATACAGGTACAATTTTCGGAGGACGGTCTGCGCCTGCTGGCGACTGGTTTGGATGATCGAGTGCGCTTCATGGATAGCGACGGGAATGTGCTCTCGACTCTCCACGACTCGCGGAAGAACTCGACGATGCGGATGATGCGCATGACGTTCATTTCGTCCACAGGTACGAGGGTTGTAATCACCACCAATGACGGCTCGGTACAAGTTTGGAATACAAGCACAAGCACGCCGCTTGGCCTCAAAAACTATAAGACAACCGGTTCAGGCTCTTTTGTTCGCCCCTATATTTCTCCCGACGCGAGTCGCCTCGTATTGTTAGATTATATTTCAGGCCAGGACGCAATTCTCTGGGATACAGATACAGGGCGGGAGCTTGCCAGACTTAAACCCAACTTCATCAAACTATTCGGCGCCGTCGGATTCTCACTTGATAGCCGGCAGTTCGCCGCTCTCGTCAGCACAAAGGAAACAGACACGTCCATGCTTGCACCCTGGGGTGCTATCGTGGATTCTCATATGATTTGGGATACACAAACCGGTGAATTGATCAGCAGGCATCCTATTGAAATTAAAAACTCCAAAGTCATATCCTTCGACGCGGCGACGGGCATCATCACTCTAACTAAGGATCATGAGACGAACACCTTCAGCGTCCTGCAGACGCCGACGTTTGAGAAGAAAGATTTGCTCGAAAATATTCCCGGCGAAATTGAAGACCAGGACGTGTCGCGGGATATGAGCCGGATCATCTGTCGTTTCAAGGACAACACGGTGAGGCTTTGGGACTTGAACAAGGAGCGTTTGAGCGCAGGCAAGCTGTCTCCGCTTGAATTGAAAACCGTCGCCTGCGGCCAGATACGCTACCAGCCCGAATATACGCAGGTGGCGGAGATTTGCGCTCCAATGCCGACGCGGGGCGGTGAAGCGAGGCAATGAAAACTTTTAGAGTTACCTAAGCCGGGAGATTCTTCTATAATCCGCACCGATTTCTGTGAGCGCCACTACTCCCAACCATCTAGCGCAAGCCTTTGAAGAATGCGCTGCCGAGATTGACGCGTTGTTTGCGCGCTGCTGTGAGGCCGCGCCCAACTACGGCGTGGCGCGCGAAGCCTTCGTCGCCTCCCTCCAAATGGGCGCGAACAAATATCTCGTCGCTCATCAAGGCGACGAACGGGCAAGCGACGAAGCGGCAAGCGACGACGGCGCGCCGTCGTCTGCTGCCGCCGCGACCGTGCGCGCCGTCTCGACCGGAGACGTGCGCCAGTTCATCTCCGACCTGCAATCGTCAGACCTGTTTCTGGCGATTGCCTGCGCGCAGGGGAACGAGCACGCGTGGTGGGATTTCGACGCGGGCTATCGTCGTTTCATCGAGCGCATCGCGCAACATCTGGCGGGCGCGCCGTCGGAGGCCGAGGAGGCTTTGGAGTTGGTCTACACGGAGTTGTACGGGACGCGCGTCGTCGAGGGCGTCAGGCAGTCGAAGTTTGCGACCTATTCGGGGCGCGGAAACTTGCGCGGCTGGCTGCGCGCCATCGTCTGGCATGCGGTCGTTGACCTGCACCGCGCGCGGCGCGACGAGGTGACGATTGACGATTGGTCGGAGGGCGGCGGCGAGACGGCAGACCGCCCCGGCTGGCGCGGCCTCTCGCACGCGGGCGAACAGGCGATGACCGACACCGTCGCGCGCTCGCGCTACGGCGCGGCCACCCTCGCCGCGCTCGACGCTTCTTTCGCCATGCTCGACGCGCACGAAAAACTTCTCCTGCTCTATTATCACGTCGAGGGCTTGAAGCTGCGCGAGATTGCGCGTCTGGTCGAGGAGCCGCAATCGCCCCTGCGTCGTTGGTTTCAAAGGCAATCCAAGCAGCGCGGCTCGGTCGCGCCGGGTCGCGTCCACGAGTCAACGGTGATGCGCTGGTTGGAGAAAGTTTATGCCAGAATCCACCGCCGCTTCGCGGAAGAGTTGCGCGGGCAACACGGGCTCGGCGCGGAGGAGATCAAACTTTGCATCGAGATGGCGGGCGAGGGCTTCGCGCCCGACAACCTGCAAAAACATCTGACGGAAGTGATTCCCGATAAAGTTGAGCAAAAAAGTGGCTGAGCGCGCGTCCACCTAGCGGGGAGAGGTATAAAACAATGGCGCGACAGAAAAGAAACAACCAAGACGACGCGGTTCGACGCATGGTCGGCCAGCATTTAAACTACCGCGAGCAGACGCTTGCGGCGACGCCTGCGGGCCTTCATCTGGACGAAGACCAGCTTGCCACTTTCGTCGAGGGTCGGCTGACGCAAAGCGAGTCTGCGCCACTGATGTCGCATCTGGTCGCGTGCTCGTTCTGTCGCCGCGCCACCTCGCAACTGATTCGCCTCGAATCCGCGCTCGGCGAGACGGAGGCCGTCGAGCCCCCGGCGCAGCAGCCGGAAGCGGGCCGCATCCGTCGCTTGCTCGAAGGTCTGGCGGCGCGCGTGCTGCCGCAGTCGGACGAGGACGCGGTCTTCGCCTATCACGCTCCGGCGGAAGATTTGCAGCAGGCCGAACAGTCGGCCAACGCCGCGCAGGAAAAAGAGACGAAAGAGACTGCCGCCGACGCCGACGCCGCGACGCGCGAGACGAACGACTGAGCAGAGTTTCGGACTTAAGAGTTTGCGCCGGAGAGTCCGGCGAGCGATAAAATTAGGACGGGCAGAAGAGACAATCTTCTGCCCGTCGTTGTTTGATGAAGGAATTGCTGTACGAAAGTCAGTTCCGGCCTTTGCTCGTGCGCGAATCAGTCGCGGTCTTTGCTCGCGCCGCCGCCGCCGCGTTCTTTGCGCCAGACACGGTAGAAGATGACGACGGCGACCACGCCGAAGACGAGCAAGCCGCACATCACGACGAGCACGAGGATGAGTTCGGTAGTGCCGGAGTTTGAGTCCATCTGAATCCCTCGAAAGCCGCTCTGAATCCCTCGAAAGTCTCTCCGCCGGTGCGGTCGCCGCCGACGCGAAAGTCGCACGACGACACCGGACGATATTCAAAAAGTTGACGACCGTCGTGCGCGAGTCAACGACCGTCGTCCGCAAGTCAACCTTTGTCGTCCGCCTCCTCAATCCGGCGACAAAATTCGACGAGCAGATTTTCCGCCCAGAAGCGTTCGCGCTCGTCGGCGTGGGCGGAGAGAAAAGCGACGTGGCCGCCGTGCGCGGGCGTGACGGCGATGACGTATGGATTGTCGCGGATGGCCGGGTCGTTGAAGGAAGCGAAGGGGACGAGCGGGTCGTCCTGCGCGTGGACGATGAGCGTCGGCGTGCGTATCTGCGCGATGTAGCGCAGCGCGCTCGCGCGTTCGTAGTAGTCGTCGGCGTCGCGAAAGCCGCCGTGCGTGGCGGTGTAGCTGTCGTCGAACTGCCGGAGCGTGCGGATGTGTTTGAGCGGTTGCGTGTCGTAGAGCGTCGGGTAGAGTTTCTGCTTGATGCGGACGCGGCGGCGCAGGCTGCGGATAAAACTCTGCCGGTAGAGCCAGTTGCGCCGGTGGTCAATCGCCGTCGAGCATTCGAGCAGGTTGAGCGCGGGCGAGACGGCGCAGACGCCGCGCAACTCCGGCGGCGCACCCGCGCCCAACTCTCCCGCCATCTTCAAGGCCAGATTTCCGCCCATCGAGAAGCCCGCGAGATAGATGCGCGATAGCTTGTCGCGTTCGGCGAGTTCGCGGACGACTGCGGCCAAATCGCCGGACATGCTGCTGTTGTAGAGCGTCGGCGTGAGATGTTCGGTCGCGCCGCAGGTGCGCTGGTTGAGACGCAGCACGTTGAAGCCCGCTCGATGCGCGAGATTCGCCGTGCTCAACATGTAGACGGAGGCGCTTGAGCCTTCGAGTCCGTGGACGACGACGAGCGTCGGATGGCGTGCGCGCTCGCGCTGCCAGCGACAATGCGCCAGCAGGTTCACGTCCGGCTCGACGGCGAACAGCCGCGTCTCGTCGCGCGCGTGATGGCGATGCTTGAAGCGGCGCGGCCATGCGAACGCGGCGAGCGTCTGCGCGTGGCCGCTGCGAAACAGCGGATGCGGCCTGAAGGTTTTCGCCTTGAGCGCACGCTCGATGTCGCGCAGGTAGCGCGTCGCCTCGCGTGCGCCGGTCTCGTCGGTTGCTGCCGAACCCTTGCCCGTCTCTTTCATCACGGCTTCGATATTATAAACGAGTCATTCGACAAGATGGACAGGATAAAGAACTGAGCAGGGAAAAAGGGGAAAGGTTAAAGGGCGAAAGGGTCGGAACTGTTATCGCTTTCTCCCTTGCCCCATTTAACCTTTCCCCTTTCTCTTGTCCTGTTACATCAAGCGCGTCGGCTCGGGCGGCGCGGGGTCGCCCGCGGGGCTGGGCGTGACTGGCTCGCGCACGGGCGCGGGCATCGGTTCTCCGTCGGGCGGGAGCGGCAGCGGCTCGGGTTGCGCGGGGTCTTGGGGTTGCGCCGGAGGCACGTCCGGCTGGTCTGTGGGTTGCGGCGGTTCGGCGTTCGGGTTACGTGTCATCAATAGTGCGTCCTTCCTTCTCCGATTTGGAGGTTGATGCTGGACGCTTCGGACGCGCCGTGTCAAGCGACCGGAGAGAAACGTCGAAGACGCGGAAGACCGCGCGGAGAATAAACTTCTCTGCGAATCCTCCGCGTCCTCCGAACTGTACTGCACGTTCCCGGCAATCAAACAGACGTTAGTCGTCTACTGCAAGACGCGCGCGAGGCCGTCAGGACTCCTTCTTCGCCGCGCGCCTGCTTTTGCTCGACTTTTTCGCCGAGCGTTTACCGCTCCCGGCTTTTTTCGCCGTGCGCTTCTTGCTGCTACTGCGCTTGCCGCTACCGGCCATGCCGCGCGAACGCTGCTCGACGATCTCGATGAAAATCTTCTCCTTCTTGGACGCCACCTGCAACTTCTTGAAGAGGCTGTCGAAGGCCGCGCGGCTATTGCCGATGAAGTCCGCCCCTTCGGTCTGCCCGACGAGAATGCAGCCGCGCGTGTCTTTAGCGGCGTTGCCGGAATGGATGCGGATGCCCTCAAAGTTCTTGACGTTCAAGAGCAGCGGCAGGAATTTTTTGAACTTGTTGGAGAACGTGATGACCACTTCATACCGGCCCGCGTCAATCGCGGTTTCGTCCTGAATCTTCGACGCCCTCACCACGTCTTCGAGCGTGACGCATTCGGGCTTGCCGTCAACGGTCAGTTCGCCGATGGTGCTCTTGTTGGTGAATATTTTTCGAGTCAGTTTTAACTCCATGAAATCCTCCTCCGGAATATTTTCGGGTAAGACAGGCGCGGATGCCGGAAAGCTTCGGCGTGAAAATAAGGTGCGACTAAAACTCTGAAAGGGGTAGGACGTTGCCCGCCGGGGTGAGAAGCTATCGCGCGTTGAAACGGATGTCAATGCTTTTGCCGACCGCCCGGAGCTTTAGCCCGCGACGTTGCGCGCGGCGCGCTGCATGTCGGCGAGGACGAAGCGAATCATGCGATAGGTGATGTGGCGCGGGAGGGCTTCGCGCAGGGGCTTGAGATGCTCTGTGCCGACGAGATCGGCGGTCAGTTCGATGAGCGCGCGGTCTTCCTGTGAGACGTGCTGCGAGACATCGAGTTCGCGTCCCTCGACGATGCAATCGGCGAGATGTTTCTCGACGGTGATCTCCGTCAAACCGCGCTGGCTGCAAATCTCCTCGATGCTCAACCCCGCCTGATAGAGCACGTAGGTTTCGTCGCGCGTCGTCGTGCGCGGCGCGGAGGGCGAATGCGTCGCAGCCGACACGCCCGACGCGCGCGGGTGCGCCGTTGCGAGATAGAGTTCGACGGGCAGCGCGAGTTTGACCTGCTCGCGCTCGCGCATGACTTCGCCGCCGAAGGAGGTGAGCGCGACGGTCGGATAAGTGCCGGGCGCGACGGCGAGACATCCGGCGGAGACGAGCGCGTCAATGTAGAGCAGAATCTCTTCCTGCGTCATGTCGCTCAGGATGCCGTAAGTTGAGAGTCGTTCGAGGCCCGCCTGCGAGACGTTCTTGGCGCGCGAGCCGCGCAGCGTCGAAGCGAGCAAACCTTTGCCGAAGCGTCCCTGCATGCGCGCGGCGCACGCCAGAATCTTGCGCACGCGCAGGGCTTCCGCCTCGTTGAGCGTGCGCGCTTCCGTGATCTCGACCGTCTCAGCCGAACCGGCGATGCTCGCATCCGATTCTTCAAGCACGCGCCGCAGGTGCGACTGCGCGCGCAGTTCGTCTTCGAGGTCGAGCGCGACGGGCGTGTGCCGCATGCGAAAATGGTCAACGGCGTTCGGCGGGTCGAGCGGCGCACGCCGCGCGCCGCGCGTCATCTCTTCCGTGAAGCCGACGGTCGTTTCCTCCAAGACGTTCGTGAAGTAAAGGTCTTCATCCGCCGTCTCGACGAAAGCATCGCTCGTTGTTGTCTTCGTCGCCTTTTTTTCCTTCAGGCAGTTGGCGCACATGCCGCAGGTGGCGGCGTGCGAGCGGTCGCCGAAGTAGTCGAGGATGAAGGCGCGGAAGCAGGTTTCGACGTAACAAAAACTTATCATCTCGCGGAGTTTGCGTTGTTCGAGCGCGGCGCGGCGGGCAATCTCCTGCGGGCGGATGCGGAGTTGTTTGACGGGAGTTTCGTCGAGCATCAGTACGCCGCGCGTCCGCCGCGCAGGTTGATAAGAGATGACGCCTGCTTCGGCGAGCGACGAGAGCGAGCGGCGCATCGCTTGCAGTTCGACGCCGAGACGTTCCGCCAAATCCGACACGTCGAGTTCCGTCTCCGCGCGCCCGCTCAACGCCTCCACTTCCAGAAGTCCCGAGAGCACCTGCTTCAACTGCCCGCCGCGCCGCGCGCTGATTCTCTCCGTCGCCTCCTGCGGGCTCAAGAGCAGGCGCACGGTGGCGCGATTCTCGCCCGCCGCGCCGCGTTCGATGTGTCCGGCCTTCTCCAGAGTGATGAGCGAAGATTGCACGGCCATCTCGTTTCGCAGACCGGCGCGCGCGGCAATCTCGCGCGTCGAGAGTTCGATGCGCTGCTGCCCCGTGCCGACGAGAGCCTCATAGACTTTAGCGATAACTTCGGGCGGCGGGTACGAGCCTTCGATGAAGTAATCCTGCGTCCGTTTGTCGGCGTAGTTGAACAAGAGGACGCACGTCGCCGGTAGCCCGTCGCGTCCGGCGCGGCCAATCTCTTGATAGTAAGCCTCAATTGAGCCGGTCAGATGATAGTGCGCGACGAAGCGGATGTCGGACTTATCAATGCCCATGCCGAAGGCGTTGGTGGCGACGATCATCTGCTTGCGCCCCGACATGAAATCATCTTGCGCGCGCACGCGCTCATTGTCCTCCATCCCCGCGTGATACGCGACGACCGACAGCCCCGCTTCGAGCAGACGCGACGTGACCTGCTCGACCGACTTGCGCGTCGAAGTGTAGATGATGCCGGAGCCCCCCTCGTACCGGGCGGCGAGCGATTTGATGTGCTTGATCTTCTCGCGCTCGTTCTGCGTGTGGACGATGTTGAGCGAAAGATTCGGGCGGTCGAAGCCGCTGACGAAGGCGCGCGGGTCGCGTAAGTGAAGTTGCTGGATGATGTCGGCGCGGACGTAGGGCGTGGCGGTCGCGGTGAGCGCGACGGTTTGCGGGCGTCCGATCTGTTCGACGAAGGATTGCAGGCGCAGGTAGTCCGGGCGAAAATCGTGTCCCCATTGCGAGATGCAATGCGCTTCGTCTATCGCGACGAGCGAGATGTTCGCGCTCCGCAGGGCTTCGACGAAATGCGCGCTGCGAAAGCGTTCGGGCGCGACGTAGATGAGCTTATAGCGTCCCTGCCGGACGCCCGCGACGCGTGCCTTCTGTTCCTCAAAATCAACCGAGCTATTGATAAAGGTGGCGGGAAGCCCGCGCGCGTGCAGCGCGTCAACTTGGTCTTTCATCAGGGCGATGAGCGGCGAGACGACGAGCGTCGCGCCCTCCTTCATCAGCGCGGGCAACTGGAAACAGAGCGACTTGCCGCCGCCCGTCGGCATCACGACCACCGTGTCGTGTCCTTCGAGAATAGCGTCAATCACCTCGCGCTGCCCCTCCCGGAAATCCGCGAAACCGAAATGTTTCTGAAGCGCGACGAGCGCGTCTTCGATAGTTGCCATGCTTTGGAGTCTAAAGTCGGATGAAGTCCAAAGTCAAAGTAAGTCCAAAGTCCGAAAGTCTAAAGTCCAAAGTCACAGATGCAAATGAGCGCGGGCTGGCTGGCTTTCGACTTTGGACGTTGGACTTTGGACTTCTTCTGACTTTAGACTTCGGACTTGTGAAGAAACAGGAGTGGCAGGCGCGGACGAAGCGCGACTTGATGATTGAGGTCTGGGAACGTCTCGATTG
>DATLMV010000104.1:0-32855 GCA_035537095.1 Pyrinomonadaceae bacterium
GCGCTGTGCCGTCTGGAAAGCCTTTAGAAGAAAGCCATCTGTATTTACCATTGCTTGTATCATCTAGGCGTATCTGTAAGCCCATGATGCGCCCTAGATGATTTCGATAGGGGATGTAATAGCCTTTACAGCAATCATTGACTTGCCAACGACCATTGCGCCTATAAAAGCCCGGAACGCCTGTTAAATCGTAAATGCGTGCGAGCGCACGCGCCTGTCGTGCGCCTGCTTCTTTATCTGGCACAGACGCATATAAATTTGCGGCAATGGCAGTATCCGACAAGCCACGCTGTAATAAATCGTCGCCGTGAGTAGGCGCAAGTTCCAAACGTGAAAGTAGCGTCGAATAAACCGCGTGCAGTTGCTCGGCATCGGCCCGCTTATGTTCTGCAAAACGGTACTCTCTTATATTAGTTGCAGTTGCGGCAGTTTGTTGGGTGCTGAATGGTGAAGGTGATTTATCTTGTAGCAGATGGATGTATCTTCCGTCTTTTGCTTGCCGCTCGCTCCATTTGTTTTTACAAATGGCACGCATACCGTCAACCGTAACAGAACAATGATAACGATGAGTGTTGCCGCAGATGGGACAAGTCACCCGCCCCTTTTTGAAAGGCGATGCTTGTGATGCGGAATAATGCTGTGTAAAAAGATTCATAATAATAACCTTTCTTTAGTTAGTTTCAGCTTGGAAAGCCTTTGCCATTGGCGCGGCAAGGGCTTTATGTATTCAAGCAGTATTATTTTGTACTCTCTTGGAGTTGTGTAGTAACTCAGTTTGCTCGTCCGTCTAATTCTTCATGGGGTTGTACGGCTCAAGTTAAGAAGGCGGCAAGCGTCCGTGAGCACGCTGTTTTCTGTTATCAATTTCTCATTCATTTTTACTCTCTTTCTGATGATTTTATTACTGCTGCTTTTAATAAGCGGCAGTAACCTTCTAGCAATGTATGTTAGTTGAAATCAAAAGATATTTCGTGGCCTGTCATCCCGTATGAGTCTCATTTAGTATCATTAAATAACGTAGGGATTAAGATTAGTTCTTGTCTTTCAAGGCTTTTTCACGTATCCATTTCCAAGTGATTCCATACCCTTTCATATAGCGGTAAAACGTTGCGCGTGGAATATAGAGAGAAGTAAAAATATCATGCTGAGTGGGATATTTATTATGATTGGATAAAGACTCCCGATACGCTTTGATTGAAGCATTAACAAATCTCTTAGGTGTCAACATCCGGCTTCCTATTGGTCTGCCACGTCGTATTTTTTCGCGGACTTGGTTAAGCAAGCGAAGCCCCGTCCAGATTAGTTCAATATCCGCCTTGCTTCCGGCGTGCTCTAATCCTTTGATGGCAATGCGCTCTCCACTTTTGGGATGCCAGCGCACTTCACCATAAAAATTTGTGGCATCATGTTTAACTTTCTGTCGCCAGACCTGCATCAACCAGTCCATTTGTATATTATCTTCACTCGTAGGGAGAATCAGATAACCCAATAGTTCTTCAGCAGGTATTGGGCTGATGACTATGCCAAACATTTCAAACTCATAAGCGCGCAACTGTTCGTTGATACACGCTCCTGATATTGGAACTGTCTTTGTTATAGCATCGGCGGGTATATCTAACGCCTTTCTTAGATTTCTTTCTTCTTCTGTGTCTTGCTCAAGACGTTCTAAGAACAATTTAGGGTCATAATCGAAAGGCCAGCAGCTTTCGCACAAATTCAGCGAGTTTGGGCGCGTAAAAGGCATACAGCACTCAGCGCAATACTTCACAGACATATTAGTATTTATCTCCCGACTCATTTACCTTAACCGCGCATTATTAGGTAAATGAAATGAACGAAAAAAGCCAGCCCCTTTACCGTAGGCTGGCTTTCTTCATTCTGTTTCTCGGTTGATTGCACTAATGCACTAATTCCGGCTCGGCTGTGGCTTGCGATTTAAGAACTTGCTTCTGCAATGCTTCCATTATCGCCGCCGCTTGCGCGGCTGTTTCAACATCGGCGGATAAGTAACGATATGTTGTTTGTGGCTGGCTGTGCCCTAGCAATCTTCCAGCGAGTTGTGGATTCATGCCGCTTTGTACGAGTCTCGTTGCCGCCGTGTGGCGAAGGCTATGCAGGGTTAAACCATCAATGCCACCGTGCTTAATGCTCGCCACTTGGCAGACCGATGCGAAAGATTTGCGGACGTTGTTTGTGATGCTAAAAACGCGCTCGTCTGAATCTTTAGCGGACGATTCATAGAGCGTAATCAGTTCCACATATAGCCGCTCAGTCATCATCACTTGTCTAGCCTTGAGAGTCTTGGTTGTGGTGGCTTCAAGAGTGATGATTCTGGAATTGAAGCAGACCGCCCGCCAACGCAGTTTTAACGCTTCACCTTTCCGGCAACCTGTATCGAGCAGAAAGATAAGCAGCGATTTTAAATGAGTCCGGTACGGGTGTGAGCCGCACGCTTCTAACAGCTTCACTTCTTCGGAGACGGCCAGCACCTTCTCGCGCCGACGTTCTGCCGATACTATGATAAGCGGGTCGCCACAGTGAAACATATTCTTGAGAAGCCAGCCCTGTTGACAACCCACACTAAAGATACGCCGCAATACTGCTGCTTCTCTATTCCAGCTTGCGATAGTTCGCTGCCTTTTGTACTGCGTCTGAACCTTAAAACGTGCATCGCGGTAGGTAAGTAAATCGCCGTAGGTAATTTCGCGTAACTTCTTTCTCCCAAAGAACGCTCGGAAGTGTTTAAGCAGTTCTTTCGGACGTGCAACGTCACGTAAGCCGGAGATTTTCTGTCCGTTGACGTAGCGTGCTTCGTGTAAGTATTTTTCTTCGTAAAAGTCGGCAAGGTCGTTAAATGTAAGCTGGCTAAAGTCAACAACCCTGCTCCCTTCGTCATCTAACTGCCGCAGGAGAGTTTTCAGGGTTTCTCTAGCGTCTGTCTTATCCTTTGCCCGCCTTTTGATGTTGCGCCTTTTGCCGGATGCATCTGTTATGGTCGTCCGTGCGTACCAACTACCCTGCTTATTCTGGTAAATGTAGCCGCTTCTGTCCTTTGCCATCGGTTGTGTCTCCATTTTCAGGGACACTTTGAAGGACACATTGAAGCGTGAAATGTCGTGTTTTGATGTTATGCTGAACTTGACACCACCCACAACCGCCCGTAATATTTAGCCCGACGCGTGGGGCAGTAGCTCAGTTTGGCAGAGCGCCGCGTTCGCAATGCGGAGGTCAGGAGTTCGACCCTCCTCTGCTCCACCAACAGAATCTAGCAGTTACGGCTACTCGAAAGGGTAGCCGTTTTTAGTTGGACACATCTTTCGATGTTCCTCCTGCCTGCGGCGCGTGCGTAAAAAAAAATCCCTGCTCATGCATCTCGGAGGAGATGGAATGAGCAGGGAAAATTATTCAGAGGATCGCGTTTGAGCGGAAGGTTATTGGATGGTGATGGCGGGGCCGTTCGGCGCGTTCGTCGAACCGTTGGCGGTCAGTCTGTTCTGGCCGTCGGAGGAGACCGTGCCGCCGACCGCGAAGGCGATGCCGACGCCGTTGGCGAAGATCCGACTTGAAGCCACGCGGATGGTCGAACCGCTCGCCGAAGCGTTGATGGCTGTGCCAGCGTTGTGCGCCATCGTGCTGTCGGTCACGTTGATCACGCCGTTGCCCGACGCCTTGATGCCGTCGCCCGTGTTCTGCGACGCCACGGAATCGCGGATGGTCGCAAACCCGTTGGTCGTCACTTCGACGCCCGTCGTGTTGTTCTCGAACTTCGTGTTCGTCACGGTGGCGACGGCGAAGCCCGACGTAGTGGTGACGCGCATGCCGGTGACGACATTGCGGACAACCGTGTCTTTGACGAAGAGGTCGCCCGAGGTTCCGAGCGCCATGCGGATGCCGATGCCCGTCGTCGAGCCGTTCCCGGTGAACCCGTCAATCACGCAGTCCTCGATAAAGACGTTGTTACCGGCGATGTAGCTGACGCCGTTCGTGCCGGTGCTCGCGCCGTTGATGTCGAGCGAACGAAGGCGAACGGTCTTGCGCACGTCCGCCGCGTCGGTGATGTTGACGGTCACGCCGGTCGTCAGGGCAGCCAGAATCGAGCCGTAGCCCTGCCCGTGCGTGCCGTTGATGTAGAGCGATTTGGTAATCGTGACGGTTCCGAAGCCGCCCGGATCGAGGGTGCTGATTTCGCCGTCTTTGGCGGTCTTGGAAATCGCGCCCGCGTAGGTCTTGCAGGGTGCGGTGCGGCTGCACGGGTTCACGTCGTCGCCGACGCCGGAAACCCACGTGCGCGTTGCCTGAGCCTGTGCGAGAGAGGTCAAGGCCAGAATAAAAACGATGCTCCCCAAGGTACGAATAATGAGACGAGTTTGGTTCATCTGAAATCTCCTTTTAAGGTCTGAAAGGTTCAACATCTGAGAGGTTTGGGACATAGCCCTGAACTGTCGCGATGTCTTCATTGAATTAACGGGATGGCGCGGTCTCTCAGCCGACGAGCTAACGCTGAATCATCCTGATGACGGATGGATTAGGAGTGACCTTTTACGCCAGTTTCATTTCCATGTCAATGCTCAGCCGTCCGTGAAATCCGGCGCGTGCAGATAAACTCACTACCGGACACTCCTTACAACATCTTCCAAAACTTGCGACCCGTACCGCACTACCGACGCAAGCAGATAAACAATTCCCTGCCCATCCATACCCGTGAGGATGAGCAGGGAAATCAACGACCGATTTGGAGCCTGAACAGGCTTTTACTGAACCGTGATGGCCGGGCCGTTCGGCGCTTGCGTCGAACCGTTGGCCGACAGCCTGTTCTGGTTATCGGAAGAGATGATGCCGCCGACCGCGATGGTCATGCCCGTGCCGTTGGCGAAGATACTGTTCGATGCCGCGCGGATGGTCGAACCGCTCGCCGAAGCGTTCAGTCCTGCGCCAGCGTTGTGCGCCATCGTGCTGTTAGAGACGTTGATGACGCCGTTGCCCGACGCCTTGATACCGTCACCGGAGTTCTGCGACGACACCGAATTATGAATCGTTGCGAATCCGTTGGTCGTCACTTCGACGCCCGTCGTGTTGTTCTCGAACTTCGTGTTCGTCACGGTGGCGACGGCAAAACCACTGGTCGTCGTCACGCGCATGCCGGTGATCGTGTTGCGGACGACGCTGTCCTTGATAAAGAGGTCGCCCGAGGTTCCGAGCGCCATGCGGATGCCGATGCCCGTCGTCGAGCCGTTCCCGGTGAACCCGTCAATCACACAATCTTCCACGAAGACATTCGAACCGGCGATGTAACTGATACCGTTCGTGCCGGTGCTCGCGCCGTTGATGTCGAGCGAGCGCAGGCGAACGGTCTTGCGCACGTCCGCCGCATCGGTGATGTTGACGGTCACGCCGGTCGTCAGGGCAGCCAGAATCGAGCCGTAGCCCTGCCCGTGCGTGCCGTTGATGTAGATGGACTTGGTGATGGTAATCGTCCCGAAGCCGCCGGGGTCTAAGACGCTGATTTCGCCGTCTTTGGCGGTATGGGAAATAGCACCGGCGAAGGTCTTGCAGGGTGCGGTGCGGCTGCACGGGTTCACGTCGTCGCCGACGCCGGAAACCCACGTGCGGGTCTGTGCTTGCGTCGAAATAGCGGTCAAAGCGAGGAGGAAAATGGCGACAGTCATCGTACTTATTGTCAAACGCAACTTGTTCACTTGGGAGATCTCCTTCAAAGACTTCGGTAGGTTATTGTGTTCGGGAGGTTTGGGGCATAGCCCATATTTGTCGGGGTGCCTTCGGGAAACGAATCAGACGGACGCGGGAGGCGATTTCTCAATCCGCTTCTCGGGATGGATAGGAAGGCGGCTTTTACTTTACATCCTCCTGCGAGTCAAGAGTTTTAGAAACGTCCGCGCCGACTTTTCCTAATCCCGCTGGCAGGTTTCGCAATAGGTTTGATTTTTGTGCAGTCACATTGCAGAGACTGTCCGGCGGAAAAGTTTTGCGAAGAAAATTTTCTCTTCCGGTTCGCCTCCCGTCGAATCCGTGCGGACTGCGCGCGGTGGGAACGCACGACGCCGCACGGGCGGAACACGGACGGGATTCGGCCTCGTTATATTAAAGAGACGGGCGCAAGAGGGCGCGCGTTCTCACGCAGAGCGACGGTGTGCGCTGACGGTTTCCGGAGGGCGGCGCGGGGGTGTTAAGCTTTGGGCGCGACGCCGGACGGTGGTTTGCCGGGGCAACCCGTGGGAACGGCCCGACATCCATCGCGGCAGCCCCTCTGTAAGGGCGCTCTCCTCTCTCCCGCTTGCCAAAGCATGTCCTACTTTGGTAAACGTCCGTGTTACAGTCCCATTCATCGCTTTGATTCGCTTCCGGGAGGAGATACATGAAAAAGAGAAGTTTGACCACCTCACTCTGCGCACTCATACTGGCGCTGTCGTCGTGCGTCGTCGCGCTGGCCGACACGATTCGACTGCGCGACGGTTCGGTCATTCGCGGGCAGATAATTTCGTTCCGCGATCAGCAGTTCACCGTGCTCATCGGCAGCGGCGCGCGCGGTCGTCGCAGCCAGATCACGCTCTACATGGAGGATGTCGAGTCCATCGAGTTTGAAGCGGCGGCGGGCGCGGGCGGCGAGACGACGACGGGCGCAAATACGACGCGCAACAACGAGACCGCCGACAACACGAATATCAACCGCGACCCCGTCAACTCGCGCCCCGCTCCCGTGGATACGCGCCCCGCGCCGCGCCCCTCGAACGACGATAACAACACGCGCACTCCGGCCACGCCGACCGGATCGCAAGTCTCATCCCCGACCTTCTTTCAAATCAACGTCCGCGTCCGCGCCGACAACACCTCCAACGGCTGGACGAACACGGGGCTGGTCGTGCGTCGCGGCCAACGATTGCGCATCACGTCTTCGGGCCGCGTCTCGCTCGGCGCGGGGCAGTTCTCCACCCCGACCGGACTGCCGCGCTTGAACGACGCCAACAAGCTGATGCGCAACGAACCGACCGGCGGACTGATCGCCGTCATCGGCGACGACAACGACGAGTTTCTCTTCATCGGCAGCAACCGCGAAGTGGTCGCACAGCGCGACGGCATCCTCTTCCTCGGCGTCAACGAAGGCAACCTCAACGACAACACCGGCACTTACGACACCACCATCGAAGCCGAGGCGCTGGCGGGCGGCCAGACGCGCTGAGCGCAATCGCCCGCGAACGAAAACGGATGCCGGATGCCGGGGCGCGCGTGCTCTCTGGCATCCGGCATCCGTCATTTGGCATCTGAACAGTTTACAGCGCGTTTCTCGATTCTTGACCGTGCGCGAGCGTCAGCCGTATAGTCTGAAGCAGCACATTTTCGGATAATTTCCCGCCTTCAAGTTGTAAAGGTTTGTTTGAAATGAAAAGCATCTTCCCGTCCCGTTCTCTCTCGGCGCTTCTTTTGGCGTCGCTTCTGCTGTCGGGCGTGATCGCGCCGCGGGGCTTCGACGCCGGAGCGCAGTCGCGGCGCGTGCCGCCCCCCGACGCGCAGAAGAAGAACAAGCGTCCTGACGAAACCGACAAGAAGACGGACGAGAAGCAAGACCCCGTCCCGCAGGACATCGTCAAAGAGGAGGCCGAGACGATCAAGGTCGTGACGGCGCTCGTCAACGTCGAGACGGTCGTCTATAGCAAGAAGTCCAAGCAGATCATCGTCGGGTTGAAGAAAGAGAACTTCGCGATCTTCGAAGACGGCGTGCAGAAGGAGATCACCAACTTCTCGACGCCCGATGCGCCGATTACCGTCGCCGTCGTGCTCGAATACAGCAAGCTCTCCAACTATCTCGGCGGCAACCGTTTTGAGTGGGGCATAGATGAGGTGCTCAGGCCCGCCGCGTCGTTCCTCTCGCAGTTCATCAAGCCGCCGCAGGACTTCGCCTCCGTCGTCGCCTACGACATGCGCCCGACGCCGCTCACCGATTTCACCAACGACCCTTCGCGCATCAACGCCGTCATCAACATCCTGCTCCGCAACCAGCCCGTCTCCAGCGAGGCCAATCTCTACGACGCTCTGAAGCTCGTCCTCGTCGGCGGGCGCGGCGATTCCGTCATCCTTGAGAACGCGAAGGAGCGGACGACCGACTACGAGGGGATGGCGACTTTGCAGGGTCGTCGCAAGGCTGTCTTTCTCGTCTGTTCGGGTGTGGATACGTTCAGCAAAATCAACTACGATCAGGCGCGCAAAATCGCGCAGAACGCGGGCGTGCCCATCTACATCATCGGCACGGGCAACCTCTTCATGAAGCGTTACGGCGACCAGATCGGCGCGCAGGACGGGCTCTTCGGCGCGACCACGCCGGGTCGCATGACGATGCTGCAAGCGCAGAACACCCTGCGCACCTTCGCCAAAGAGACGGGCGGCGAATATATCCCCGTCACCTTCGAGGGCGAGATACCGAGCGCGCTGCAAACCATCAACGCCTTGATGCGCAACCAGTACAGTCTCGGCTATCGCCCGAGCGATGTCCGCGACGGCAAGCAGCACAAGATCGTCGTCAAGGTTGATGTCAACGGCGACGGCGTCTACGACGAAAAAGAGTACGAACTCAAATACCGTCCCTTCTACAACGCGCCCAAAGGCTAGACGAAATTCAACAGCCTTGAGACACGGAACCGCCCGCGAGCACTCTGACGACTCGCGGGCGGTTTCACTTTCAAGCTGCGGTTTTCACACTCAAGCGGACGCGCGCCCGAAACTCTCAACGCAACACTTCGTCTTGCGCGGTCAACCCTCGCGCCGTCTCCCGCAGACCCGTGCCGGACAACGCCAGCCTCGACAAAAAGCCCTCGACATCCTTTCCCGATCTCAGATGCACGACCGTCTTCTCCGCAGATAAAGCCTTCAGCTTTTCCAGTATCTTCGGTCGCCTGCTGCGCGGATAGTTCCAGACGTACTTGATAAATTCCCGGTCTATCCGCTCGTCGCATCCGTCAGGCAGGTCGGGCCTGCTGCCCTTCCGGTAGAGTGCAATCCGCTTCAAGATGCGCCACACGCAGAGCACGCGCGGCATGTCCAGAAAGATCACCGTATCGCACGCGGCGAGCCGGATGTCCATCGTCCCGCCGTAATTCCCGTCAATAATCCAAGACTCACCCCGCGCAAGCTCCGCGACCCTCTGCGCCCATTCGTCCTTCGGCGGCTCCACCCAACCCGCACGCCAGTACAGCGCGTCCAGATGAACCACCTCCCGCCCCAACGCCCGCCCCAACCGCCGCGCAAAAGTGCTCTTCCCCGCCCCGCCCGACCCGATAATCATAATCCTTCGCAACACCGCTTAACTCCCCTGACCGCCGCCTTTCTTCTCCGCAAACAGCAACCCGGTCGTGCGTTCTGCCACACTCATCTTCGGCCTAACGCCCGAATTAACCGGCGCGCACGGGCCGCTGGAACCATCCGAGTTCTCGATGACAGGCTCGCTAATTGCGCGTCCGGTTGAATGAGTTGTTAGGTGTCGTGATTCCTATGAACCATTTTAGTCGTCCAAGGTTTTTTGTCTCGTGATAAGACGGAAAATGTTTTTCCCTAAAGCCTTTGAACGACTTACCTTCGCAATTAATTTTCTACGTTCAAGCCGAGGCTCAATATTATCCCAACTATCTTTACCCATACCTGAGACAAAAGCTTCTCCAGTGGCAAGAATATGCTGATGTTTAATCACAAGCTCACCGAACGTTTCAGCAAATGGTAGCAAATGCTTTTCAAGATATTCTTCTAGAAAATCTTTGTGAACTACATCTAGCGCAAATAATTTCGACCTATCCCACCTCTCTAAATTTTCCAGATACTCATGTCTTAAAACTCTTACCCAAGGTACTAGCGTAAGGTCGCTAGAACTTGCTGAGGGACTGACGTTCACCATTGGGGCATCAAGCACTCCAATAGCAATTGCTAAATGAGCATCAAAATACCAAGCTGTTTCAGGCGGCATCTGGGCTACTTGAAAATGATGCAAGGATTTTAAGGCAGGCATAATAAGTCCGTGAAATGATTCATTGCCCGAAAGCACTACCTCGCTTCCTTTTCTCACACATTTGCTAAAGGTGGTGCAATACTCTGGAATTTGAAAAAAGGAATGCCGTTCAAGACCAAGAGCATGGAGAATAGATAATGTCCAACTTGACGGGTCGTCGTCTGTAGTAATTGTAACACTATGTTTAGCCAAACCAGCTATCGAGGGAAAATCAAACAGTAGCGGTTTAGTGGGTGAGAGGAAGAATACATAAGGCATAACCGACTGCTTGCATTCTATTAGTAAGTCTAAGGCTGGTCTAACTCGCGGCTGTCCTTGTTTAAAATCAAAAAGATGCTTTTCTGCAAGAATATCAATAGTTCTTAGTTCCTTTGTATCTCGGTCAATATAACTCCACTCTTCTTGCACACCCCACTGTTTACTTCTCAAGAGATCGGCAACGATTGTTTGGAGAGGATAGCCAGATTTTTCAACAGCAGCCGATAAATCCGCTTCGCTTAAGCCAGCAGCAAGTTGATTTGTCGGTGGATTCTCTGGATGTTGTTTCATTTATCTATAAATTGCGTAAGACACCTAACACCTATTATACGCCGTAGAGGCGGAGACGGAATTCGTCGTTGAAGGCGTGGATTTCGGTGCGGCGGGCGGAGAAGAGGCGGGATTGGCGGAGCAACATGGGGAGGCCGCCGTGGGGGAGCGAGAGGCCGTAGGCGGGGTTGCGGAAGAGGGCGGCGAGTTGGGGGTTGAGTTGTTGGGGGACGCCGTAGCGGATGGCCTTCTGTGCGGAGGGGGCGAAGCCGTGGGTGCGCCGGGGGTTGAGGATTTCGATGGCGCGGTCGAAGATGTGGATGCGCGTCGTCTGGTCGCGCAGGGAGAGGTCGCGGTGGACGAGTGCGTTGGCGAGGGCTTCGCCGACCGCGCCGCGATGATAGAAGGAGCGCGCGGCGAAGTGTTCGGCGGGGTCGGCGTCTGCCTCCGTTTCGGTGCGACCAGGGAGGGTGCGCGGGCGCGCGTCTTCGAGGTCGCAGTAGCGTCGGATGAAACGGAGCGAGGCTTCGTAGAGCGTGTGCAGGTTGCCTTGCAGTTGCAGACTCTCGACTTTGGGGGCCTGCGTGGTGTCGCCCGCGAAGCGGACGGCGGTGACGGAGGAACGCGGCAGCAGCGCGGCGACGCGTTCGTCGCGTCCGAAGAGAAGGAGTGCGGCGACGGTCGGGATAAAGTCGCCGTCGCGCGCGGGCGTCGCAAGGAGCAGGTCGCGTTCGAGGACTTCGCCGGTCGGGTAGCCGTTGGCGGCGTTGGGCTGCACGTAGGCGTCGCCCTCAAACTCGCGGACGAAACTCCAAAGATGCGCTTCGTCTATGTCGGCGACGCTTGCGGCGACGACCGGGATATTCTCGAAGCGGACGGGGCGCGCGTCGTCCATCAGGATGGAGAGTTCTTCGCGCGTGGCCTCGCGCTTCTCCGCGCCGACTCTCAAGTAGAAACGACCGTCGCGCGTGCGATAGGGGCGGCGTTTGCCTTCCACGTCGAGCGCGACGATGCGGCGTCCGTTGTCGAACGAGATGAGGTCAATGTAGGGAAAAATCGAAGGGACGATCTCTTCGCGGCAGATGCGGACGAGTTCCTCGCGCACCTCTTCGGCGTCGTCCACGCCCTCGACTCTCAGGTTGTCGTTGACGCCGAAGACGATCAATCCGCCGCCCGTGTTGGCTAAGGCGACGATGCCCTGCGTAATCTTTTCGGGGTTGGAGAGTTTGACCTTGAGTTCGAGGAAGGTGTCCTCGCCGCCGCGCACGAGGCGCATCAACTCGTCGCGCGAGGTCTGCGGTGCGGGGGTCGAGAGAACATACTCTTGATAAGAGCGTTCCGTAGAGGGTTCGTTGCGCTGATTGCGGAATTTTCTGCGAGCCATTTGTGTCTGGACGGGGCTTGCCGAAACCCGCCCGGATGCGCGCCGCTTCTGCGACCAAACGAAACAGGAAGCGCATCGCTGGAATTAAAATTAGTGATAAAGAAGAAGGGATGCGGGATGAATCAAACAACCTTTGTTTTCATTCATCCCGCATCCCTTATCCCTCATCCCTTTGACTGACGGTTTCAAGAATATCTCGTTCGCGTCGCGCGAGCGCGCGTCCCTGTCGTGTAATCAAGAGCGCGTAGAGCCCGACTGCGACCGCCGCGAACAGGCCGAGTGTAACATATTTCAAAGTCAAACTCCGCGCCAGAAACCCGGCGGCGACCGCCGCGAGCGGCGCGAGCGTCATCGAGATGCCTATCGGAATCATCAGCAAGTCCGTCACGCCCGAAGTTTTCAGACGCTTGCCGAAGTTCATGCGCTTCGGGAAGTTGATGGACATCCAGTTGCCGATGTGCGCGTAGGCGGCGGCGAAGATGACGAACGAGAGCGCGGCGAAGATGAGGGCGGCGAATGTTAGGTCGCGGAAGACGAGTTGGTTGGCGACGAGCAGCAGCGCGGAGTAGATGGCGGCGACCGTTGCGAGCACGATGTTTTTACCGAGGAGTATCGTCCGCCGCTCGACCGGCGCGAGGATCAGGGCACGCATCCCCGCGCCTTCAAAAGCGAACGAGTTGCACGCGACTGACGAGAGAATCAGGAAGACGTAGAGCACGCCGCCCATCGCCAGCAAGCCCTCGCCGTACTCGACGTAGATGGCCGTCCAAGTGCTCGCGCCCGCCGCGCGTCCCATCCCACGGCCCATCTCGCGGCTGAGGCCGCCGCGTCGCGTCATGAAGCGCACGGTCAACAAAATCAGAGGCATCAACGCCAGCATCCGCAACTGCGCGTTGCGCATCACGTAGCGCGCCTCTTTCTCGACGACCGCCGACAACTCCCCCGGCAGCAGAGGCAGATGCCAACCCGCGTAGCTCTCGCCCGTGCTCTCCCGCCGCACGCGCTTCGACGCGCGCCTCGTCCCGTCTATCCCCAACGCCGCGCGCCGCGCGATCAAGTAACTGACGGCGACGAAGACGCACGACCACGCCGCGAGCGCGACGACCGAGAGCAGATAGACGCGCCCTCCGCCCGCGCGCAACCCTTCGGTCAAAGCGGCGGCGACCATTCCGGGCGGCGTCCAGCGCAGCGCGCGCAAAGACTCCGCGTTGCGTACCATCACCTCGCCCAGTTGGCCGACGAACATGCCGGACAATCCGGCGAGCGCGCCGAGCAGCGCGAGCAAAGTCTCGCCGCGCGTCCGCCTGCGCCGCGTCAGCGCGCCGACCGATGTCGAGAGCAGTTTCGCAAACGAGATGCCGAACGCCGTCGCGCACGCGCCGACCGCGAGCGCACGCAAAATCTCCCCGCTCGCCAGTCCCGCCCCGAGCGCGATGGCCCACACCGAAGGCAGGGCGACGATTGACGAAAGACTCGTCAACTCGCTCAGGTAATCAATCGCAAAGAGCCTCCGGAGCGAGATAGGATAGAGCAGCAGTCGGCCCGGATCGAACTGCCTGCCGCCGCTGATGCCGAGCGGCACGATGGCCCACATCAGATACATGAAGGCGAAGATTGCCAGCAGCAACACGAAGCCGACCTGCCCCGCGCGCTCGCCGCCCAACTCGTCGGACATCTCTGCGGGCATCGAAGCCAGATAGTAAGTCAACGTGCCGAGGCCCGCCGCCACCGACAGAGCGAAGGCGAGTACGACGAGCGTCCCCAACGTCGCCGCGATGCTGCTCACGGCGGCCCTGCGCGAGCGCAGGGTGTTGCGAAACAGCGTCCACTTCAACCAGATGAGCGCGGCGAATTGCGACATGGAGCGAAAGAGAATCGAGGTCGGTAGTCTGAAATTAAAGGACGACGACGAACTTACGGCGCGATGCGTTCAGCGAGCTTCTTATCAATTAAATCAGCGTCTCGCTCGTCGAGTCGTCAGGATTTATCAAACGGCAATCGCATCATAACGCTTATTGTATAATCAAACCCGCGCGCCGACACATTCCGCGCTCGATGCAGAAACGTCGGCTTCAAGACTCCGAACTTTTTTGACGTGACTCAAGATTTCAACCCTACATCCGTCCGCGCATACGTCGGGCTCGGCTCGAATGTGGGCGACCGCGCGGGCTACCTGTTGCGGGCCGTGCGCGGCATGTTGGACGCGGGGCTGCGGGTCGCGCGGCTCTCGTCCGTCTATGAGACCGCGCCCGTTGACTACATAGCGCAGCCCTCTTTTCTCAACATGGTGGCCGAACTCGGCGGCGCGCTGCCCTCGCCCGAACAGTTGCTCGCGCGCCTGCTCCGCATCGAATACGCGCTCGGGCGGCGTCGCGAAATCCCGCGCGGCCCGCGCACGATTGACCTAGACCTGCTGCTCTACGGCGACGTGCAAAGCGCGACCGAGTTTCTCACGCTCCCGCACCCGCGCCTCCACCTGCGCCGCTTCGTCCTCGTCCCGCTCGCCGAACTCGCGCCCGCCGCGCTGCATCCCACGCTCAAAAAAACCTTCGCCCAACTGCTCGCCGCGTGTCACGGCGACGCGTCTTCCGTCAAGCGAATCGAAGGTTGAGAAACGACTCGACGGCTCCGTATGCTCTTTCTTTGTTCTTGCCGCCGCGCGCGCGGGCGACCTATAATCTGGCGCTTTGATTTGCCGGACTGCCGAACCCGAGAGTAAAATCATCCGCATGCATCATCTTATCTCCGGACGGTCGCAGGCTGTTCTTCTCGACAGGTGGAACGGGCCAGCCCGCCGTGCCTCCGACGCGCCTAGTCGTCGTCGTCCCCGCCGCGTTGACTCTATCCAAACGGACATCACACAGAAAAGTTGAGCGAACCCGCGATGGCTTATCTTAAACAGCAGCGTCCCGAGAAAGTGACCGTTCCGGCAGTCCGCTCAAGCAAGGAGCGGGGCGAGCGTCTGGTCTGCCTGACGGCTTACGACTACCCGACCGCGCGCGTCGTTGACGAAGCGGGGACGGATATCATCCTCGTCGGCGACAGCCTCGGCAACGTCGTGCTCGGCTACGACTCGACCGTCCCCGTCACGCTCGAAGAGATGCTCGTGCACACGCGCGCCGTGCGTCGCGGCGTCGAGCGCGCTCTCTTGGTCGGCGACATGCCCTACGGCTCGTATCACACGGGCGCGGACGATGCCGTGCGCGCCGCCTTGCGTCTCGTCAAGGAAGGGGGCGCGGAGGCGGTGAAGTTGGAGGGCGGGCGCGGGCGCGCGGAGATCGTCCGTCGTCTCGTCAACGAAGAGATTCCGGTGATGGGCCACATCGGTCTGACGCCGCAGTCGCTCCATCGTCTCGGCAGCTATCGCCTTCAGGCCAAGACCGCCGACGCGGCCCGCGCCCTCCTCGAAGATGCGCGCGCGATTGAAGCGGCGGGCGCGTTCGCGCTGGTGCTCGAAGTCGTGCCGCGCGAGATTGCCAAACTCGTGACGGAGGCGGTCAAGATTCCGACCATCGGCATCGGCGCGGGCGAATTTTGCGACGCGCAGGTGCTCGTCCTCCACGACATGCTCGGCCTCTCTTTCAGCCCGACGCACCCGCGCTTCGTCCGGCAGTATGCCGACCTGCGCGCGACGATGAGCGAAGCCGTCAGCCGTTTCGCAGAGGATGTCCGCAATGGCTCATATCCTTCCGCCGCCGAGTCTTACCCGCTCCCGGCAGACGCGGCTGCCGAACTCAACCCCGCTGCCTCAAGCGACAGCGATGCCATTAAATAAAGCTAGTCAATCGTGAATCGTAAATCGTAAATAGATAACTGCATCAAGCACGCTTTCTATTTACGATTTACGATTCACGATTGACTACCGAAAGTTTCTATGGAAATCATCAATCGTCGTCAACGCATGAGTTCCGTCGCGCGCAAGCTGCGCCGCGAGGAGGACAGAACCATCGGGCTCGTGCCGACGATGGGCGCATTGCACGAAGGCCACCTCAGTCTCGTGCGCGAAGCGCGGCGGATGTGCGACGTGGTGGTCGTCTCGGTCTTCGTCAATCCCGCGCAGTTCGGCCCCGGCGAGGACTTCCAACGCTACCCGCGCGATTTGACGAAAGATACGACGCTGCTGTCCGACTATAACGTCGAGTATATCTTCGCGCCGTCGGTCGAGGAGATTTACCCGAAAAACTTCGCGACCTATGTGACGGTCGAGGGGCTATCAGACCAACTGGAAGGCGCGGCCCGACCGGGCCATTTTCGCGGCGTCGCCACGGTTCTGACCGTCCTCTTCAACACCGTCCGCCCCGACTTCGCCTTCTTCGGCCAGAAGGACGCGCAGCAAACGCTCGTCGTCGAGCGTCTGGTGCGCGACCTCGCGTTTGATACGGAGATCGTCGTGCTGCCGACCGTGCGCGAAGAGTCGGGCCTCGCGCTCTCGTCGCGCAACATGTATCTCAGCGCGGACGAGCGACGCGCCGCCGCCGTCATCTACCGCGCGCTCTCGCAAGCCCGCGAGACTTACGCCGAAGGCGAACGCAACGCGCGGAGGCTCGCCGAAACCGTCCGCCAGCAGATCGAAGCCGAGCCGCGCGCGCGCCTGCAATACGTGAGCGTCACCGACGCCGAGACGATGGAGAAGTTGGAACAACTCTCGGAAGACCGTCCGGTGCTCATCGCCGTCGCCGCCTATCTCGGCAACACGCGCCTGATAGACAACATCATGCTCCAACCCGCGCGACAGAAAGCACGCGCCACCAACGAAACCTGAACGCGCCCGCGCCGACGCTTTCTGATCCGTCTCGCAAACAACTATCGCCAGCCCGCACGCGCGCGGCCCGTCTCACACCAACTTTTTAAAATCTCAACCGGCGGATAAACTCTCCGCAACCGCAACGCATTCGAGAAAGCAGGGCGTGGATATGTACAAGGTTAAGGCCGCAGGACAGGACGACCCGCACCAGTCGCCGCGCGCGGCGGGCGCGACAGAAACCGAAACGACTTCCGGCGCGCGACTCCGCATCGCCGCCGCCGTGCAGACCGACGTGGGCTGCGTCCGCGAAGCCAACGAGGACGCCTACGCGCACGTCGAACCGGAGGACGCCGGGACGCGCGCGACGAAGGGGACGCTGACGGTCGTCGCCGACGGGATGGGCGGCCACGCCTGCGGCGAAGTGGCGAGCCGGATGGCGGTCGAACACGTCACGCGTCTCTATTATCAAACGGAGATGGCGGCGGCAGACGCCCTCAAGTTTGCCCTCGAAGAAGCGAACCGCATCGTCCATGAGGCCGCGCTCGCCGACGCGCGCTACTACGGCATGGGCACGACCTGCACCGCGCTCGCCATCGTCGGCGACATGGCCGTCTCCGCACACATCGGCGATAGCCGTCTCTACATGCTGCGCGATGCGGAACTCCGTCTCATGACCGAAGACCATTCCGCCGTGATGGAGATGGTCAAACTCGGCCTCATCACTCCGGAGGAGGCGCGTCATCATTCCGACAAAAACATCATCCTGCGCGCGCTCGGCACGATGCCCACGGTCGAGGCCGATACGTGGGACGCGCCGCTCGCCCTGCGCGCGGGCGACCGTTTTCTCATCTGCTCCGACGGCCTCTACGATCTCGTCCGCGACGCCGAGATTCAACAAACCCTCAACGCCTCCGCCCCCGACGACGCCTGCGCCAGTCTCATCAGTCTCGCCAAAGAGCGCGGCGGACTCGACAACATCACCATCGCCATCGTCAGCGTCGAGAGCGACGCCGCGCGCGACGAATGATGAAACGGCGAACAAAATAGCATTCGCGCCCTTCAACACTTCCCTCCCGCCGGTCAGTTTCTCGCCTCCCTTTGCTTCCAACTTCGCCAGTCGCGCGCAAAACTGCTATCATTATTGGTCTTGCTCAAACGCACTTTTTAGACGAAATTTCGGTTATCGAATGAAACAGAAAGCTCACATCGAATTGACTCTCAACGGCGAGCCCGCGGAGGTGGCCTTTGCGCCGCACAAGACGCTGCTCGAAGTCCTGCGCGAAGATTTGGGGCTGACCGGCACGAAGCACGGCTGCGAACTCGGCGAGTGCGGGACGTGCGCCGTGCTCTTGGACGGTCGCTCCGTGCTCTCCTGTCTGGTGCTCGGCTTGGAGGCCGAAGGACGCGTGGTCGAAACCGTCGAGGGGATGAACGAGGGCAACCGGATGCATCCCTTGCAGCAGACCTTCGCCGATCTGGGCGCGGCCCAATGCGGCTACTGCACGCCCGGTTTCCTGCTCGTCGCCAAAGAGATGCTCGCACACAATCCCGCCCCCACGCGCGACGAGATCAAAGAGGCTCTCTCCGGCAACATCTGCCGCTGCACCGGCTACATCAAAATCTACGAAGCCGTCGAACTCGCCGCCGCACAGATGCGCGGCGAAGAGTTGGAACTTCCGCGCGAGAGCGTTTACGGCTACGAATAAACTTAGCTCGAACCATCCAAATGAACATCAACGGGAAAAAGAATAACGGCGAGCCTTTAAAGGTCGTCGGCAAGCCGTTTCGCAAAGTTGACGCGCGCCAGAAGTGCACCGGGCAGACGAAGTTTGCCGACGACATCAGCTTGCCGCGCATGCTCTACGCCAAGCTGCTGCGCGCGCACGAGCCGCACGCGCGCATCAAGTCTATTGATACGTCGAAGGCGCGCGCGCTCCCCGGCGTCTATGCCGTCATCACGGGCGAGGATTTGCCGATTCCTTACGGCATCCTGCCGGTCAGTCAGGACGAGCACACGCTCTGCATCGAGCGCGTGCGCTTCGTCGGCGACCCGGTCGCCGCCGTCGCCGCCATAGATGAGGACACGGCTTTCGAGGCGATGAATCTCATCGAGGTCGAATACGAACGCTTGCAGAGCATCACGAGCATCGAAGAGGCCGTCCTGATAGACGAACCACGCATCCACGAATACGGCGACGGGGGCAACGTCCATAAAAAAGTTCACCTCGAATTCGGCGACTTGGACGAAGGCTTCGCCGACGCCGACATCGTCCGCGAAGATATCTTCTTCTACGAGGGCAACACGCACCTGCCGCTGGAACAGCACGCGGCCATCGCGCATTTCGATTCCGACAACAAGCTGACGCTCTGGTCTTCGACGCAGACGCCGCACTACGTGCATCGCGCGCTCGCCAAAGTTTTGCAGATGCCCGCCGCGCATATCCGCGTTATCGCCACGCCCAACGGCGGCGGCTTCGGCGGCAAGAGCGACCCCTTCAACCACGAAGTCGCCGTCTGCGAACTCTCCCGGCGGACAGGCCGTCCCGTCAAAGTGACTCTCACGCGCGAGGAGGTTTTCTACTGCCATCGCGGTCGTCATCCCGTGCTGATGAAGATCAAGACGGGCGCAAAACGCGACGGCTCGATCACCGCGATGGATTTTCAGACCTTCCTCGACGGCGGAGCCTACGGCTCTTACGGCGTCGCTTCGACGTTCTACACGGGCGCGCTGCAAACCGTCACGTACGAAGTCCCGCGCTACCGTTTTCGCGGCGTCCGCTGCTTCACGAACAAGCCGCCGTGCGGCCCGAAACGCGGCCACGGCACGCCGCAACCGCGCTTCGGCCTCGAAGTCCAACTCGACAAAATCGCCGACGAACTCAAGCTCGACCCCGCCGAGATGCGCTTGAAACATCTCGTCAAACCTTACTCTCTGACGGCCAACTATCTACGCATCGGCAGCATGGGTTTGGGCAAGTGCATCGAGAAAGTGGTCGAAGGTTCCGGCTGGAAAAACAAGTATCGCCAGCTTCCGCACGGCAAGGGCATCGGCATCGCGTGTAGCTCATACATCTGCGGCGCGGGCCTGCCGATTTACTGGAACAACATGCCGCACTCCGGCGTCCAACTCGGGCTCGACCGGCAGGGCGGCGTCCGCGTCCAATGCGGCTCGACCGACATCGGTCAGGGGTCGGACTCCGTGCTCGCCTACGTCGTCGCCGAAGTCTTAGGGATTGACCCCTTCGACATCCGCGTCGTCACCGCCGACACCGATTTAACGCCCGTTGACCTCGGCAGCTATTCGAGCCGCGTCACGTTGATGACCGGCAACGCCGCGCTGCAAGCCGCCGAACGCGCGCGCGAACTCCTCACCATCGCCGTCGCCGAAAAACTCTCCGTCCCCGCCGATAATCTCTCCTTCGCCGAGCGTCGCGTCTTCGACGTGGAGCACCCCGAGACGGGCGTCACGTTCGCCGAAGCGGTCGTGCTCGCCGAGTCGAAGTTCGGAACCATCGGCACGGTCGGCTCTTATGTTCCGCCGCGCTCGCCGGGGAAGTTCAAAGGCGCGGGCGTCGGCCCCTCGCCCGCCTACAGCTACTCGGCGGCCATCGCCGAAGTTGACGTTGACCCCGCGACCGGCTTCGTCGCCGTCGAGCGCGTCTGGATAGGGCACGACATCGGGCAGAGCATCAACCCGATGCTCGTGATGGGACAGGTCGAAGGCGGCGTCTATATGGGACTCGGCGAGGCGCTGATGGAAGAGATGACCTACCGCGCCAACCGCAACGTCGTACACAAGTTCCCCTCGATGCTCGAATACAAGAGCCCGACGACTTTGGAGATGTGCGACGTGAAAACCTATCTCGTCGAAGACGCCGACCCCAACGGCCCCTTCGGCGCGAAAGAGGTCGGGCAGGGGCCGCTGTTGCCCGTCATGCCTGCGGTCGCCAACGCCGTCTTCGATGCCGTCGGCGTCCGCATAGACGAAGTGCCCATCACGCCCGAAAAAGTTCTCGCCGCGCTCCGCGACAAGGCCAAAGGCAAAGACCCGCGCTTCGGCCCCAAAGCCATCCCCCACGTCGAATGGCCCGACCCCCTCAAAGTCGCCACCCCCGACGAAGGCGGCGACGGTCGCGAGATGCCCCGCGTCGCCGTGCATTCGTAGAGATGTGAAGAGGACTTAGCGTTGAGATTCGAGTGGGATGATGAAAAGGCTATCAGCAATTTGGAGAAGCATGGCGTCAGCTTCGGAGAGGCCACAGAGGTCTTTTATGACCCGAATGCGCTCGAAGGTCAAGATACTGGACACTCCGGCGACGAAGACCGCTTCTTTATCATCGGCTATTCCGTCAATCGCTTGCTGTTCGTCGTTTTTGCCCAGCGTCAAGGTGATATAATTCGCATCATTTCAGCGCGGAAGCCAACACCATTTGAGAGAGCTTTATATGAAGAAGGTTAAAAATAAGAAAGCCGAAACAAAGACCGAAGAGGTCGTGCTAGAGGTCACGCAAAAGGATTATGAGGAGGGCTTAAAGCGTGGCTGGACTGACGACGATATGCTCAAGCCGGGGCGATACAAAATGAAGCGCGGGGGATTCCTCGCGCGTCATCCCGAGTTGAAGATTAAAGAAAGCAAGAGAGCCTGATAGACAGTCGAGGGCGGCGACGACGGGCGCGAGACGCCGCGCGTCGGAGTGTATTAAGAGAGCAGAGGGAAATAATTGAAACGTTATGATGAGACTTCCGAAGTTTAGTTATCGTGTGCCGCAGACGATTGCGGAGGCGGTGCGGATGATGGCGGACGCGGGGGCGTCGGCGCAGTTCGTGGCGGGCGGGACGGACTTGTATCCGAATATGAAGCGGCGGCAGCAGACGCCGGGGACGGTGATCTCGGTCGGTCGCCTGCGCGAGTTGCGGGAGATCAGCGGAGACGGCGAGACGGGGTTGAGCATCGGCGCGGGCGTCTCTCTGACGGACATCTGCGAGCATCCCGTTATCAATCGTGATTACCCGTCGGTGGCGCGTGCGGCGCGTGTGATCTCGACGCCGGTCTTGAGGAACATGGGGACGATTGGCGGGAACCTTTTGCTCGATACGCGTTGCAATTATTACGACCAGAATTACGAATGGCGTAAGGCCATCAACTTCTGTATGAAGAAGGACGGCGAGATCTGTTGGGTCGCGCCGGGGAGCGCGACGTGTTGGGCGGTGCAGTCGTCAGACCTCGTGCCTTTGATGGTGGCGATGGGCGCGCGCGTGCGTCTGGCTTCGACGCTCGGCGAGCGCGAAGTCGCCGCCGCCGGACTCTACAACAACGACGGGATAGATTATCTCCATAAGAGGCCGGACGAGTTGCTGGTCAGTATTCAACTCCCACCCGCGAAGGGCTGGCGCGCGACCTATCAAAAACTGCGCAGGCGCGGCGCGTTCGACTTTCCGGTGTTGGGCGTCGCCGTCCGGCTCGACGTGTCGGACGACGGCACGGTCACGGACGCGAAGTTGATTCTCGGCGGCGTCTCGCCCGCGCCGATGGAAGTGCGAGAGGCGCAGGCTGCTTTGATCGGTCAACCGCTCGTCGCGGAGACGATGGCGGCGGCGGCGGAGGCTTGCTACCTCAAAGCCCGCCCGCTCGACAACACCGATTTCATCATGAACTGGCGCAAGCAGATGATGCGCCCCTACGTGCTGCGCGCGCTCGAAGAGTTGCGATAGAAGCCGGAAGGGGAAACGGGGAAAGGTTAAATGGGGAAGCGGGATAAACTTGCAGAGAGCCAACAGTTATTTTAACCCTTTCGCCCTTTAACCTTTTCACCCTTTAACCTTTTCCCTTTCCCCTCGTAGTCTTTTATCCTGTGCATCCTGTCCATCCTGTAAATTTATTTCATAATTTTTTGTGAAGCGAAGCGTCGCCGCAATCATTTTGGCCGCCGGAGAATCGCGGCGGATGGGCGCGTTCAAGGCGCTGCTGCCGTTTCCCGACGAGGGGCGGACGGTGTTGGAGGCGTGCGTGCAGAACCTGCGCTCGGCGGGCGTCGGGGAGACGGTCGTGGTGGTCGGGCATCGCGCGGAGGAAGTGCGCGCGCGCTTGGCCGGGACGGCGTTGAAGTTTGCAGCTAACGACGAGCGCGGGAGCGAGATGGGCGTCTCCATCGCGCGGGGCGTCGAACGCGTTTCGACGGGGGCCGGAGCGGTCTTGATCGCGCTGGTTGACCAACCGGCGATCCCGCCCGCAGCGATTGAGAGCATCCTCGACGCGCGTGCGCAGACGGGGGCGCGGCTCATCGTGCCGCAATGGGACGGGCGCGGCGGGCATCCGGTTCTGGTTGACCTCGCGTTCCGCGAGTCGCTTTTGCATCTCGACGCCGCGAGCGGCCTGCGCGCGCTCTTCGACGCACACCGGACGGAGGTTTTGCGCCTGCCCGTCGGCTCGCCCTACGTTGCGCGCGACATGGATACGTGGGAGGATTACAGGGCCCTCTACGCGGAGGTGTTCGGTCGTTTTCCGGAGCGGTTGGAGCCGCCAAAGTAGGCTTTCGGGAAGCGCGCATTTGTACGCCTTCCGTCCAACCTTTCTTTTTGACAGCACATCTAAATCTGCGTATGAGATACCTCGCACACACATTCCGACGCGCTTTACACAGGTTGAATGCAGACACATCTCCGTCGCCTGAAGGACGGAAGGAGATTAAAATGTCGTCCCCCAAACGTCGCTCTCTCAAGCCCCTCGCGCTCGCGCTGGTGTTCGCTTTCGCGAACGTCGCGCTGGCGGTGCAGACGGGTCAGGCCGTGCCGGTCGAGTTCAAACTGCGGACGGCGGACGGCGGCGAAATCACTTCGGAGATGCTGCGCGGCGATGTCGTCGTGCTGGCCTTCGGCGCGTCTTGGCTGCCGCTCTCGCGCGCGCAGGTGGAAGGCGTGCAGAAGTTGGCCGACCAGTACAGCGAGCGCAACGTCAGGGTCTACTGGGTGAGCACCGACTCGGCTTCGCCGAAATCCAAGAACTACGCGACCGACGGGCAACTCCGCGACTTCGCCAAACGTCAGGGCTTGAAGGTCGCCATCCTGCGCGACTCCGAGGGCTCGCTCGTCAAAGCGTTGCACATTGACCAACTGCCTTCCGTCGTGCTGCTCAATCGCGCCGGCAGCGTCTCCGGCTCGCCCGTCGGCGGTCTCGACCCGAACGGCAACCTCGCAGACCAACTCGCGCCGCGACTCAACAAGTTGCTCGCCGAGAATTGATAACACGCTCCGGCGACAGTCGCCGCGCCAACCGCAGATAATGAAAGAGGCTGCTTCCCGATACGGGAAGCAGCCTCTTCTTGTTTGGCGAGCAGATAAGACGAATAAACTCCCGGTTTTCAACGGCGTCTCGTCTGAAAATTCGCTCTAATCCCTGACCTCCGACATCTCCTTCGCGAGCCGGTAGACGAGCCGGACGGGAAGCCCGACGACGTTCCAGTAGTCGCCCGCGATGGCCTCGATGAAGAGCGCGGCGCGGCCCTGAACGGCGTACGCGCCCGCCTTGTCCGAAGGCTCGCCCGTCTCGACGTACCATTCGATTTCGGCGTCGGTCATCGCGCCGAAACGCACCCGCGTCCGTTCGTGCGCGACGGCGACGCGCTTCGTCTCCGCGCGCACGAGCGCGACGCCCGTCAAGACTTCGTGCTCGCGCCCGCCGAGCAGTCGCAGCATCTCTCGCGCCTCCGCGTCGTCGCGCGGCTTGCCGAGCACGCGCCCGTCCGTGACGACCACCGTGTCCGCCCCGAGCACCAACCCGAACAGCCGCGCGCCCGCCACCGCTTCCGCCTTCTCGCGCGCCAGCCGCTCGACGTAGCTGACGGCCTCCTCCGCTTCAGCGCGCGTCTCGTCAACGTCCGCCGCCTGCGTCTCGAAGGGCCAGCCGACGGCGCGCAGAATCTTCGCGCGGCGCGGGCTGCTCGAAGCCAGCACCAGCGGCTCCAAAACAAGCGCGCCCCGCGCGTCGCTCCCGCTTGTCGCTTGTCGCTCTTGCTCTTTATCCTTTAAACTCATGGCATCATTTTTGATTTTTGATTGAAAGAAGATTTAGCCATTGAATCATTGATTCAATGAACCGGTGGGTCAATCGTAAAATTCCCAAGATGGACGATTTGATTCGAGCTTTGCCGAAACTTCTGCGCGCGGCGGGCGAGGCGGAAGAGGTCGTGGAGGCGGCGGCGTTGGTCGCATGGCGACGCGTCGCGGGTGAAGCCCTGCGCGGCTGCGCCGTCCCTTTTCGCCTCTATCGCAAGACACTCATCGTCGCCGTCCCCGACACGACATGGCAGAAACAACTCGAAGCCGTCAGCGGTCAACTGCTCTTTCGCGTCAACTCGATGCTCGGTCAGGCGCTCGTCACCTACATCGAATTTCGTGTTGACCAGCAGACAGTACGCGAGGAACGCGCGCGCCTGCAACTCTCGAACGCCGACCGCACCGTGCAAGAACGACGCGCCCTCGAACGCGCCGGAGAACTCAACGCCGCCGCCTCCGCCATCCGCGACGACGAACTGCGCCGCCGCTTCCTGCTCGCCGCGGGCAGCTACATCGAGGCACATAATCTTAAATCGTGAATCGTCAATCGTAAATAGATAAAACGTGTTCTTTCTATTTACGATTGACGATTCACGATTTACTAATTCTTATCTATTCATGATTGACGATTCACGATTCACTAAAAAATGCCCATCACCGAAGCCGACATCGAGAAGATTGCCGTCCTCGCGCATCTGGAAATCACGGATGCGGAGCGGCGCGCGTTGACGCCGCAGATTGCTTCCATCGTCGCCTACGTCGAGCAGTTGAACGAACTGGACACGAGCGATGTCGAACCCGCCATCGGCGGACTGACGCCGCAGGGCGAACGCACCGACAGCGCACGCGAAGATGTCGCGCGCCCTTCGCTCGGACAGACCCGCGCGCTCGCCGAAGCGCCCGACCCCGCCCACGGCCATTTCCGCGTCCCGAAAGTTTTGGCCGGTTCTCACGAGACGGAGAATTTTTAAACTTCAAACGGAGCGCGCCGCCCCTTCTTCCGCGCGCTCACGCCGCGCGCACACGCCTCTCGTATGCGGGCCGACATCTAACATCGAACTTTTTTATGACCGCAACCGAAAAGACTATCAAGCACCTGCGCGCGCGTCTCTCGCGCGGCGAGACGACGGCGCACGCCGTCGCACAATCCGCGCTCGACGCCGCCGCGAAGTTGAACGACACGCTCAACGCCTTCCTCCAAATTGACCGCACGGGCGCGCTCGCGCGTGCCGACGCGCTCGACTCTGCAAACGGCGCGGGCGCATCCGCCGACAACGCCGAGAAGCATCACGACGAGGCGCGACGCCCGGAAGTTCCGCCGGACGCTCACTCATCCTCCCGCGCGCTTGCGGGGATCCCCATCGCAGTCAAAGACAACATCTGCGTGCGCGGTCTGCAAACCTCTTGTGGCTCGCGCATCCTCGGCGATTATCAAGCGCCCTATGACGCGACGGTCGTCGAACGACTGCAAGCGGCGGGCGCGGTCATCGTCGGCAAGACCAACTGCGACGAGTTTGCGATGGGCTCTTCCAATGAGAACTCGGCCTACGGCCCCGTGCGTAACCCTTGGGATACGGCGCGCGTGCCGGGAGGCTCGTCGGGCGGTTCGGCGGCGGCGGTGGCGGCGCGCATCGTGCCCGCCGCGCTCGGGTCGGAAACGGGCGGGTCTGTCCGTCAACCGGCGGCACTCTGCGGCATCGTCGGCGTCAAACCGACTTACGGGCGCGTCTCGCGCTACGGTCTGGTGGCCTTCGGCTCGTCGCTCGATCAGGTGAGCGTCTTCGGTCTGACGGTCGGCGATGCGGCGACGGTTCTGGGCTGTATCGCCGGACGCGACGCGCACGACGCGACGACCGCCGACGTGCCCGTCCCCGATTACATCTCCGAACTGACGGGCGACATACGCGGCGCGCGCGTCGGCGTTCCGCGCGCTCTCTTCGGCGAGGGGTTGGACGCGGAGGTGCGCCAGAGCGTCGAGCGAGCGATTGAAGCGTATCGTGATCTGGGCGCGGAGATTGTTGACATCGAACTGCCGCACGCGAAGTATGCCATCGCGGTCTATTACATCATCGCCACCGCCGAAGCATCCTCGAACCTCGCGCGCTTCGACGGCGTGCGCTACGGTTTCCGCACCGGGGAGGCGGGCACGCTCAAAGAGATGTACCGGCGCACGCGCGACGAAGGCTTCGGCCCCGAGGTCAAACGCCGCATCATGCTCGGCACATACGTGCTCTCGTCCGGCTACTACGACGCCTACTATCGCAAGGCGCAACAAGTCCGCACGCTCCTGCAACAAGACCACGCGCGCGCCTTCGAGCGTTGCGACGTGATCGCCATGCCGACGACGCCGACGCCCGCCTTCATGCTCGGCGAAAAGAGCGACGACCCGCTCGCCATGTACCTGAGCGACATCTACACCTGCACCGCCAATCTCGTCGGCATCCCCGCCGTCTCGCTCCCGTGCGGGCTCACGTCTGCCGGTCTGCCCGTCGGCTTCCAACTCCTCGGCCCGCATTGGAGCGAAGCCACGCTCCTGCGCCTCGCCGACGCATACGAACGCGCGCACCCCTTAGACGCACGCCCGCGCGTCATCGCCGAATAATCACACGCCTCATTGAACAGGGATGGACAGGATAAACATGTTGAGAAGAAGGTTAAAAGGGAAAAGGGGAAACGGGGAAAGGGAGCAAAACGAAACACGCAGTTAGCTCTAACCTTTAATCTCTGTGCCTGTGTAACCTTTCCCCCTTTTCCCTTTGTTCTGATCCTGTCTATCCTGTCCATCCCTGTTAATTTCCTTCGGGTTTTGTTAGCTGCTCGTAATATTCTTCGTTTGCGCGTCGCCGTTTCTCTCTGTCGCTTCGCGCCGCGCCTCTTTCTTTCCGCGTCTCCGTATCCTTTCGCGGTCTGCGGGTAATAACTGTCAGCGAGCGAGGCTCGGCGTCGGTTAGCAGATTCGTTTGAGACAGGATAACCTCGACAAAGGATGACGGACGAGAAGCTACTTCAAAGGGCGGGGCGCGGCGATGAGACGGCATTCTTGCTGCTCTACGAGCGACACCGCGCGCCCGTCTTTCGTTTCGCCTATCGCATGCTCGGCGGCGTCGAGTTGGCGGAGGACGTGACGCACGATTGCTTTCTCGATCTGATGAAGAACCCGCAACGCTTCGACCCGGCGCGCTCCGCGCTCCGCACGTATCTCTTCGCGGCGGCGCGCAATCTCGCCTATAAACATTTTCGCCAGCCCTTCAACGACGGCGCGGCGACCCTCGACATCACGGACGTGCGCGACGAGTTGCGCCTGCCCGCGCGTGAGGAACCGCTCGGCAAACTGCTCGACGCGGAGCTTTCCTTCGAGGTGCGGAAAGCGATTGCGAGTCTGCCGCCTTTGCAGCGCGAGGCCGTCGTCCTGTTCGAGTTTGAGGAGTTGACGTTGCAAGAGGTCGCCGAGATTGTCGGGGCGGATACGGGCACGGTAAAATCCAGACTCTTCCGCGCGCGCGAAGGATTGCGGAGGTCGCTCGCGGCCTACTTCAAAAGCGAGCCGGAGATAGCCATAGCGTCGGAGAAGATTTACAAATGAGCAACGAGAAAAATCACATGCGCCTGCTTTCCCCGCGCGGGTCGTCGTCGTCGGCTTCCTCGCGCACCGGACGCGAACCGCTGCGCGCCCGAGACGGCGGCGACGCGGAGTTGCACGCGCTCTTGGAACAATGGCGCGCGCCCGACGGCACGCACGCGCTCGACCGGCGACTGCTCGAATCCTTCCGCTCGGAGGTGCAAGCGCCCGCGTCGTTCTGGAAACGCCTGTTGTCAACCAGAGTCTCCGTCCCCGTTCCCGCGCTCGCGGCGGCGTTCGTCCTGCTCGTCGTCGTCCCGCTCGCCATCGCCATGCGCTCGGCGGTCGTGCGCCCCGCCGCCCCGGCAGAGCGGACGGTCTCGCCGCAGGAGGCCATGCCGGACAGAATCGTGGAAGTGCCGGTCGTCAAAGAGCGTGTCGTGACGCGCGTCGTCTATGTGGAACGCGAGCGCGCGACGAAACGGGAGGAATCGCGGACAGCGCGGACGGCGGCGGCAACAACGGCGGCGCGAAGTTCGTCAAGTGTGGCAACGACGGCGCGCGAGCCGGAGCAGATAGACGAACGCACACGCGCGGCGAGCATGGCGGGATTCAAACCGGCTGACGAGGTGAAATTGAGAATCATCAAAGGAGAGCGTTTCGAGAGATGAACAGACGGGTTCTCTTCTCCATCTTCATCTTTCTGCTACTCGTCGCCGTCGGCGACGCGCAGGAGACCGGCAAGCTGCACCAGTTGATCGTGCCGCTGGCGAGCGAGGGCTTCGTCGGCTTCAAGTTGGAGACGGTGGAGACTTCTGCGCGCGGCACGTCCGCCGGGTCGTCAGGGATTCAGGCGGCGGTCAACCCGCAGGCGTCGCTCGACGCCGACAACGTCATTCACCGCACGCTCGTTGACGGCGCGGGAAATTTCATCTTCGGCTACGACCTCGTCATCATACCCGTCCCCTTTTCCAGACAGTTCCGGGTCGCGGTGCGTCCTCTCAGCCCCGAATACGAGCGACAACTGCGCGCCCGTTCCGCCGTCATGAAGCAGGGCGCGCAAGGCGGGTTGAGCCTCGCCACCCTGCCGCGTCCTGCCGAAGCGCAGTTGATTGACGACGGCGACGCCTTCGCCCTCGACCTGCTCGTCAACTCGCAGACCGGCGTCAAAATAGTTGACGTGGTGAAAGTCTCCTTCGACCGCGCGAAGCTCTGGGAAGTGCAACTCAACACGGGGGCGCGCGACTTCACCGTTGACAGCGTCGAACTCTCCGTCAAGGATTACGAACTGCTGATGAACGGCGAACGCATCGGCGGCGGCAAGCCGACGCACGGCGCGACCGGCCCGCTCGTCTGGCTCTACATCCCCTATCAGGGCCGCTTCATCTTCTCGCTCACGCCGCGCGAGGGCTACAACTTTCAGAAGGTCGGCGTCGTCGAAGACAACAAGATTTCGTTTATCTTGGGCGGCAATCGTTACGAGTGGATTTCGAGCGCGCCGGTCGTCGGGCGCGGGGGCGACTGGAACCTCTGGGTCTTGCTCGACGCCGATTACGTCCCGCAGTATTTCCCCTCCGCGCGCGATTCCGCAGACGACCGTGAACGCGAGAAGGAGTCGCGTTTCAAAATCAACTCGATGACTTCCAGCCGGTTCCCGACCATCGCCAGCAAGGCCGTGCCGGAACTGAAGATTGACGTTGACGCGCAAAGTAAGCTCGACGCGCAGAACAAAAAGGACGAATCCGGCCAGCTACGCCTCCGCCCGCGCGTGATGATCGGCTCCGCCGACCGGATGGAGAACCTCTTACCGAAAAAATAGAGACGGCAACTGACAAGCCCTTCAGGGCGGCGAGCGCATCGGCTCGTCAGGGGAGAAGTGTGTCCGCAAGCAGAGCTTCAAGTGCGGGCGACAGATGAGCCAGAGCGTCTAAAACAGTTCGCGGAAACAAACGAGAGTCCGGCACGCTTCTTTTTCCCGTCGCACGAATTGCGCGGCAAAGAGTTGACGGGAGAGGTGTGTCCCGACCGCGCGGCATCAACAACTCGAACACAGGCGGCGGCGCGGCGGACGAATCTTCCGCGCAGCCATTTCTCAAACTCTATCAGGAGATTGCTTCAATGAAAAAGATCACATTCGTCATCGCATCGGCCATCATGTTCGCGCTCGCCGTCGGACAGCGCGACGCGCTCGCGCAAAAAGAGGACGCGCCCAAAGTCGAGGTTGGAGCGTTCTTCACGTCGCTCTCTTACAACGCCGCCGATTTCGGTCGCGCCGAGACGCGGCCCGGCATCGGCGGGCGCGTCACATATAACCTGACCGACAACGTCGCGCTCGAAGCCGAGACGAGCCTCATCGCCGGACGCACGAACTTCTTCGGCCCGAACAGCGACACTTGGCAGGGGCAGTTCGGCGTCAAAGCGGGCAAGCGTTTCGAGAAGTTCGGCATCTTCGGCAAGGCCCGTCCGGGCTTCGTCAGCTTCGGTCGCGTGCCGCAGGTGACGGGCTTCCAGACGCAGACGACGCCCGAAGGCCAGTTCATCTTTCCCATCTTGAACTTCGAGCGCAAGACCTACTTTTCGACCGACATCGGCGGCGTGCTTGAGTTCTACCCGACGCGCCGCATCGTCACGCGCTTCGACATCGGCGACACGATCATTCTCTACCGCGACCGCACCGGCGTCGCCTTCGGCCCGCCGTCCACCACCTTCCGGCTGCCCAACGTCACCACACACAATCTACAGTTCAGCGCGGGCGTCGGCTTCCGCTTCTGACGCCGCAGCCCGAATCTCGACGCGCAAACGAGCGACGAACAACCCGCCGAAACGTACGCGCTCAAGACTTCTCATCCGGCCCGCTTGTCTGACGAAGACGGGCGGGCCGGACGACGTGTCGCCCGTCTCCGCAAACTCCCTTCGCAACTCGCACCCGTTTGCAAACCGCCCTGAAATCCATCATCCTGTCTTTCTCTAAAATCGCGGACACACGTCTCGTCTATTGTCTCCGCCGCGACGGAGAACTTGTGGAACTCACATCCGTCCTTGACGTTTGAATAACGCGACGCTCGCATCATCCGAAACGTGCGGCGCGGCATTCATCGTCAATCAGCAACAAAGGAGAGAGATACATGCAACCTACCTCACCATACCGGGCCGCCGTCGTCGTCGCCGCGCTGCTCTGCGTGTCGCTCTGCTGCGCGAATGATGCGCGCGCGCAGGAAAAGGACGCGCCGAAGGTCGAAGTCGGCGTCCAATTCTCCACGCTCGAACTCAACCCGCCCGAGAGCTTTTTTCTCGGAGGGACGGAGACGCGCCCCGGCTTCGGCGGGCGCGTCACATACAATCTCAACGACCACGTCGCCATCGAGGCCGAGGGCAATCTCTTTCCGCAGAAGGGCGTTTTCGGGCGCAACGTGCAGGGACAGTTCGGCGTCAAGGCGGGCAAGCGTTTCGAGAAGTTCGGCGTCTTCGCCAAAGCGCGCCCCGGCCTCGTCAGCTTCGGCCAGATGCCGGTTATCTTCCGCGTGCCGAATCCGGTCTTCAGCGGCATCGAGTTTCGCCAAGAGCGCAAGACGTTTTTCACGACGGATGTTGGCGGCGTGCTTGAACTCTATCCTTCGCGCCGCATCGTCGCGCGCTTCGACGCGGGCGACACCATCATCCGCTACAGCCCGCGCCTCGACTTCAACGACACGCCCGTCTGCTGCGACCGGCTCATCCAACGCCCCCGCGAATACAAGCACAACTTTCAGTTGAGCGCAGGCATCGGTTTCCGCTTCATGGATTCCGGCGGCGACGACCAGAGCGCGCCCTCTGCAAGCGACGCCAACGACGTGCCGACCGTCGAAGTCGGCATCCAATACTCTTCGCTCAGTCTCAACACGCCCAAAGAGTTTACGTTTGGCGACGATGTCATCGTCCTCTCCGGTGGCGTGCGCGCGGGCAACAACCCGTCGGCCACGTTCCAGAGCGTGCCTCCGATTACGACCCGACAGTCGCTGTCGGGCATAGAGCTAGTCAGCCGTGCCAACTTCACGGAACCGGCTATCGGCGGGCGTCTGACGGTCAATCTCAACCGCAGCATCGCGCTCGAAACGGTCGCCAACTTCTTTACCAAAGATAATTTCTCCGACAGCAGAATCGGCGGGCGCGGGATTCAAGGCTTGTTCGGCGTGAAGATCGGCAGACGCTTCGAACGCTTCGGCGTCTTCGGCAAAGCGCGGCCCGGCTTCATCAGCTACAGCGATGTCAGGCAACTGCAAAGCACGCGCACGGTCAATGCATTGGGGCGGCAGGTCGTCGTCGGTCTCTTCGGCACGGAGCGGAAGACCTACTTCAATGCCGATGTCGGCGGCGTCGTTGAGTTCTATCCTTCGCGCCGCATCGTCGCACGCTTCGACGCGGGCGACACCATCATTCGCTACGATGCGACGCAAATCTCCATCATAGATTTCAGCACCTTCACTAATGGCGTGGTCGCCGACGTGCCCGCCGAAACCCGGCACAATTTTCAGTTCACCGCAGGCATCGGCTACCGCTTCTAAACTTCGCACGGGTCAATGAAAAAGCTCACGTCAGGACGCTT
>DATLMV010000105.1:0-10798 GCA_035537095.1 Pyrinomonadaceae bacterium
TTCGCCGCCGGAATGGATACCGCGAGCGCGCTCGCGGATTTCGAGCGCGTGCGTCGTCCCGTCATCGAAGCCTATCAACAGGCTGCATACGAGAGCCTCGTGTGGTTTGAGAACGCACGAGAATACATGCATCTCGAACCCGTCGAGTTTGCCTACAAACTGATGACGCGCAGCAAGAAGATTGACTATGACAACTTGAAGCGGCGCGACCCCGCGTTTATCGCCGCCTATGACGAGGCGATGCGGGCGCGGCATTGACAAGAGAACGCGCGGGCGGCTGTCGTCTGATTTTATCTGGCGTTCGATTGATAAACGCTCTCAAGCCTCAAACACTTTTCACTCTTTATCGGGCGGCGATTCCCAACGCGGCGGGAGCAGGCGGCGGCGACCGTCGTCGCTCAAGGTGATGTCGGGTTCGTCGAGTTGGAGCCTGTCCCAGAGTTTGCACGTCACCTGTTTGTGCACCTGATCGAGCCCTTCGCAGTAGTTGGTGTAGGTGCAGCGACGAATCTCCGGGCCGCGCCCCGCACGCGTTTTGAGAAACCAGTCGGGGTCGGCGAGCGACTGGCGGGCCGCGCCGATGATGTCGGCCTCGTTGCGCTGGAGAATCTCTTCGCATTGCTCGAAGGTCGCCAAGCCCCCGGAGGCGACGACGGGTGTGTTGAAGCCTTCAAGGTTGACGGCGCGTTTGACGGCGGCGGACAACGAGACGTTGCGCGAGAATGGGCCGCGCTCGTCGGAGACGACGGTCGGCATGCATTCGTAGCCGCTTTGTCCCGTGTACGGATAGACCGCCTGATTGACCTTCGGCTGCTTCGCGTCTTCAAACTTTCCGCCCTTCGAGACGGAGAGATAATCCATCCCCGCGCGCGCAAACTCGCGCCCGAAATAGACCGCATCCTCGATGCGACTCCCGCCCTCGATCACCTCGTCGCCGAGAAAACGCACGCCGACCACGTAGTCCGCGCCGACGCGCTCGCGCACCTTCGCGTTAACTTCTAGCGGCAGGCGCACGCGATTCTCGCGCTCTCCCCCGTAGCCATCCGTGCGCCCGTTGCGCGCCGAGAGGAAGGAGGCCATCGTGTAGGCGTGTGCGTAGTGGAGTTCGACGCCGTCGAATCCCGCGAGGCGTGCGCGCAGGGCGGCGTCGGCGAAGATTTGGGGAAGCGTTTCGGGCAGTTCGCGGATGTGCGCGAGATGCGTGTCCGTGACGCGCTCGCGATAACCGAAGCGTAATGATTCCAGTTCGCGCTCGTCGAGCACGCGCTCAAGCGTCTCGTCGCTCGCGTCCGCTTGGAGATAGCGTCGCAGTTCCGCTTCGTCGCGCGTGTGCCAAGCGTCGTCGGCGGTCGCTTCGGCGAGGGCGCGGCGATGGCGCGCGGCGGGCGCGAAGAAGCGTTCAAAGACACGCGCTTTCTCGGGACGCCGTTTGACGGAGAGAAAATCTATAATCTGTATAAACAGGCGCGTGTGGCCGAGGCTTCGACGCCGCACGGTTTCGACCAGTTGACGCAGGCCCGCGATGTAGCGGTCGTGCCCGATACGCAGCAGCGGCCCGCTCGGAATGTCGCGCACGCCCGTCGCTTCGACGACGATTGCGCCCGGTCGCCCGTCGGCGAAACGCCCGTACCAATCGAGGTTCGCGGGCGTGACGTAGCCGTCCTCGGTCGCCCGCCAAGGAACCATCGCCGGAACCCACGTGCGCTGTTCGAGCACGACGGGGCCGACGCTCAAGGGTTGAAACAGCAGAGCGCGCTCTGCCTCCGCGCGCGTGGGCCAGCGCGTCGCGGGTATCGTGTGGCGGACGGGATGTGCGGGATGCCAAGTCATCGTTTCGGTTTCGGGCGTTGAGTGTAGCAGTTCGACGCCCGTGCGCGGAAACACGCAGAGAGGGCCATGACGGACGACTTTTGTGCGCCGTGCGGTGCGACTGACGACTTCAAGACCGCAACACAGGTCGAACTGATACCGGCCCTCCGCGATTGCCCCGCTCGCAGGGCAGGAGACGATCATCCTCGACGCCGAAACGCACATCCTGAAACAATGAACGAGATTTACACGACATGATGGAGAGGCCGCCTCTCGCCCGTCGCGGGCAGTCGAGAATAGTTGTAAGCTTCTGTTGAGAGAAATTTTTAAAGAGGTGACGGCGATGCAGATACGATTCACGCGACTCAATCATGTGCAGCTTCCGATTCCGACGGGCGCGGAAGAACGCGCGCGGGAATTCTACGGCGGACTGCTCGGCTTGGAGGAGATCGAAAAACCCGACGCCCTTAAACCCGGCGGCGGGATGTGGTTCAACGTCGCCGGTATTCAACTCCACATCAGCATCGAGGACGGGCAGAGTCCGTCCAAGCGGCATCCGGCCTTCGAGGTGAAAGACTTGGACGAGGTTAAAAGCTACTTGCAGCAGAACGGCGTGCGCCTCCGCGACGAAGTGCAGATACCGAACTATAAACGCCTCTCCTTCTTCGACCCCTTCGGCAACCGCATCGAACTGCTCGAACACGTTGACGGATGAAAGAGAGCCTCGTATCCGCACGCGATTTGGCCGCGAGCCGCATGTCGAATCCTGACTGGACAACTTCAGAAAATCTCGTCGTCGTCGCCGGTCATGCGGTCTATACGGCAGATGATTTCGCAGACCCTCTCGACGACGATAGTTGGTCGCTGCAACCTTTTCAGAAGGGCGAGCCGCGTTTTTATCTCGAACACATCCGGCGCGGCGTCGAGTTGGCCGATGACGATGCGCGCTCGCTCCTCGTCTTCTCCGGCGGGCAGACGCGCGTCGCGGCGGGGCCGCACAGCGAGGCGCAGGGCTACTGGCAGCTTGCGAACCACTTTCGCTGGTGGGACACGGGCGCGGGCGCGCGCGCGACGACCGAAGAGTTTGCGCGCGACTCGCTTGAGAATCTGCTGTTCGCCATCTGTCGCTTCTACGAATGCACGCAGGCGTTCCCCACGTCCGTGACGCTTGTCAGTTGGGCCTTCAAGCGTGAGCGTTTCGAGTTGCACCGCGCGGCGTTGCGCTTCCCCTCCGCGCGCTTCGTCTTCTCGGGTGTCAACAATCCGGCAGACCCCGCAGCCGCGCTCGCCGCAGAACGCACGCATGCGCTCGAACCCTTCCGCCGCGACCCGTACGCCGCGCATGCGCCGCTCGCCGCCAAAAGAGAGGCGCGCAATCCCTTCCGCAGAGTGCACCCGTATCTGTCGAGTTGCCCTCCGCTCGCGCGACTGCTGCAACATCGCGGGCCGCAGTTGTTCGAGGGAGAATTGCCTTGGGAAACGGCGGGAGATTGACCGGAGGCGGTTTCGCAAATAACCGCCGCGAGGTTTTGAGCCTGTGTTTATGCGGCTTTCAAGACGCCGGAGGTATTTGCGCGACCGTTGACACGGAAGTTTGCCGCAGGTGAACGGGCATCACGTTCTCAGGCATTCTCCGTCATCCTCCGTCTGACCTGCGCCGAACTCTCACACTCACCTGCGGGCGATAGACGTTCGATTCGCGGATGACTATACTGAGTTTTGAGAATACTCATCTCGACACCCGAACCGTGCGACAAGTTTCATGCAGGAGGAGACGATTTTTGACCGACGAGCTTTTAGAGTGGCGACGCGAGTTTCCGATTCTTGAGAAGACCATCTATCTCATCTCGCACAGCCTCGGCGCGATGCCGCGCGCGACCTTCGAGAGCCTGCAAACCTATGCGGAGATGTGGGCGACGCGCGGCGTGCGCGCGTGGGCCGAAGGGTGGTGGGAGATGCCGCTCGCGCTCGGCGACGAGATTGCGCGCATCATCGGCGCGGGCGAGAAGTCGGTCGTGATGCATCAGAACGTCTCCGTCTGCCAGTCGCTCATCCTCTCCTGCTTCGACCCGCCGCGCGACTCGAAGCGTAACAAGATCGTCTATTCCGAGTTGGAGTTTCCCTCCGTCATGTACGTCTATGAGGCGCACGCGCGGCAGGGGAATTTTCGCGTGGAGCGCGTCGCTTCCGACGACGGCACGACCGTCCCGCTCGAACGCATGCTCGCCGCCATAGACGAAGAGACGCTGCTCGTGCCCATCTCGCACGTGCTCTACAAGAGCGCGTTTTTGCAGAACGCGCGCGCCATCACCGAACGCGCGCACGAGGTCGGCGCGCTCGTCGTGCTCGACACGTACCAGTCGGCGGGGACTGTGCCGTTCAGCGTCAAAGAGTTGGACGTTGACTTCGCGACGGGCGGCTCGGTCAAGTGGTTGTGCGGCGGCCCCGGCGCGGGTTATCTCTACGTCGCGCCGCGCCTGCACGGGACTTTAGAACCCAAAGTGACCGGCTGGATGGCACACGAGACGCCGTTCACTTTCGCCGATGCGCCGATTCGCTACGCGCCCGGCGTCGCGCGTTTCCTGCACGGCTCGCCCGCCATCCCCGCGCTTTTCGCCGCGCAGTCCGGCTACAAAATCATCAACGAGATCGGCGTCGGGAAGATTCGCGCCAAGAGCACGCGGCAGACGACGCGCCTCGTCGAGTTGGCGGAGGAGGCGGGCTTTCGCGTCACGAGTCCGCGCGACCCGGCACAGCGCGGCGGCACGATCACCGTCGCCACCGAACACGACGCCGCCGTCACGCGCGAACTCGTCAACCGCGAAATCATCGTTGATTATCGTCCCAGCGCGGGCATCCGCATTTCGCCGCACTTCTACACCAAAGACGAAGAACTCGATACGGTCGTCCGCGAAATGCGCCGCATCATTGACACGCGCGCCTACGCCGCACACGAAGCCGCGAGCGCAGCGTTTTAACTATAGTGACGAGTGACAAGTGATAAGTGACAAGTCAGAAAAGAAGTGACGGGCGATGAGATAAAAGTTTTATATAGCTTCTCTCTCATCATTCCGTCACGCATCACAGCGTTTTCTCACTAATCACTTGTCACTTATCGCTTTTTATTGCTCGTCACTCGTCACCTGTCACTCGTCACTGTTCTCTTATGTCTAAAGAATACGGCAGCACACCAACGCTCTCATACAACAAGTACCTGCGGGTGGCCGACCTGATCGGCTTGCAGAATTGTCTCTCCGACCCGGCGCATCACGACGAACTTCTGTTCATCACGATTCATCAGGCTTACGAGCTTTGGTTCAAACAGATTCTGCACGAGATTGACGCCGCCCGCGCCGCTTGCGACGAAGACCACGCGCCCCTCGCCGCGCGCGCCATCGGTCGCGTCGTCGAAATCGAGAAGCTGCTCGTCAACCAGATTCACATTCTTGAGACGATGACGCCGATGAGCTTCCTCGGCTTCCGCGACGAACTCAACCCCGCGAGCGGTTTCCAGTCCATGCAGTTTCGCGAAATAGAGTTTGCCTCCGGTCTGAAAGACGAAGCCGTCCTGCGCGCTTTTCAGGACGACGAATTTGCGCACACCCGCCTGCGCGCTCGCTTCGATGCGCCCACGCTCGCCGACTCGTTCTACGCGCTCCTGCGTCGGCGCGGCCTCGACGCGCCCGCCGACGATCCCGCGCTCAATGCCGCCGACAGACAACGCGCCTACGGCCAGCGCACGCGCGCCATGCTCGAAATCATCACCCACTTCGAGACGCGCTACGAAGAGTTTCAACTCGCCGAAAGTCTCATCGCGCACGACGAATATTTCTCGCTCTGGCGTTATCATCACGTCAAGATGGTCGAACGCATGGTCGGCGCAAAACGCGGCACGGGCGGCAGCGAAGGCGTCGGCTACCTGAAGACCACGCTCGACAAAAAGTTCTTCCCCGAACTCTGGGAAGCCCGCACCTACCTCGACACCAAACACGGCGTGGCTGGATGTCCATTTGCAAACCATTAAAATGTTATGCCTAAGCAATGCAAAGCTAAGATCAAGACCGGTAAACAATGTGGTAATAATGCAATCTCAGGTACTGACTTTTGTTATTTGAGAACACATTGTGGGTCAGCAGTGCAGCTTAACAAGCGTTTTTTCAATGCAGTAAGAAACCATTGGATTACCGCTGTGTCTTTGTTAGGCGTGTTAATTACTTCGATAGGATTCCTACTCTACCTGCAAGATAAAAGCGCAGCCACACAAGAAAGTAGGCTTAACGCGACTTCAGGCGTGTTGTCCGCCTCCGCAACAAATCCCATCGAAAATATATCTGTAGGGTCTAAACGATTCTTTCTTACATCCAAAGATGGAGTTTTCCTTCGTGATAAAGAAGCTGCGGTTTTGTCTCTTCGGCGAGTGAACAATAGTTTACTTGTCTCCACGCAAATAATGAATAATCGAGGTGATCTCATCGCGGAATTGAAAGACAACGAATGGGTGCATCAGGCGCGACCTGCTATCTTTGACCGGAACTATACCGACAGCGTGCTTGAAATCAAAGATAACACTGGCAAGATAGCTTTACAGGTAGTGGACTTCGGGGACACTGTACATGTTGCAGGTATTTTCCGATGCAGAGACGGGTCAACGAGAGTTTTAGGGCCACTAAATAAAGAAAAATCCGCACTAATTTCAACCCCCCCGGGAGCAGAATCAGATTATCGGATTTCTCCAATCTGCGAGTACCCAAGCAGTAGGCATCTTGGTATGTGTCCCGGTGTTCAAGCTTTAGGTCAAACAATCAATCGAAGTTCTGTAGGGGGTTACATGATTAGTTCAATAGATATTTGCTCCAACCAAAATGCAGCGCACGTTATTACCTTTTAGCCCTTAGAAAAAGCTTCTTCAAAGTAATTGCGAACTTCAACTAGTATGAGCATCGAATTTCCCGAACGCTTCAACATGAGCGAGTACTTCCTCTATCACAACGTTGAGGAAGGGCGCGACGGCAAGACCTGTCTCTATTTCGGGGACGAGTCTTGGACGTACGGCGAAGCGGTGCGGATGTCGAATCGCGCGGGAAACTGTTTGCGCGAGTTGGGCGTCGGCGTGGAAGACCGCGTGCTGCTGGCGTTGCCGGATTGTCCCGAGTTCGTTTGGAGTTGGTTCGGCGCGGCGCGCATCGGGGCGGTTATCACGATGGTCAACCCGCTGCTGCATGCCGACGATTACAGGTACTATCTGGAATATACGCGCGCGCGCGTCGCGGTTGTTGACGAGTCGCTGCTGGCCGTGTTTGCGGAGGTCGCGGAGGATGCGCGGTATCTGCGACACGTCGTCGTCGTCGGGCGCGAGCACGGGGAGTTCGTGCCGTTCGCGCAGACGGTCTCGACGATGCGCGACGCTCTGACGCCCGCCGATACCCACCGCGACGACATCGCCATCTGGCTCTTCACTTCCGGCTCGACCGGCCATCCGAAGGGAGCGGTGCACCTGCAACACGACCTGCCTTTCAACACGGAGGTCTATGCGAAACGCACGCTCGGCCTCGACGAAAACGATTTGACTGTCTCCGTCCCCAAGCTCTTTTTCGGCTACGCGACGGGCACGAACCTGCTCTTTCCTTTCGCCGTCGGCGGCGCGACCGCGCTCTTTCGCGAACGTTCGACGCCCGAGAAGATGTTTGAAGTTATCGAACGCTTCCGCCCGACCGTGCTGACGAGCGTGCCGACGATGATCAACGGCATGCTCAACCTCGAAGGCGCGGGCGACAAAAATCTATCCTGCCTGCGGATGTGTCTCTCGGCGGGCGAGGCTCTGCCGGTCGAACTCTACGAGCGTTGGATGCGTGAGTTCGGTGTCGAGATTCTGGACGGCATCGGTTCGGCGGAGATGTTCCACATCTACATCTCGAATCGTTTGGGCGACGTGAAACCGGGAAGTCTGGGGCGCATCGTCGAGGGCTACGAGGCGCAGATCGTTGACGGCGAAGGGCGCGCGCTGCGCGCGGGCGAGATGGGCACGCTCCGCATCAAGGGCGACTCGGCTGCGCTCTGCTACTGGCAGGCGCACGAGAAATCCAAGGAGACTTTCGCGGGCGACTGGTGCACGACGGGTGACCAGTTTCACGCCGACGAGGAGGGCTACTTCTGGTATCACGGGCGGACTGACGACATGCTGAAGGTCTCCGGCATCTTCGTCTCGCCCGCCGAGATCGAGAACTGCCTGCTGCAACATCAGGCCGTGCGCGAGTGTGCCGTCGTCGGGCACGAAGCGGGCGACCATTTGGTCAAGCCGAAAGCCTTCGTCGTCCTGCGCGAAGGCCGCGCGCCCTCAAACGAGTTGGAGCAGCACATCAAAGATTTCGTCAAATCAAAAATCGCCCCCTACAAATACCCGCGCTGGATCGAGTTCGTCGCCTCCCTGCCGAAGAACGACAGGGGGAAGATTGATAGAAAGTTGCTTCGTCAATCGTGAATCGTCAATCGTAAATAGAAAATGTGCTGAAAGCAGGGCGTTGTTGCAAAAGTCGAAGCGGCGTCAATTAGTTGAGCTTGAAAGTAGGTCTTGACTCAACATATTGTGCTGAGACCTGACTTTTGCAACAACGCCCTGAAAGCAGTTATCTATTCACGATTGACGATTTACTATTCACTAACTTGCATGCCATTTTCCACACGCATCAAGGTTCGTTTCGGCGACGTTGACATGGCGGGACTGGTCTATTATCCGTCGCTGTTTCACTATTGCCACGTGGCGATGGAGGAGTTCTTCGCGGCGCGTTGCGGGATTAAATACGACGAACTGATTCGCGCGGAGCGCATCGGGTTTCCAACCGTCAACGCGCAGGCCGAGTTTTTCGCGCCGCTCGTTTACGGTGACGAAGTTGACGTGGAGGTCTTCGTCTCGCGCACGGGCCGGAGTTCCGCGACGTTCGAGTATCGCCTGCGCCGCGCGGCTGACGGCTTCCTGTGCGCGCGTGCGACGCTCGTGCAGGTGGCGATGAATTTGGACGAACGCCGCGCCGTCGCCCTGCCCGAACGCCTGCGTTCCGCCTTCGCGCACAGCGCGGAATAGACGCCGCGCGCTTCCTTCCCTGTCCGCTTCGTCGTCCGCCCTGAAGATAACCACTCTTTTTACATACGCGGCCCGCTGGCTTATAATCAACATGGTCTTTTCTCGTCGCACGCGCCGGGGAGAAGCTGACAACCATCGAACGCGGTCTGGCCTCGCGGGGCTGAAAGAAGGTTTTTGTGATACGCAAGCAGAGCGTCGTTTCTCTCTTCATCATCATTTCGCTGTTCGCTTCGGTCGCGCACGCGAACGGCGCGAGCGGTTCGCCGAATCGCGGCTATGCGTTGAGCGTCGTCGTGTTTGACGGTGCGCCGAAGTCCGCGAAAAAGAGCAACGGATTCGTGCGCATCATCACCGCGCCGTTTCGCGCGCTCGGCAGACTCTTCGGCGGCGGCGGTAGTAAAAAAGAGGACAGGCCGGACGCAGCCGGATTCAAGCGGGCCGAGGCGGGCGTCGCGGCGGAGGTCGCGGAGGCGTCGCAGCGCGCGGACGCGGAGCGGGCGCGCAAGGCTTCGGAGCAGGAGCGTCGGCGGAACGAGAAAGAGCAGAAGCGCGTCGCCGGAGTTAATCGCGGGAGCGGCGTCGAGACGGCGTCGAGTGCGACGGGGAACGCCGTCGCGCTGCCCGCGCCTAAGAATCAGACGCCGCCCGTGATGTGGAAGCCCTACATCGAAAACGTGCCGCTCGATCATCTTTCTCAGGGACGCGCGCTGTTGGAGTATGGCTACTACGCCGAGGCGATTGCGGAGCTTTCCATCGCGGCGACCGTCGGGCCGGATTTGGTCGAAGCCAATAACCTTTTGGGCCGAACCTACGACCGCATCGGCGCGCATCGTCATGCACAGGAGCACTACTCACGCGCGTTGAGCGTCGCGCCCTATAACCCGTGGGTGCTACATAATCTCGGCCACTCGTTATACCTGAGCGGCAACGCGACCGATGCGCTCAAGCGTCTCAAGCAGGCGGCGCGCATCGCTCCGAACGAGACGAACATCGTCAACAGCATCGCGCTCGTGCAGGTTCGTCTCGGTAAATATAACGACGCCCTCAAAAGCTTCGCGCGCATCGAAGGCGAGTTTCACGGGCGACTCAAACTCGCGCAGGCGCTCACCGATTTGAACCTCCCGAAAGAGGCCATCAAACAGTACGAAGCCGCGCTCCGCATCCAGCCGCAGTCGCCGGTCGTCCTCGAACATCTCGCAGACCTCTACCAACGCACAGGCCAACTCAAAGAGGCCGAAGCCGCGCGCCGCATGCTCGACAAGCCGGACAAGACCAAACCGCTGACGGGCGGCGGCGGGTAAAGAAGTGAGCGGTGAGCGTTGAGCAGTTAAAAGAAGAACCGAACAGAAGATAAGAAGCGGCGAGTTACGATAACTCGCCGCTTCTTATTTTTATAGCTTACCGCGCACTTCATCTACATTCGTCGCATGAGATTGTAGTCGCGCAGTCGCCGGTAGAGTGTGGAGGGCGAGATGCCGAGCATTTCGGCGGTCTTGCCGCGATGCCAGCCCGTCTGTTCGAGGGCGGCGAGAATCTGCTGGCGTTCGACTTCGCGCAAGGGGGGCGGCGTGCCCGGCGGCGCGGAGTTCGCCGCCTGCGCGCCCGTGCTGTTGCTGTTGAGATTCGCGCTGTTGGGAGCGGCCAACGCGCCGAAGCTGACGGAGGGGTTGGCGATTTCGGGTGGCAGTTCGCTGGTGGTGATGCGCGAGTCGTTGGCGAGAAGCGTGGCGCGTTCCAGAGTGTTACGCAGTTGGCGGACGTTGCCCGGCCAATGATATGCGCGCAACGCGGCGAGCACTTCGGGCGTGAGCGTGGGCGGATGCGCGCCGCCGAGTTGTTTGAGCAGATGCTGCGAGAGAGGTTCGATGTCGTCCGGACGCTCGCGCAGAGAAGGCAGCGAGATTTCAAATC
>DATLMV010000106.1:0-31811 GCA_035537095.1 Pyrinomonadaceae bacterium
GCCGCTCCGAGTTAAGCCCGGAGATTTCACAAGTGACTTGTTGCGCCGCCTACGCGCCCTTTACGCCCAGTAAATCCGAACAACGCTTGCTCCCCCCGTATTACCGCGGCTGCTGGCACGGAGTTAGCCGGAGCTTACAAAAGGTACCGTCATCGTCGGGGGTATTATCCCCAACTTATTCTTCCCAATCTTGTGAAGTTTACACACCGAAATGCTTCATCCTTCACGCGGCGTTGCTGGGTCAGGCTTTCGCCCATTGCCCAAAATTCCCGACTGCTGCCTCCCGTAGGAGTCTGACCCGTATGTCAGTGTCAGTGTGGCCGACCGCCCTCTCAGGCCGGCTACGGATCGCTGGCTTGGTAGGCCATTACCCTACCAACTACCTAATCCGCCGCGGGCTTCTCTTCAGGCGCGAGGTTCCTTGCGGAATCCCCCGCTTTAACAACTGTCATCATAGATGCCGCTGCATTATGCGGTATTAGCGTCTCTTTCGAGACGTTATTCCCCACCCGAAGGCAAATTACCCACGTGTTACTCACCCGGACGCCACTCTACTCGGCCCCCGAAGGAGCCTTTCGCGTTCGACTTGCATGTCTGAGGCACGCCGCCAGCGTTGATTCTGAGCCAGGATCAAACTCTCGTTTATAAGTTTTGATTCTGGAACATTATCATGTACTGGTTAAAGTATTCTGATAATGACTCTTCTCGAGTTTTTAGAAATGCAAGCTTTATCGCTCGCATTCTGCTCTCAAAGGTCTTAACAGGACACGCTCTATCTAGTTTTCAAAGATCGGTTCACTTTTACCGAATCCGTACTTAGTTGCTACGGGATTCTTTTTAGTTGCCTCACAGACGACTTTTTCTCGTCTCAAGGAAACTGTGACTCTAACTCAATCACGTCACTTTGTCAAGTGCGTCGGAGTAAGACGCTCGCTGCGTCCCTTTGGTTGCCCGACTCACCTTTCAAAAAACTTTTTCTTACCTTCCCGACGCTGACATCCAATTTCTGTTCGAGTCTATGAAGGCTTCAGATTCATCAATCAAGATGCTTGTACCTTCCCTCGCTCAAAGTGCCAAACTCGCGCAAGCTGCTATCCCGATATAGTGGCTGTAATTGCCGCCGGTCGCGGATGAAATAGCCGCTCTCTCTCATAGACGATTCTTGAAAGAGAAGCGGCTCGCGTGACTGCGCTTTTTGTTATTGGAATGTCAACTGCCCTTAGGCAAAGAGGCATTATAGGCATTCCGAAAGTTTTGTCAACACCCCGAGCGAAAAAAGTTTCGGAGCATTAAAGCGACGGAAAATTCGGCGGGCGAGCCCCGGTCTGCTCAGACGCCTATTTCCGCTTGCTGCTCTTGGCGGCGTCGTTGAGGGGCTCCACTTTGAGCAGCCCACGGTCGTCCGTGCGCACGCGGTAGCGGGCCTCTTGCAGTTGCCCTTCGTGCTGTAGCTTGACGGAGAAGATTTTGCTGTCGCCCTCCTGTTCGACGCGGAGGGGAAGATAGCCTTCCAAGTCCGGACTGCGATAGACGGTGTAATGCTCCTGCCGGTCTTTGTCGTAGCCGAGCACGTAGATGCGGTCAAACGCGGGCACATCGGTCTTCCCCGCTTCGTTTGCGCTGACCGTGCCGCTTTTCTCCAAGATAACCCAACTGCCGGGCTGCGCATCGTTGGCCGCGTCGCTGTCTCCGGACGACGAGGAATCGGAGCCGCCGGTGTCTCCGTCCAATCTCTGCCACGCGACGAACTCACGTCCCGTCCGGTAAAAAATGATGTCGCTCGGGACGGTCAACTCGACCTGCTTTCCGTAAATCCAACCGGCGGGCGCGGGCGAGACGGAGGTCGGGAGACGAACTTTATACCAGAGCTCGTTTGACTCCTCCGGCATCTTGATCTCGTCGCCTTCCCTTCTTCTTCCTTCCTCGTTCTGCTGCGCCGCGCCCGCTTTCGGAGCGTCGTCGCTCTCGGTCGTGACGGACGATTTGGGCTTCGCCACGCGTTTCCAACCGACGATCTCGAAGCGTGCGCCGCTTTCGAGTTTGAGGAGGATATTGTCGTTGCCGTTGCGGTCGGGAGAGAAGCGGAGATTGGTGCTGGCGCGCAGTTGTCCGGTCGCTTGAGCGGGGATGCCCTCGTCCTCTTTGCCGAGTTGGCGCGAGCGTTCGAGCATCTCCTGCGGCAAGACGTTGCGCGCCTCGATCCAGCCTTCGGTGCTTTCGGCGTCGCGCGTGCGGACGTGCAGCCATTGCTCGCCGTTGATGACCGTGCTGGAATCCAGAATACTGACCATGTCGTTACGCACGACCTCTTTCAGGTCGGCGGCGACGACTGCCGTCGAACTGCGTACCTGCGCGCGGCGGGCGATGATGACGCCCGTGCTCTCCTTGCCGGTCAGCGCGCCGCACGCGCTCGACGTGAAGGCCAGAGCCAGTATCAGAATCCGTTTCGTGTATCTCATTTTCTGCTTGCCGGATATAAAAATTTCAGATGCTTCGGAACCATTCAAGATTTACTCGCCCGCTCATTGTAACCCAATTTGCGCAGCAGTTCGCGTTGCGCCGCCGTGAGCGACGGGTTGACCGCCAGACGCGTCCGCGCGCCCGACGCTTCGACGCGCAGCCCGAACGGTGCGACGGCCCGTTCGAGATCGAGCGCAGACGCGCTACTGATGTGGCGTTCGGTGAAGTCGCTCATGCCTTGCTGCGCGCGCAGGATTTCGATGATTGCTTTGTTGGCTTCGCGTCTCGGCTGCGAGAGCGAATGGCGTCGAAACAGTTCGCGGTAAACGTCGTCGAGTGATTGTTTGTTGGAAGTCTGCCGCCGGAGTGTGAGGTCGTAGAGAAAGGCGACGAGCATCCCTTTGTTATAGACGAACTGCCCGCCGTCGCTCCAACGACGGCGCGAGGCATCGGGCAGAGAAAGCTCTGCGCTCTGAGCGGTCGCACGGTAGCCGTCGGCGGCGCGGCCCAACGCGTTGAGATAATCCTGAAAAGTGAAGATGCCCAGACGCATTCCTGCGCGCAGCGATTGATAGAGCGTGAAGCCTTCGTAGAACCAATCGTAGTCGCCGTCCAGAGCGAGCGCGTTGGGTATCCAGAGATGCAGCAACTCGTGCGCGAGCGGGACGTTGAGGAAGGCGAGCGCGGCTGTCTTCGAGGGCCAGCGTCCCGACAGGAGAAAGACCGTCCGCCCGCGCGTCTCGGCGCTCCACGTTTGCGCGCCGACAGGCGCGGGGAAAGGCGCGAGAATGACGTGCGTCTGTTTGGCGGGCGGGCCGCCGAGAATCTTTTCGTGCTGTTCGAGCAGCTTACCGACGGCGGTCGCCGCTTCTTCATCCGTGAACGCCCAATCGCCGGTCGTGACGAAAGTCGTCGTCATCGAACCCGAAACGCGGACGCGACGTTCGCGCAAAGCTCGACCGACGAGAAAGACGGCGTTCTCCGCGTCGCTTAACTCGAAGAGATTGTCGCCCGTTTTGGTTTCGGCTGACGAGACGTTCCAGCCGGAGGGGAGCGTCAGTCGCAGCTTCACGTTGGAGAGCGGGAGCGGCAGCAGGTCGCCGGGCATGAGGACGCCGTGGTCGCCCGCGAGCCAAGAGACGTTGGCGGCGTCGGCGGGCGCGGAGGGCGGCGCGAGTTTGATGTCGTAGCTGAAGCCGCTGGCGTCGCGTTCGGCCTCGTATTCGCCGGAGGCGAGGCGGCGGACGTTGACGCGCGCCCCGTCGGCGTCTGTCAGCGAGAGATTTTCGAGCCGTTCGCCGAGGTTTGAGAGTCCGGCGTAGGCGTTGCGAAACGACCAGACCTTCGTCGCGCCCGTGCGTCGTCCCTCGACGTGCGCGCGCGCGGGTGCAAGCGAACTGATGCTGACGTGCGCGTCGAGCGTCTGCGATTGCGACGCGCCGGAGAGACAGACGACGAGAGACAGCAAGGCGGCGAAGCGGCGTGCGTGTTTGAGATGATTTGTCGCAGGGATGCGCGGCGGCGGCGGGCGACGTGCGGGACGGATGTGTGGACGCGACATGTTGGGCAAACTTCGTTTGAACTCCTGTCGGGAATCTTTTCGGCTCGCGGACATTAAAACATAAAGTGGCCCGGCGGTTGAAAGATGAAGGCACGGCTATATCAAACTTTGTCCGGCGTTGTCTTTTATTTGTCCGGCGGCGGCGGATAGAGACTATTTGAAAAATTAGATTTTTGTCCCGGAGGGACAAGCGAGAGTAGCGAGAGCGTTTATCGCCGGGGAATGAGTGGGACATGTTGCGAGTCCCGTAGGGACGGCTGAGTGCTTCCATCAGTCGTCCCTACGGGACTCACACAAAACTCTCTGACTGTCCCCGGCGATAAATCGCCGGGCTATTGTCACAAGTCCCTATCGCGACTTCTCAAACAGCTTCTTAGAAGTATCTGAGCGTGTAGGTGAGGCGGAGGCCGCGCCCGATTTCGGGGGCGAGGTCTTTGATGAAGGAGAGATGGTTGCGGTAGAGACGGTCGCCGAGATTGAAGGCGTTGAGGGCGAAGATGTGCGCGTAGTGGGGGCGCGGTATCGTGTATGACGCGACAACGTTAAAGAGCGCGTAACCGGCAGTCGGCGTCTCGGTCGGGAAAATCTGCTCCTGTGATTTGACGAGCACGGCTTCGGGACGCAGGCTCAGATTTTTGTAATGCGTGTCGAGCCCGACGCGCCCGCGCACGGGCGGGATACGCGGCAGAGGCGTGCCGGAGTCTTTGAGTTGAGCATCTACGGCGTCGAAGCCGAGATTGAGCGTGAGATACTTGTGCGCTTCAACGGCGAGACTCAACTCCGTGCCGACGAAGCGGCTGTCCGACTGAAAATATCGGGCCTCGATGAGACCTTCCTCAATCCTTCCGGTGGGCGCGAGAAAGACGAAGTCCTTGATGTTGTAATAGAAGACGTTGGCTTCGGCGCGCACGCGTTTGGAGGTATGGCGGAGTGAAACGTCGAGACCGTCGTTGCGCTCGCGCGTGAGGTTCGGGTTGCCAATCTCGAAGGTCAGATTACCGATGTGCCGCCCGTTGTTATACAACTCTTCGAGCGCGGGCGCGCGGTAAGAGTGTGTGTAGTTGGCGACGAACGCGCCGTTCGTCCAGAGACCGACGCGGACGCCGACTGCGCCGGAGAAGCCCGTGAAGCTGCGCGCGAGCGCGTCCGCCGGGCGATAGGAGTTGCGTTCGAGCCGCCCGCCGAGTTGGAACTTGACGCGCTCGAAATCAATCGTCTGCAAGGTGAAGACGGCGAGATTGTTCTGGATGGTCGGCGGCGCGAGCGCCTCCTCGCCGATAGTCTCGTAGTCGCGCCGGAAGCCTGCGAAGCCGAAGCTGCCCGTCAGGCGACCGCGCTGGCTCTGGTCGAAGACGCCGCGAAAGATGAATTGGCGATTGTTGAAGACGGTTCCCGTCTCCTCGCCTTCGAGTTCTCGATGATTGTAGTCGCTGTAGTCGAGCGTCAGGCGCGCGGCGTCAACGAACGAACCCAGATCGCGGAAGCCGCCGTTGAATTTGAAGTCGTGACGGCGCATCGCAACGTCAACGTCGGAGCCCGCTTGCGCGCCGCCGCTCTCGAAGAATGACGCGAAGGGGATGCCGTAACGGCGGTTGTCGTGAGAATAGACGAAGCTATAAAAGTTCTTCTCGTCGTAACGCCCGATGCCGACGAGCGCGCTCGCCGTGCGCGTCTTCGAGTTTTCGATGCGGCCCTGCGGCGTGTCGTAATCGCCGGTGCGCTGCCCGGTCGCGTTGCCCCAGAACATCCATTTGCCCGTGCCGTATTCGAGGCCGCCGCTGATGCCGCCCTGCGAGTTGGTCGTGCCGCCGACGCCCGTTAGATAGCCGCGCCAGCCTTCGTGCGCGTAGTCGTGGCCGGTGATGGCGTTGACGACGCCGCCGACCGCGCTGCTGCCGTAGAGCAGCGTCGCCGGGCCTTTGACGACTTCGATACGTTCGAGCGAGAGCACGTCAATCGGCTCGCCGTGGTCGCCGGACTGCGACGCGACCGAGCCGGTCGAGCTTCCGTCGTGCATGATGAGCACGCGGTCGCCGTCGAAGCCGCGCACGACGGGACGCGACGACCCCGGCCCGAAACTGCGCTTCGCCACGCCGGGTTCTTTGTCCAACACCTCGCCGATTGAAGGATGGCTCTCCTCGGCGATCCTGCTGGAGTCGAGCGTGGTGACGGACTGGAAAGACTCGAAGGTTGACTGCTCGCTGCCGGTCGCCGTGATGGTCACTTCCTCTCTGATGCCGGTGATGCGGAGTTGAAAATTGAGCGTCGCCGTCGCGTTCGGCGCAACGGTCACGGTCTGCGCCGTATCGGGGAAGCCCTCTTGATGCGCGAGGACGGTGTAAGTGCCCGCCGGGATTTGTTGAATCTCGTATGTGCCGTCGTCGCCGGTATCGGTCGAGCGTCGCAGTTGCACGATGGTGATGATGACGTTGTGCAGCGGCGTCCCGCCGTCGGCCAGCGTGACGACTCCCTTGAGCGTGCCGCTCGCGCCCATCTGCGCGAAGAGACTCCCGTGCATCTGCGCGAAACTATGCGCCGGAAGGCACGAGATAACGAGTGCCGCGAAAGCGACTGTCAGAACTCTTTTGTAACGCATGTTGAAACTCCGTCTGAAATTATCCGCATGATTGATACGTCAGACGTTCGAGCGCGCGTGCTGTTCGGACGACGGCGACGCGGGAACGCCTGTTGTGCATTTCGTTTGAATGCTTCGGCGGTCAATCAAACGGCGGACATCTATTCGTCGGCGAGCGGCGAAGATTCGATGCTGCTCGCGGCGCTCGCCTGCTTCGTAGCCTTTGGGCGGAAGCAGCCGGACGCGACAGCGCGACGTGACGGACGTTTGATTGACGTTAGGCGCGGAGGAGTCTCAAGCGAGCGGCGGCGCACGGCCCGAGGGCGAAAGGAAAGCTCTGTTTGAAGGGATGACAGCCGGACGTGAGAGAGCGCGGGTGGAGTCTGGCAGGAGTCCGGCGACGGGTTGACGTGGGGCGTCGAGATCGGCGACCAGATTGCGTTGCAGGCGACAGAGGGGGCATTGCGCGTGAGTGTTCGAGTCTGCGCTGGCGTCCGTGTCCGTCTGCTGGCTGGCCGAGAGATTGTGTTGCGGCGGCGTGAGGTCAGCCGCTTGCGAGCGATGAAAGTGCGTCGCGCTGGCAAGGAAGGCGTGCGCCACGAAAAACAGTAAGGCGAGGCCCAACCGACGGGATGGCGCGAGACTGTTTTTGTGATTCCTGTTGCCGTTCAATCTCAATCGAGTGACTCTTGTTTGAAGTTCTGGTCGTGAGTTTACCCGCAGCGTTTGACGCGCGTCAACGAGGCGCATGTTAAAGTACGCCAGAGGACTGAACCCCGCGCAGTAAACGACGTGCCGGACGGCGAACAAACTTTACGGGCGGAGGATTTCGCTATATTTTAAACGGCTGCACGGGCCGGACGGAACGGGGCGCGCTCGGGGTCGGCGTCGAGGTCAAACGGATGAGAGTCAATGATGTTTTCACGTGTGAGCGAACCTTCACGGTCGAGGACGTGCGCGAGTTCAGCCGTCTCTCGGGAGACGAGGGGACGCATCACCTATCGGCGGACGAGCGGGGGCGTCTGATGGTGCACGGACTTCTCACCGCCACGCTGCCGACCAAAATCGGCGGCCAGATAAATTTCCTCGCGCGCGAAATGTCCTATCAATTTCAACGCCCCGTCTTCGCCGGAGACACCGTGCGTTGCGAGGTCACGGTGACGGAGCTTGACGAGACGGAGCAATACACGCGCCTGTCGTCGAGTTGGGTCTGCCGCAACCAGCACGGCAAAGAGGTGATGACCGGATGGGCGCGCGGCGTCGTCCGCGCGCGGTTGATGGAAGAGATTTGATGAAGTAACTTTTCGCGCATCTCGACCGGCGCATCGAGCGTCGGACGTGGCCGCTAAGTTTCATTCGTCGCCCGCATCGAGGCGGGCCGTCATTGCCGCGCTAGAATCCGCCGCAGCCTTCGGCTAGAATGGTTCGCAATTCCGCGTTTCCGTAGGAGCGCATGTAACCTTCCGGGTCGTCCGGGCCTTTATAAAATTTTCGATGTTAATGTTGCACGGGACTCTTCTCGGTCGCTACGAAATCCTTTCCCTGCTCGGCGCAGGCGGAATGGGCGAAGTCTATCTGGCGCGCGACACCGAACTCGACCGCACCGTCGCCCTCAAGGTTCTGCCCGGCGATGTCGCCTCCGACCAACAGCGGATGCTCCGTTTCATACAGGAAGCGCGCGCCGCCTCGGCCCTCAATCACCCGAACATCATCACCATCTACGAAATCGGACGCAGCGAAGCGTCGCCCTTCATCGCCACCGAGTTCGTCGAGGGCATCACGCTCCGCCAGCGGATGAACAAGACGCCGATGCCGCTCGGCGCAGCCGTTGACATCGCCGCGCAGATAGCGGGTGCGCTCACGACCGCGCATCAGGCCGGAATCGTTCATCGCGACATCAAGCCCGAGAACATCATGGTGCGCCCCGACGGCTACATCAAGGTGCTCGACTTCGGGCTGGCGAAACTGACCGAGAAGGGCAGCAATCAACACAACAGCAACCCCGAAGCCCCGACGCTCGCCATGCTCAACACCGCGCCGGGGATGGTGATGGGCACGCTCCGCTACATGTCGCCCGAACAGGCGCGCGGGTTGCCCGTTGATGCGCGCACGGATATTTGGAGTCTGGGAATCATCATCTACGAGATGCTTTCGGGCCGCCCGCCGTTTGAAGGCGAGACGCCGAGCGATGTGCTGGTGGCGATTCTGGAACGCGAGCCAGCGCCGCTCGTGATGCACAGGCCGGACGCGCCGCAGTCGCTCACGGAGTTGGTCTCGGATACGCTGCGCAAGAAGGTCTCGGAGCGTCAACTGGCGGCCCACGAGATGAGTATCCTTCTGAACCGTCTCAAGCGCGAGTTGGATTTCCGCGACACGCTCGACAGTTCATCGCAAGGCAGCGGGCTCTCGAATCTGACGCTGCCCTTGAATAGCCAGTCGGCGACTTCGAACGCGAGCCGGGGGCTGTCCGATGTCTCGTCGGGCGCGGGGCGCGCGAACACGCAATCGTCGGATGCGCCGCGCAAACGCCGGAGCGTGAAGTCAAAAACGATTGACTCGCTCGCCATCCTGCCCTTCGTCAACGTGAGCGGCAATCCCGAAACCGAGTATCTCTCCGACGGCATGACCGAGAGCATCATCAATAGCCTCGCCCAAGTGCCGAAACTCAAAGTGATGGCGCGCAGCACCGTCTTTCGCTACAAGGGGGGAGACCACGACCCGCAGGAAGTGGGCCACACGCTCGGCGTCCGCGCCGTCTTGTCCGGCAGAATCCAGACGCTCGGCGAGCGTTTGGTAATCAGCACGGAACTCGTTGACGTGGCCGAAGGCACGCAACTCTGGGGCGAGAAGTACAACCGCCAACTCTCCGACATCTTCTCCGTGCAGGACGAGATGGCGCAGGAGATCTCCGGCAAGCTGCGTCTCAAGCTCTCGGGCGAAGAACAGAAGCGTCTCACCAAGCGTCACACGGAGAACACCGAAGCCTACCAACTGTATATGAAGGGTCGCTACTTCTGGAACAAACGGACGCAGGAAGGCTTACAGAAGGGCATGGACTTCTTCCGTCAGGCGATAGACCTCGACCCCAACTACGCGCTCGCCTACGCCGGTCTTGCCGATTCCTATTCATTCCTCGGGCTGCATCGCGTCGTCGCGCCCGCAGAGATTCTGCCGCAGGCGAAGGCCGCCGCGCAGAAGGCTCTGGCGATTGACGACTCGCTCGCCGAAGCACACACCTCGCTCGCCTACGTCAAGATGATTTACGACTGGGACTGGCGCGCGACCGAGAAGGAGTACAAGCGTTCGCTCAAGTTGAACGCCAACGACGCGCTGACGCACTCTTACTACGCACAGTATCTCGCCGCTTTGGGACGACTCGACGAGGCCGTCCGCGAAATGAAGCGCGCGCAGGAACTCGACCCGCTCTCGGCCATCATCAACGCCCTCGTCGCATACATGTTCCTGCTCAATCGTCGTTACGACGAAACCTTCGAGCAGCTTCGCAAGACGCTGATTCTCGACCCCGATTTCTTCTGGATTCATACCGGACTCGGCTGGCTCTACGAGCAGCGCGGGAGGTACGGCGAGGCCATCGCGGCGCACCGGAAATCCGTGCAACTGACGAAAGGCAGCATGGGCACGCTCGCCGCGCTCGGGCGCGCCTACGCTCTCTCAGGCGAGACACAGGAGGCGCACAAGATTCTGAATGATTTGACCGACGAGTCGCAGCACAGGTACGTCGTCCCCTTCGACATCGCCACGATTTACGCGGGACTCGGACAGACAGACGAAGCCTTCGCATGGCTTGAGAAAGCCTTCGAGGCGCGCTACGGCTGGCTCATCTGGCTCAACGTCGAGCCGCGCTGGGACGCGCTGCGCCCCGACCCCAGATTCGCAGACCTCGTCCGTCGCATCGGTCTTGCCAGATAGTTTCTATCTTCCGCCGCGCCCTTTCACTTAACGAGAGACACACGCCGTCGTCTCCCTTCAGCTATTGTAAATTCTCCGGCAAGTGTTGAGATTAAGCCGCCCTGCGATTCCAGAATCCGGCGACTCTGCACGCGCCCCCGAACGGAGTGATCATTTCCATGACGAGCCAATCGCTGACCACTTTTCGCAACACCACTCTGAGCATAGACATTCTCATCCCCTACGTCTTTCTGCATCTGCTCTGCCTCGGCGTCATCTGGACGGGCATCACTTGGGAGGGAGTCGCCCTGTGTCTCGGCAGCTACCTGCTACGCGGCTTCGGGCTCGGCGTCGGCTATCATCGCTACTTCGCGCATCGTTCGTTCAAGACTTCGCGCGTCTTGCAGTTCGTGCTCGCGCTGCTCGGCACGCTCTCCATCCAGCGCGGCGTCCTCTGGTGGGCCGAGACGCACCGCCATCATCATCGTTGCGCCGACAAGCCGGACGATATTCACTCGCCGACCTTCAAGGGTTTCATCTACGCGCATTCCGGCTGGTTTCTCGACCGCAAGAACCGCGACGCCGACCTTTCGAAGGTCTCTGACCTGACGAAGTTTCCCGAACTCGTCTGGCTCGACAACCCGAAGTTCTATTTTCTCCCCATCGCCCTCTACGCCTCGCTCATCTACTACTTCTTCGGTTGGAGCGGACTGCTCTGGGGCTTCGCCGTCAGCACCGTCCTGCTGTGGCATCTCACGCATTGGATACAGTCAATGAGCCACAAGTTCGGCGGTTATCGTCGCTGCCCGAGCAGCGACAACAGCCGCAACCATTGGCTGCTCGGCCTCATCACGTGGGGCGAGTTTCACAACAACCATCATTACTATCCTTCATCCTGTCGGCAGGGTTTCGTCTGGTGGGAGATTGACTTCGGCTTCTACGTCTTGAAGGTGCTCAGTTGGTTTGGCCTCGTCTGGGACTTACGCACGCCGCCCGAGAACGTCAGGCGCGGGCAGGTTCAGCAAGCCGCGCATTGACAAAGAGGCTAGTCGTGTCGGTAGAGGAAATCGCGCGTCCAGGGGTATTCGTCGTTAACGCCGTTGGATAAGACCATCTGGATCAGGTTCAGGTGGCCGATGCGGAAACCGGCCTCGCCCGACGCGAGATAAAATTCCCACGTCCGCATAAACTTGTCGTCAAAGCCCGTCTCCTTTTTGATCTCGTCGTAGCGGCGCATGAAGTTTGCGCGCCAGCGTCGGCTCGTGAGCGCGTAGTGGCGTCGGAGGTTCTCCACGTCGAGCACGTTTAAGCCGCGCGCCACGGCGCGACTCGTCATCCCTTCCAGCGAAAAGAACCAGTACCCCGGAAAGACGTGCTTCTCGACGAACGGGTCGGCCCCCGCCTCCTCGCGCATCTTGGCGATGCAATGCAGCAGGCAGATCGCTTGCGGCGCGAGCAGGGCTTTGAGCTTGTCGTAGAACTGTTCGGCGCGTCCCTCGCCGACGTGCTCCATCATCCCGACGGAAACGATGCGCTCCCATTTAACGCTCTCATCCAGTTCCAGATAATGAACCGTCCGCACCTCGACGGGGAGACGGCGGCGCGCGGCCTCCTGCCGGACGTGCTCGGCCTGACTACTGCTGAGCGTGATGCCCACGCACTTCACGCCGTACTGCTCCGCCGCGCGAAACATCAGATGCCCCCAACCGCAGCCGATGTCGAGCAGGCGTTGACCGGGCCGCAGGTCGAGTTTCGCCAGCGTGTGCGCGACCTTCTGCGCCTGCGCCCGTTCGAGAGAATCGTCGGGACGGCGAAAGTAAGCGCACGAGTAGGTCAGTTGTTCGTCGAGGAAGAAGCGGAAGAAGTTGTTGCCGAGTTCGTAATGATGCTCGACATCGGCGCGCTCGTGCCGCAGCGTGCGCGCCAGAGCGCGACGCGTCCAACCCGTCAGCAGGCGTTCCGGCTCCATCGTCATGTAAGCTTCGCCGAAGATGGTCAAAGCGTCGGCGAGGTCGGCGTCCACCGTCACGTCGCCGCGCGCGTAAGCCTCGCCCAGACCGAGCGTTGTTTCGAGCAGCGTCCGCGTCAGCGCGTCCTTCGTCTTGAAGTGAATCGTGAATCGCGGCTCGCCCTCGCCGAAACGCATCCGCTCGCCGTCCCAATACAGAACCTCAAACGCGCTTCCGCGATAGGCGGCGAGTCCGTCGCGGAGCTTGCGCCTGTAGTCAATCATTCGACGCTCCTTCTCTGATATGAGTTGATGGGTTTTGTTGACTTGGAACCGAAGAAGGTTTGACGAACTTTCAAGGCTTGACGAATTTTTAAGAGGGTTCTCTGGTCGGCGTCGCCGCGCGGGCCGCAGCGTCGAGTAGTGCGGCCTGACGGTAGACGCGCTCCGGCGGCGACTGCACATCCCACACCAGCCCCAACCATTTCCACACGCTCAAAACATAATGCGTGAAATCTATCTCCCACCAGTAGAAGCCCTGCCGCGCCGACGCCGGAAAGTGGTGATGATTATTGTGCCAGCCTTCGCCGAGCGTAAAGAGCGCGATCAAGAAACTGTTGCGGCTCTCGTCCTTCGTCGGGAAGCGTCGGCGTCCGAAAAGATGCGTCAGGGAGTTGATGGCGAACGTGCTGTGATAGAGCAGAACCGTGTTGAAGAAGAAGCCCCAGACGAGCAACTGCGCGCCCGTCGTGCCCAACTGCGGACGATACCGCTCGACGAGCGCGCCCGCCACCCACAGCCCGAGCGCGAGCAGCACGGGAGGCAGCAGGTGAAACTTGTTGAGCAAGCGCAGTTCGGGAAACTTGACGAGGTCGGGCACGGACTTGTAGTCCGTCCGCTGATTCGCGGGCGACGCAATCCAGCCCATGTGCGCGTACCAGAAACCCTGCGTGATGGGCGAGTGTACGTCCCTGTCGGTGTCGGAATATTTATGATGCGCGCGGTGATGCGCGGCCCACCAGAGCGGCCCCTGCTGGACGGCGGAAGTCCCGACGACGGCGAGCACGAACTGAAACGCGCGGCTCGTCTTGTAGCTTCGATGCGCGAAGTACCTGTGATAGCCCGCCGTGATGCCGATGCCCCGCACGAGATAGAGAACCGCGCAGACGACGAGCGTCAAACGGCTCACGCCGACCCAGAAGATCAGCACGCACGGCGCGTGCATGATGATGAGGCCGGGATTTCTCAGAAGGTCAATCTTGCTCTTCATTGTTTTTGCGATGCGGGGCAACTCACGAAAATCGGGTAGCGTTGACATGAAAGACAAACTTTTCGACGAAGCGCGGAAGCCTTCTCTCCCACGCGTCTCGCGAACGTCCGGCGGCGCTTATCATAGCCACACCCGGCTCGTTTGGCTACCTTTATCAAACGACGCAATCCTTGCTCCCGCCCGGCTCCAACCGCGCGCATTAGATCGAACCGCTGTGCGCGCCGCAACGTATAACAATCACACGAGAACAAGCTCGAAAGCGCGGCGAAACAGTTGCCGGACAATGTTTGACAGTTCTCGCAGAGTGCCGATAGAATAAGCGTCCGTTGCTGGCTAGGACGTTTTCACCTGTGCTCTTTCCGCAAGAGGAATCGGTTGTGAGTCTCGTCAAAATCATCATCATCACGGTTGCCCTCATCTTAAGCATCCTGCTTTTCGGGCGCTTCCTGTTCTAGGCCCGACGGGCGGCGGCATGACCCTTCGCAGCGCAAGGATTCTCCTGCAACAAACTTTGCCGCGTGCATTCCGCCTCCGTCTGCTTGCGCTTCTCTGTCTCTTCATCTCGACGCTTACCTTCGCCCGCGACGCCGTCGCGCAGACGACCGATGCGTCGCCCGAAGACGTTGTTCGCGTCGAAACCAATCTCATCACCGTACCCGTCTATGTAGACGACGCGCGCCGTCGCCGCGTGCAACAACTGACCGCCGCCGACTTCCAAATCCGCGACGCTGGCCGACCCGTCGAGTTGGCATACTTCGCGGCAGGCACGCAGCGCGTCGCGCTCACTTTCCTGCTCGACGCTTCGGGCAGCACGCGCGAACGCATCACGCAGCAACGCGAGACGGCGCTCGCCCTCTTCGCACGTTTCGGCGAAGGCTCGCGCGTCGCCGTCATACGCTTCTGGGAACAGCCCGATGTCACCGCGCCCTTCACGTCGGAGCGCGAGCGTATCCGTGAAGCCTTCCAACTACCCGCGCTGCCCGACCGCCGCACCGCCATCTTCGACGCCGCGCTCGCCGCCGTCCGCCACTTCGACTCGTTGCGGAGCGAGCGCACCGAGCGTCGCATCGTCATTCTTATCAGCGACGGTTTGGACACGGCGAGCACGACGCGCGCACGTCAGGTCGTCGAGGAAGCGACGGCGGGCGGCATCTCCTTCTACGTCGTCCATCTCCCGCTCTTTGCCCCGCGCGGCGTCGTCCTCGCGCCCCGCCCCTACGCGAAGGGCTTCCGCGATCTCGCCGCGCAGACCGGCGGGCGCTTCTTCACGCTCGGCGACGCCGCCTCCGCACTCGACCCACGCGCGCGCTACGATCTTGCGCCAATCTTTCAGGCCGTCGCCGAAGATTTACAGAGCCAGTACGTGCTCGGCTTCTACGCCGACAACTCGACCGCGCGCGACCGACGCCCGCGCCGGATAGATGTCACCTTAACCGCCGACGCCAAACGCAAACTGCGCGTCCACGTCCTTCGCGCGAGCTATCAACTACAGTGACGAGTGACGAGTGACAAGTGACGAGCAAGCAGTTGAAATCCGTAGTTCGAAGTTGAACTGAACCTTGCAGTCTAAAAGTTAAAACAGCAATAGCAATCTAAAGTTAAAGAGACGACGGTTGATGAAAAGCTTGCTCGCCTAGACTTACGAGACTTGAGACTTTAGACTCAACGCCGTCTTATAACTTGTCACTCGTCACTTATCACTTATCACTTCTCTCTTATGTCTGAACAGAAAATCGAAGGACTCCGGCGGATACGCCGCGCGCTGTTGAGCGTTTCGGATAAGACCGGATTGATTGAGTTTGCGCGCGCGCTCGACGGTTTCGGGATCGAGCTTTGGAGCACGGGCGGGACGGCGCAAGCCTTGCGCGGGGCGGGTCTCGAAGTCCGCGATGTTGCGGAGGTGACGGGCTTTCCCGAGATGCTCGACGGGCGCGTCAAGACGCTCCACCCGCGCATTCACGGCGCGCTGCTCGCGCTGCGCGACGACGAAGCGCACGTGCGCGCGCTCGCCGAACACGGCATCGAGTTGATTGATATGGTCGTCGTCAATCTCTATCCGTTCGAGCAGACGATTGCGCGCGCAGGCGTGACGCTCGCTGAGGCCGTCGAGCAGATTGACATCGGCGGCCCCTCGATGATTCGTTCGGCGGCGAAAAACTGGCGCGACGTTTCGGTCGTCACCTCGCCCGCCGTCTATCCGGAAATTCTCGAAGAGATGCGCCGCAACGACGGCGCGCTCTCGCTCGACACGCGCGCGCGTCTCGCACAGCAGGCGTTTCAACTCACCTCCCTCTACGACTCCGCGATTTTGCGTTATCTCCAAACGTCCGCGCAGCCCTTTGCCGAGAACGCTCCCGCGAGCGCAGACGCTCCGGCGTCAACTGATTTTTCACAACTCGAACAGTTCGACGCGACAGCCGTCGAGTCGGGCGCGGCGACGCTCCCGGCGTCCGGCAGCCTGTCTCTGAGAAAAAGCGCGACCCTGCGCTACGGCGAGAACCCGCATCAGGTCGCCGCGCTTTATGAGACGGGCGAGCGGGGCGGTGTCGCACACGCAGGGTTGCTGTCGGGCAAGGAGATGTCTTTCAACAACTACGTGGACGCCGACGCGGCGTGGCTGCTCGCGTGCGACTTCGACGAGACGACGTGCGCCATCATCAAGCACATGAATCCGGCGGGCGTCGCCACGGGCGCAACCGTCGAGGAGGCTTACAGGCGCGCGCTCGCCACCGATCCCGTCTCGGCCTTCGGCGGCATCGTCGCCTTCAATCGAACGGTTGACGCGCACGCCGCCCGCGCCGTCACGGAGATTTTCACCGAAGTCGTCATCGCGCCCGACTACGAAGAGGCCGCGCTCGAAACGCTGCGCGCCAAGAAGAACCTGCGTGTCCTGCGCGCCGGAAATGCCGCGAGCGACGCCGGTTTGGACTTCAAAAAGATTTCCGGCGGGATGCTCGTGCAGACGCGCGACACGCATCGCCTGACGCGCGACGCGCTCAAGGTCGTCACGTTGCGCGCGCCCTCGGAGGACGAAATCAACGCGCTGCTCTTCGCTTGGACGGTCTGCAAGCACACGAAATCCAACGCCATCGTCTATGCGCGCGCGGGGCAGACGGTCGGCGTCGGCGCGGGGCAGATGTCGCGCGTTGATTCAGTGCGCCTCGGAGCGATGCGCGCGCAGATTCCCGTGCGCGGCTCCGTCCTCGCCTCCGACGCCTTCTTCCCCTTCCGCGACGGGATAGACGAAGCGGCGCGACACGCCATCACCGCCGTCATCCAACCCGGCGGCTCAGTCCGCGACGAAGAGGTCGTCGCCGCCGCCAACGAACACAACATGGCGATGGTCTTCACGGGCGTCCGCCATTTCAAACATTGAAAGCAGAGGTCAGATGTCGGAGGTCAGATGTTAGATAAAAAGCAAATCGTCTTTCCTGACATCTGACCTCCGAAATCTGACCTCTGTCCCGTCGCTTGCTCTCGCGCGGCTCAATCGTTGATACTTGGCCTGTTGCACAAGCTACGCTCTCGTCTCCCGCGAGCGGCGATAATTTGAACTGCTTTTGAAGGGAATCAGAGACACATGTCAGAGAACGAAGCCATCTCCGGCCAGAATGGTTCGACGCCGATGCGTTGCCGCTATTGCGGTCAACTGAATCAAACGCGCGACGGCAACGGTCAGGCGAAGTGCGGGCGTTGCCGCCTGCCGCTCTCCTCCGCGCCGCATAAGAAATTCGCCGAACTCGACAAACACGAGTACGTGCACCCGGCAGACAGCCGCGCGCTCGCCGCGCTGCGCGCCATCCCCGGCATAGACACGGCCTTGAAGAAGTTGCTCGCGGTGACGGGCGAATCCGCCATCCGTGTCATCTTCACGGCCAGCGCGGTCAAGGTCACGACGCAGCAATGCCCCGACCTCTACGCCAAACTGCAAATCGCCTGCACCACTCTCGGCGTTGACATGCCGGAACTCTTCGTGCAGCAGAATCCGGTGGTCAACGCTTTCACGGGCGGCGTCGAACGTCCCGTCATCGTGCTTCATTCGTCGCTCATCGAACGCCTGACGGATGAGGAAGTGCTCGCCGTCATCGCGCACGAGGTCGGCCACATCCACGCCGAGCACGTCCTTTATCTGACGGCGGCACACCTGCTCGAAGCCCTCGCCAACGTGGCGATTGCCGCCGCGCCCATCGCCAACATCGTCGCGCAGATTCTCTCCGGCACGATGCGCGCGGCCATCCTCGCATGGGCACGCCGCGCCGAGTTGTCCTGCGACCGCGCCGCGCTGCTCGTCACACAGGATGCCGACGTTATCGGTCGCACGATGATGAAACTCTGCGGCGGCACGTTCGCTTCCAAAGTTGACTACGAGCAGTTTCTCGCGCAGGCGCGCGACTTCCAGAAGAACTACGACGAGAAGGCGCTCGACCGCTTCTGGGCCGACATCATCAACTCCGGCCTCTCGCATCCCTTCCCCGTCTGGCGCGTCTCGGAAATCCTCAAATGGGTCGAAAGCGGCGAGTACGCGCGCCTCATGAGCGACACGCCCGCCAGCGCAGCAGCATAAGCTCGTGAATCGTGAATCGTAAATCGTAAATAGATGGCGTGATTCAGCACGTCTCTATTCACGATTTACGATTCACGATTTACTACTGACGAGGTGAGCCATGTTACAGAACAAGTTCGGAATCATTTTCGGCGTTGCCAACAAACGCTCGATTGCTTGGGCCTCGGCGCAGGCTTTGAGCGAGGCGGGCGCGCGTCTGGCGTTCACGTACCAAAACGAGCGCCTGCGCGAGAACGTGGAAGGATTGACGCGGGAGTTGAAGGATTCCTTACTCGTTCAATGCGACGTGGTGAACGGGGAAGAGGTGGAGGCGACTTTCAAACTCGTCAGGGAGAATTTCGGGCGGCTCGATTTTCTCGTCCACAGTCTCGCCTTCGCGCCGCGAGAGGCTCTTGAGGGCGAGTATGTGCAGACCTCGCGCGAGGCTTTCCTGACCGCGCTCGAAGTCAGCGCCTACTCGCTGGCGACGCTGGCGCGCGCCGCCGCTCCCTTGATGACAGAGGGCGGAAGCATCGTTTCGATGACCTATTACGGCGCGGAGAAGGTGGTGGAAAACTACAACGTGATGGGCGTGGCGAAGGCCGCGCTCGAAGCGAGCACGCGTTATCTGGCGTCAGACTTGGGCAAGCAGAACATCCGCGTCAACGCCATCAGCGCGGGGCCGCTCAACACGCTCGCCGCGCGCGGCGTCGGCAACATGGGGACGATGCTCCGGCATCACGCCGAGCGCGCGCCGCTGCGTCGCAACGTCGAAGCACGCGAGGTCGGCAACGCGGCCCTCTTCCTGTGCAGCCCGCTCTCCTCCGGCATCACCGGCGAAATCCTGCACGTAGATTGCGGTTACAACATCATGGCTTTTTAAGAGACGCGGAATGCGGAGTGACGAATGATGAATGGAAGACCTCTGTCCTTCGTTCTCAATTCGTCACTCCGCATTCCGCATTCATCATTCCATCATGGCTAAATCAAACAACAACAAGCGGCGCACGCGTCCCGTCACACAGGACGAACAACTGCTCGAATCGCCGAGTGCCGGAGACTTTACGCAGACCGACACATGGCGCGTCTTTCGTATCATGGGCGAGTTCGTCGAGGGCTTCGACGATCTGGCGACCATCACGCGCGGCGTCTCCATCTTCGGTTCGGCGCGCACGCTCGCCGCCGACCCGCAATACGTCGCGGCACAGGAGACCGCCGCGCTGCTGGCGCGCGCGGGCTTCGCCGTCATCACGGGCGGCGGGCCGGGCATCATGGAAGCCGCCAATCGCGGGGCGTTCGAGGAGGGCGGCGCGTCCATCGGCTGCAACATCGAACTCCCCTTCGAGCAAAAGGGCAACTCTTACCAGACGCGCTCCCTGACCTTCAAATACTTCTTCGTCCGCAAGACGATGTTCGTCAAATACAGCACCGCCTTCGTCATCTTCCCCGGCGGCTTCGGCACGCTCGACGAACTCTTCGAATCGCTGACCCTCATCCAGACGCGCAAGATTAAGAACTTCCCCGTCATCCTTTTCGGCAAGCAGTTTTGGGGCGGGATGATGCAATGGATCAAGGAAGTGCTGCTCGCCGAAGGCAAAATCTCCGACGGCGACATGCAACTCCTCTACCTGACGGACTCGCCCGCAGAAGTCGTTGACATCATCGTCAAAAGTCAGGACTCGCTCCGCAAACTCGACAAGAGCATCAGCACCGATTACTGACCGGCGACCAGCGACCGCGCGACCGTCATCACGCCCTGTCTTATCTGGCATCGAATGTCGAACTTCCGCTTTTAAGCTTTAACGTTTGCGACGAGCCATTCGAGGTAGGGTTGAGAGGCGTCGTTGATGGGGAGGGCGATGATTTCGGGCGTCTCGTAAGAATGAAGGGCGCGCACTTCGCGTTCGAGTTCACTGAAACAGGCGGCGGTCGTCTTGGCGAACAGCAGAATCTCGGCTTCGCGCTGCACGCTTCCCTGCCAGCGATAGACCGACTCCATCTCCGGCAGAATCTGCACACACGCCGCCAGCCGCGCGCCCACCAGCATCTCCGCCAAACGCACAGCCTCTTCGCGGCTACCGGCGGTGATCATCACCGCAATCGCGCTGCTGCCCGCACTCTCCGGCATCACAACCTCAAAAAGCAGATGTTGGAGATTGGATGTTAGATGTTAGCTACGGAGATAAGATGTTAGCTTTTGTCTTCACCCGACATCTGACCTCCAACACCTGACATCTCTCTTTTCAACGTTCGTCGTCTGCCGCTTCCGTCGCTGCCTGCTCGTCCTCTTCGTTGGTCGTGCCTGTGAGGGGTGTCGTGTCTGCGCCGAAGAAGGAGTTGTAGATTTCCTGTGCGCGGTCGAAGTCGCGTTCGTCAACGAGGATGACAGCGCCCGGCGCGGTCGTCGAAAGCAGCGGCGAGAAGGCATCCATGCTGCCGGACTGGACGGCGGCGCGGATGTTGTTCTGCGTGAGAATGTCTTGCACCATCTCGGCCTCGGCGGGCGAGCCGATGTTGTGCAAAGGCACGAAGCGCGCCTCGCTGTGATCGCGCAGGGTGTTGTCCGCCGTCAGACGTTCGACCAACTCCGTGCCGTCGTCGGGGCAAGTTTCGATGCCCGCTTCATACTCCGATTCGCAAACAGGACAGAACATATCAAGCCTCTCCATCAGGACGATTTTTATTTTGTAATCTTATTGCTGACGCGCGGTAAGTGTAGCGCGTCAATCTCTCCCGGCGCAACAGAGCGGCCCGCCGTCGAGTGTCAAACCTCTTGACAGCCCGCCCGATTTGAACTATTCAGCCTCCATGTATCCATCAATCCGGCGCGCGCCGCCCGTTCTGATTTACGCACTCCTGCTCTCGCTTCTGCCCGCCTGCGGCGTCGGCCAGCGTTACAAGGAGATGACCGCGAAAACGACGAACTACCCGGCAGCAAGCGACAGCCCGACGGACGAGATAAATCTCTTCGAGGGCACGGCCTTGCAGGAGGCGGTTGCGATGTTTGCGGAGAAGACGGGCGGGAGCATCAGGGCCATCTCGCTCAACGTGCATCAGGACTACGCCGTGCTGCAAGCGCAGGATGCGTCGAACCCCGCGCGCATCGTTTCATACGAGTACCGGCGCGGCGTCGTCTCCGGCCCGACGAGCGTCGAACCAAGCGGCGACGGCGGCAGTAGCGCGTTGACCGATAGAATCTTCAGCTTTGACGAGGTGAACCTTGCCCGAGTGCCCGACCTGATGAGCAACGCGATTGAGCGCGTGCCAGTCGCAGACGCGCAACCCTCGCACATGATTTTGCAGCGCGACGCAACGCGCGAGAAGAATCTGCGATGGCTCGTTTACGTGAGTGGAGCGGACGGTGACGGGCATCTAACCGCCGACGCCCGAGGTCAGGTTCTCGGCGTGAACGACGCGCGCGAGGGCGTCAATGCGAATGCCGATGATGAACGATAACTGACAGATTAACGATAGCCTATAAATGCAAACGCCTGACGGCAGGAAAGCTTCCCTCTCATCAATCGTCCATCGTCTATCGTCCACCGTCCGTCTTACACGACATTGCGGGCGGCACGCTCGAAGGGAATCTCTTCAAAGTGCGTCATCTGTTTGAAGATGCGGAAGCGTTCGTTGATCTCCTCATGGGTCAAGCGGCTGACGCGTTCCGTGCCGAACTCCTCGACATTGAAAGAGGCCATCACCGAACCGAAAATCATCGCGCGTCGCATCGTCGCATCCGTTATCTCGTCGTGACTGGCGAGATAGCCCATGAAGCCTCCGGCAAACGTGTCGCCCGCGCCCGTCGGGTCGAAGACGGATTCGAGCGGGTAAGCCGGAATGGCGAAATAACTCTCCGGCGTGAACATCGCCGCGCCGTACTCGCCGCGCTTAATCACAAGCGCCGACGGCCCCCACGAGAGAATCTTGCGCGCGGCCTTGATCAGGTTCGGCTCTTTGGCAAGCTGTCGCGCTTCGGCGTCGTTGATGATGACGATATTGACGCCGCTGATGGCCTCGACGACGGAATCGGGCACGGTCGTTATCCAGTAGTTCATCGTATCGAGCGCGACCACCTGCGCGTGCGTCACCTGCGCGCGGACTTCGCGCTGGAGGTCGGGCTGGATGTTGCCGAGAAAGACGAAGCGCGATTGCCTTGAGCGGTCGGAGAGCTTCGGGTTGAAATCCGCGAAGACGTTGAGTTGCGTGTCGAGCGTGTGCGCCGTGTTGAGGTCGAAATCATAACGACCGCGCCAGAAGAAGGTTTTGCCGTCGGGGATGCGCTCGAGGTCTGTCGTGTCAACGTCGTGACGCTCGAAGACCTCCATCTCGTCCGCACCGAAATCGCCGCCGACCACGCCGACCACGCGCACGTCCGTAAAAAAACTCGCGGCCAGAGAGAAATGCGTCGCCGAACCGCCGAGCATCTTTTCACGTTGACCAAACGGCGTCTCGACCGCATCGAACGCCACCGAACCGACAACCAGCAATGACACTTTAGAGTTTCTCCTTTTTATTAGTGAGCAGTAGGCGACGCGCAGATAAAACGAAACCGGGTTCTGTTTTTGCTGCTCAACGCTTACTGCTCGCTGCCGACTTTCTTGACGCCGACGCGGAGCGTTTGCAGTTTGCTCTCGGCCTCTTTGCGAAATTGGCTCTCGGGATATTCGTCAACGATGCGCGCGAAATAGTCGCGCGCGTCTTCGCGCAGCTTGTCAGCCGGAGCGTTGGCCGCCTGCTTGCCGCGATTCTCGGAGAGGCGCAGGCTGCTCATCCCCGCGATGTAGAGCACTTCGTCCAGACGCGAATAGTTCGGGTCGCCCGCGATAATCTCTTCGCAGCGCGCGAGCGTGGCGCGGTAAGCCTTCTTCAGTTTGAAATAGTGGCGCGCGACTTCCAGATTGTGCTTCGACTCCTTTTCGAGTTCGGGGTCGCGCACGGCGGTCGGCAGAGTGGCGGGCGTCGCGGGGCTGTCCTGCGTCTGCGCCGCCGACACGACGGCGCATGCCAAGACCAACGATAGGCTGCAACCGAGCAACAGAAATTTCTTCATCTCATTTACCTCTTTCAAGAGTCCAAAGTCGCAAGTCTGAAAGTCCAAAGTCGGAGAAAGTTTTTCCGGCCTTTGACTTGCGACGTTGAACTTTTAGACTTTGGACTCATTTCCGACTTTGGACGTTGGACATTCAGACTTGCGACTTATCACCGTACTTTTTGATGATGGCTTCGAGCTTTTTCGTTGTCGCGGCGGGCCAAAGTTCGGGCGCGGTGAAGATGGCGTTCTGCAAAGCGGAGCCGCATTGACAGGCGCGCGGGTGCGCGTCGAGACGGCGCACGGCCTCGCGCATGATGTTCTGCGCGTTGCGCACGTTCTTGTTGAGATACTCGACGACCGTTTCGACCGACACGGCATCGTGTCCCTCGTGCCAGCAGTCGTAGTCGGTGACGAGCGCGAGCGTCGAGTAGCAGATTTCGGCTTCGCGCGCGAGCTTGGCCTCCTGCAAGTTGGTCATGCCGATGATGTCCATGCCCCACGAGCGATAGACGTGCGACTCGGCTTTGGTCGAGAAGGCTGGCCCCTCCATGCAGAGGTACGTGCCGCCGCGATGCACGCGCACCTCGACGGCGCGGCAGGATTCCTCAAGCACGTCGCCCAAATCCTTGCACACCGGATGCGCGAAGGTGACATGCGCGACGATGCCTTCGCCGAAGAAGGTTGACTCGTGCGCGCGTGCGCGCGTGCGGTCGAAGAACTGTTCGGGAATCACCATGTCGAGCGGCGCATACTGTTCCTGCAAAGAGCCGACGGCGGACGCCGACAGGATACGTTCGACGCCGAGCGTCTTCATCGCATAGATGTTCGCGCGGAAGGGCAACTCCGTCGGCAGTATCCGGTGGCCGCGCCCGTGTCGCGGCAGAAACGCGACGCGCACGCCCTCCAACGTCCCCACGATGAACGCGTCCGACGGGTCGCCGAAAGGAGTCTCGACGCGCATCTCCTCAACGTCCTGCAACTCCGGCATCTGATACAACCCGCTGCCACCGATGATACCGATTTTCGCTGTCGTCATAAGTTCTCTCTGAAAATCAAACTATTTAACAGGATGGACAGGATAGACAGGATGGAAACAGACAAAAAATAGATGATAAAAAAGGACAGCCGTCAGTTTTAACCTTTTCGCCCTTTGACCATTTCGCGTTTCATTCTGCTTTCTTTCATCCTGTCTATCCTGTCTATCCCTGTTAATTTTCTTCATAACTTACCGCGCGCAGTTTGCCTTCATCGTCGCTGACGACGCGGCAGAGCGGCGCGTCGGGGTCGTGATAGAAGAGGCAAAGCCAGCCTTCGCGCGCGGCCTGCGGGAGCAGACGCTTTTTGGCTTCGAGCGTTTCCACCGGATAGAGGTCGTAGCCCATCACCCACGCGAAGGGGAGATGCGCGCGCATCGGCACGAGGTCGGCGAAGCTGTAGAGCGTCTGGCCGCCGCGCTCAAGCCGGACGCATTGCATCGTGCGCGAATGTCCGGCGACGGTCTCCATCCGCAAGCCCTCGACCACCTCATAATCCGCAGGCTTCAACTCAAGCTGATCCGTCTCTGCGAGCGGTCGCCAGTTCTCCGGCAGATAACTGGCGCGGTCGCGCTCGTGCGGCGTCTCGGCGTGACGGTACTCGTCTTGCGAGACGAAATAGCGCGCGTTGGGAAACGTCGGGACGGGTTTGCCGGACGCATCGAGGGTCGTGTTGCCGCCCGCGTGGTCGAAGTGCAGGTGCGTGTTGACGACGATGGTGATGGCCTCGGGCGGGTGTCCCGTGATGGCTTCGACGGATTCGCGGAGCGTGCGCTCGCGCTCGATGCCATACATCGCGGCGTGCTTCGCGGGCCACTTGTCGCCGATGCCCGTCTCGATAAGAATGCGCTCGCCCGCCGTCTCTACGAACAGGCAGTTCATGTTCATGCGGATGCGATTGTGCTCATCCGGCGGGCAGGCCCGCGACCAGAGCGTGCGCGGCACGACGCCGAACATCGCGCCCCCGTCCAGACGAAACTCCGCGTCCGGCACGATCTCCAAACGATAATCACCGAACTGCACGAATCGTTCCTTTGTGAAACGGAAAGACGGATATCAGAGGTTGGATGTTAGATGTCAGATTCGATGCTCACATCTCACGTCTGACATCCAACCTCTGCCGGTTCGTTATCTCTGCGGTTTGTTGGTCGGAGCGGTGTTGGGTTTGGGTTGTTGCTGCGTGGGAGGCGCGGCGGGCGGGGGCGGGCCCTCGCCGCCCGGCGCGACCGTGACGCCGCCGCCCTCGCCGCCGGGCGCTGCGCCGGGAGGCATCATGTTCGGCGGCATGGCGGGCATCTCGGGGGCTTTGACCGTAAAATTTTCCGCGACGGTGACAGGCGACTTCTTCATGATCTCTTCGATCATCTTGGTGCGCTTCTCTTCCTCGACGGCGGCGCGCGCCTGATCCTGCGGCGACTGCGGGACGCCCATCGGGCTGGCCGCGCCGGACTGAATCAGGATGTGGCGCGCGTGCACCTGCTCTTCGGGTTTGCCGTCCGCGCCGTTCTTCGTGCCGCGCTCCTCGACCTTGATGATGTGGAAGCCGAAGGGCGTCTCGACGATGTCGCTGATCTCGTTGGGCTTGAGTTCGAACGCCGCTTTCTCGAACGCTTCCATCATCCGCCCGCGACCGAACCAGCCGAGATCGCCGCCCTGCGATTTGCTGCCGGGGTCGGAAGAATACTCGCCCGCGAGCTTGGCGAAATCCTCGCCGCCGCGCGCGCGCTTGAGAACGTCTTCGGCTTTACCGCGCGCGACCTTCGGGTCGAGTTCGGGATGCTTGGAGAGATATTCCTCAATCTCCTTGTCGGACGCCTTGAGCTTCTCGCCCCAGTCTTTCGCGTAGTTCGAGGCAATCAGACGCGCCTCTTGCAGGCGAATCTGCATCTGCACCTTCTGGTCTTTATCAATCCCGGCGGCGAGGCCCTTGCGCTGCAAGAGAGTGATGCGCGCCCACTCCTGTTTGAGTTCCTGCTTCTGCTCCTCGGGTATCTCCGTGCCCGCGGGCAAGAGCCCCAACTTCTGCACGTCCTGCACGAACTCCTCAAACTTCTTGTCTTGTCCGGCCTCCTTGAGGAGAGTATCTATCTCGTCTTTGGTCACGATCTGGTCGGGCGACTTTCCGGTCTCGCGCTGTTTGGTCTCGAAGGTCTGCGCGACGACGAAGGAGCGCATCAGTTCGAGTTGGCGTTTGACCTCCGGCTTATCGGCGACGCCTGCGCGCCTGCCCTCCTCGGCGACGGCGAACATCTCCCGAATATTCTTCGCAAACTGTTTGCGTTCCTCGTCGCTTCTCGACAGGGCCATCCGCACCTGCGGCGGCAAGCCCTCGACGATTGCCGACATGTCCTCCGACGAAAGATTGACCGAGTGCGCGCGACCGCTCTTGACCTGCCAGAAGATGAGCCCGACGGCGAGCAGCACGGCGACGGCGGCGGCGATGAGTGCTTTCTTCGTCGAAGAACCCATCCCTCCGCGTGTCGCGGTCGCGGCGCGGGCCGAACGTGCGCTCGCGTCCGCAGATGTCGCAGCCGTATCGCTGGCGGTGGCGGCGCGCGGCGCGTCGGCGTCTGCCGTCTCGTTCAGAGAAGGCCCGGCGGCGTCCGCTTCCGTCGCCGCAGACATTTCCTTGCCGCAGCCGGGGCAAGTCAGCGCGTTGTCGGGCATCGAAGTCCCACATTTCTCACAAATCATCATCAATGTTCCTTTTTTAATCAGCCGCTTAGGACGGCCATCATCTTTAGTCTAACGCAGACGGCGCGCGCCGCTCGGGCCACACGGCCCCTGAGCGTGTGCGCTGCCCTTCAATCAAAGTTTCAATGTTATCAGACAAACACCCGCTTCATCCATCGCGCACGCGCGCGAATGTTCTTTCGCGCACGCGTTCACATCACAAATTTGACGGGCGGAGAACCCTTTCGCGCTCTCCGCGTCGCGCTTTGTTCCGACCATTTCAAGGTCGCGGTCGCGCCGGTTGGGCGGGAGCGGGTTTGACGGGCTGCGTCGAAGTTTGCCGTGTCGTCGTGCTCGCCGGAGATGGGGGGGTCGCGCCGGACGTGGTCGGCTGCACTTCGGGCTGCGAAGGGTCGGCGCGGAAATCCTCGGCGATACGGATGTTGGAACGGCTCAGAATTTCGTTAAAGAGGGCGTCGCGCTTCTGTCGTTCGACGGCGGCGCGGGCCTGTTCGCGCGGCGTCTGCGGCGCGGCGTTGCGTCCCTGCGCCACGCCGGACTGAATCAGGATGTGACGCGCGCGCACCTGTTCGGCGGGCTTGCCGTCCGCGCCGTTCTGCGTCCGCCGCTCCTCCAACTTGATGATGTGGAAACCGAACGGGCTCTCGACGATGCCGCTCACCTCGCCCGGTTTGAGCGCGAAGGCCGCGTCCTCGAAGGGCTTGACCATCATCCCGCGACCGAACCAGCCGAGGTCGCCGCCCTGCACTTTGCTGCCGGGGTCGGCGGAAAACTCTTTAGCGAGCGTGGCGAAATCCTCTCCCGCGCGGACGCGCTGCAAGAGTCCTTCGATTTTGGTGCGCGCCTCTTTCGGGTCGAGTTCGGGATGCTGCGCGACGTAAGCGTCAATCTCCTGCTCGGTCGCTTTGGCCTGCGTGCTCAACTTCTGTTGATAGTAGGCGGCGGCCAGAAGGCGCGCGTGCTGGTACATGATGACGACCTGCGTCTGTCGTTCTTTATCCACTCCGGCGGCGATGCCCTTGCGGCTGTTGACCATCACGTTGGCCCAGTTCTGCATGAGTTCTTCGCGCTGCGCGGGCGTGAGCGGGCCTTCCTGTCCCTTGCGCGTGCGCAGGTAGTCCTGCTCAAACTCCGCAAACTTCCTGTCCTGTCCCGGCTCTTTGAGAAAAGCCGCGATCTCTTCCTTCGAGACGACATCCTCCGGCTTCGCCGCTCCGGCCATCTGGCGTTTCCGGCTGTAGGCGCGCGCGATGACGAAGGCGCGCGACAAATCGAGTTGGAGTTTGATCTCCGGTTGAGCGGCGAGGCCAGCGGCGCGCGCCTCTTCGGCGACGGCGAACATCTGTTTCATATCCTCGACGAAGAAGCCCCGCTCCTCTTTGCTCGACGCCATTTGCGCGCGCGCCTGCGGCGGAACATTCAAGCCGTCAACGATATATTCGAGGTCTTTAGCGGAGAGATTGATGGCCGTCGTTTGTGAGGCGGCGGGCGGAGCAGTCGTCGTCGCGGTCGGCTGCGTGCGCGGCGCGGCGGTGCGCGGCTTGGTCGCGGGCGTGCGTGTGCGCGTGCGACCGCGCGGGGTTCGCTGCGCGTAGACGCTCGCCGGAAGAAGAATCAGGAGAGCGACGGCGGAGATAAATATTTTGTTAACGGAAATGGTTCTCTTATTGGAGTTCAAGATGTGTGTACGTCCCTTCCTGATTCGTGAGTGTCCGACGTGTGCTCGACGAGTTCGAGGAGCACGCCGCCTGCCGTTGAGGGGTGAATGAAAGCGACCAGACAACCGCCCGCGCCCGTGCGCGGCGACTCGTCAATCAAGCGCGCGCCCTTCGCCTTCAAGTCCGCGAGCGTCGCGCGAATGTCGTCAACGCGCACCGCGATGTGATGAACGCCCGCGCCGCGTTTCGCCAGAAACTTCGCCACCGGAGAGTCCGGGCCGGTCGGCTCAAGCAACTCGATGCGCGGCTCGCCCAGAGGCAACATCGCCACGCGCACGCCCTGCTCCGCGACCTCCTCCGTGTGCACCAAACCGAGTCCGAGCGCATCGCGCCAGAAGCGCAAAGCCTCGTCCAGATGCGGGGTCGCAATCCCGATATGCTCAATCTTCATGTTATTTACAGCCGTCCGGCGGGCCAAAAATATCAGATGCCAAAGCCATTCTATTTACTGCCTGAAATCTGCCGCCCGTGACCAACTTCAAATAAAACGGCGCGAAACACGCAAGGTTAAGAAGAGACGAAAAAAGGTCTGTCATGCGCCGTCGCTTGCTCCGCTTTCTTCTCCGCGTCTACCCGTTTTCAATTACACGTTGCGTCGCGGTTCGCCCGATGTTCCGGCGGCGATAAACTCTTCGACGGCGGAATACGGGTCGCGGCGTTTGTCTGCCACTTCGTCGGCGAGGGCGTCGAGTTGCGCCGACGCGCCCGCGCCGCTGAGAGCGCGTTCGAGCAGACGTTCGCGCAGGAGTTCGAGGATTCGCCAGCGCGCGATTGCGCTCCGGCGCGTGCGCCCCGCCTCCGCGTCCTTCTGGTAATCACGGTAGCTCTCGATGGCCGCCGCCAACTCGACCAGTCCTTCGTTCTGCGTCGCAATCGTTTTGACAATCGGCGGCTGCCACATGTCGGGCCGGTGCGCGAGCGAGAGCAGGGCTTCGAGTTCCTTCTCGGTGCGCAGCACGCCTTCGCGGTCGGCCTTGTTGATGACGAACACGTCCCCGATCTCCATGATGCCCGCCTTGATGGCCTGTATGTCGTCGCCCATTCCGGGCACGAGCACGACGACGGAGACATCCGCCGTCTTCACAATCTCCACCTCGTCCTGCCCGACGCCGACCGTCTCGACGATAATCTTTTCGTAACCGGCGGCGTCGAGAATCGAAACGGCGTCAACGGTCGAGCGCGCGAGTCCGCCGAGATTTCCGCGCGTCGCCATCGAACGAATAAAGACGCCGGGGTCGAGTCCGAGCGTCTGCATCCTGATGCGGTCGCCGAGGATTGCGCCGCCCGAAAACGGGCTCGAAGGATCAACGGCGACGATGCCGACGCGCTCCCCGCGCTCACGATACAAACCCGCCAGACGGTCAACCAGCGAAGACTTCCCCGCCCCCGGCGAACCCGTGATGCCGACGACGAGGCCGCGCCCCGTCCGCGCGTAAATCGCCTTCATCAACTCGAAAGCGTCCGCCGCGTGGTCTTCCACTTTGGAGATCGCACGCGCCACCGCACGCGGCTCACCGGCAAGGATTCGTTCGATGTCCATCATAAAGAAGTGACGGGTGACGAGTGACGAGCAAGAACAGGAAACTAAGTCCAAAGTCGCGAGTCCAAAGTCTAAAGTCTAAAGCCTCAGTCCAAAGTCTAAATCAATCTTGTCTTATGACTTTTGACGTTGAACTTTCAGACTTTCGACTTCTTCCGGCTTGTCACACGTCACTGGTCACTCGTTACTGACTTTTAAGCAACTGGCGCGCGATGACGATGCGCTGAATTTCGGACGTGCCCTCTCCAATGGTGCAGAGTTTGGAGTCGCGCCAGTATTTTTCGGGCGGGTAGTCCTTCGTGTAACCGTAGCCGCCGTGAATCTGGATGGCCTCTTCGCAGACGCGGACGCTCATCTCGCCCGCGTAGAGCTTCGCCATCGCCGATTCTTTCGTCACCTTCTTGCCTTCGTCTTTGAGATACGCGGCGCGATACATCAGGAGGCGCGCGGCGTCAATCTGCGTCGCCATGTCGGCGAGTTTGAACTGGATGGCCTGAAACTCCGAGATCGGTTTGCCGAACTGCTCTCGCTCTTTCGCGTAGCGCATCGCCGATTCGTACGCGCCCTGCGCGATGCCGACGGCGAGCGCGGCTATCGAGATGCGACCGCCGTCCAAAATCTGCATCGCCTGAATAAAGCCCTCGCCCTCTTCGCCGAGACGGTTCTCCGAGGGCACGTAGCAATCCTCGAAGACAACACTCGCCGTCTCCGACGCGCGCAGGCCCAACTTGTTCTCCTTCTTGGCGGGCGCAAATCCCTTCATCCTTTTTTCAAAGATGAAGGCCGTGATGCCCTTGTTGCCCTTCGAGCGGTCGGTCGAGGCGACGGCGACGCAGGTGTCGCCGTGAATCGCGTGTGTGATGAAATTCTTCGAGCCGTTGACGACGTAGCCGCCGTTCTGGCGGACGGCGGTCGAGCGCGTACCCGATGCGTCGGAGCCTGCGTGCGGCTCGGTCAGTCCCCACGCGCCGAGATGTTCGCCCGTCGCGAGCGGCACGAGATACTTGCGCCTCTGTTCTTCGGTTCCGAAGGTGTAGATGTGATTCGAGCAGAGCGAATTGTGCGCGGCGACAGAGATGCCGACCGAGCCGTCAACGCGCGAGAGTTCTTCGATAATCGTCGCATACTCGACGTAGCCCATCCCCGCGCCGCCGTACTCTTCGGGAAAGATGACGCCCATCAATCCGAGTTCGGCCAACTTCGGCAACAGTTCGACCGGAAAATGCTGCGACTCGTCCCACTCCGAGACATGCGGCGCGATCTCCGCTTCCGCAAACTCGCGGACGCTCATCCGCACCTGTTGTTGATCTTCGTTCAGTTCAAAATCCATCCTCGCCCCCTTGTTCGTGTATCGCCCACGGTGAATACACGACAGTATTCGCATCTTCTATTTAATCCAAGTTGCTAGATAAACGCCTTGTCCAAAGCAAAGGCGATGACGAACAGCGAGACCTTCAAGAGAAAGCCGCGAAAGCTAGTCGCATGAATGTGACGCGGGAACATGGCCTTAATCTGGCTAAAGACAGT
>DATLMV010000107.1:0-24001 GCA_035537095.1 Pyrinomonadaceae bacterium
AGATGTTAGGAAAGACAGATTGCTTCCTATCTAACATCTAACATCCAGCATCCAACCTCTCTTCTTATTCCAGTCGCAGGTTGCCGGTGATGCGTTCGAAGGTCGGCTGGTATTTTTGGAACTCGTCTTCGGGGGCGATGGTGATGAGATAGAAGAGGCGTCCGTCGGCGGTGGCGGTCGTGTAGATGACATCTATTTCGGTGACGCCGGTGACGGGCGAAGGCCCGGCGACGACCGTGGCGAAACCTTGCCGCCCGTTGAAGTTGATGCGTTGCGGCGGGCGTTGGACGCGGAAGTCCGTGTTGACGTTGACCTGCTGCTGGACGAAGGCGGCGTTGGCCGCTTCGAGGTTCGCCTGACCCTGCGCGGCGAGCGTGCCGACGAAGATGCCGTGCGTCGCATAGACGGCCTCTCCGCGCTGCCCGTATGCGCCTTTGGGCGCGAAGATGAGATTGGTTTCGTCTTGGCCGGAGGCGAGCCCGTCCCAGTTCTGCGGATACTGGAAGGCGAACGAGCCGTCGCGCGCGCGAAACTCCCGATACTCGGCGGCGGGCGGCTGCGGTCGCGCACCGGCCTGAATGTCGTCGGGGTTGCGCGGCCCGACGCGCTCCGGCTCGCTCGATCCTTTCAAGGGCTGACCCGTCAGACGCGCTTTGACCTGTTGAAACTCCGACGTGTTGCGCACAGGATTTTTCGGCACGGGCAGAGACGGCAACGCCTCGTTGATCGAGGCGACGCGGTTGCCGGGGTCTGGATGGTCGCTCAAAAATTCGGGGCCGCGCTGTCCGCTTTCGGCTTGCAGCGTCTTGAAGAACCCGGCCATGTCGCGCGGGTCGTAGCCCGCCTCGGCCATGATGCGCGCGCCTTCGAGGTCGGCCTGCCGTTCGGCGGTGCGACCGAACTTGAGAAAGAGCATGTTTGCGCCCGCGCCGCCGACTGATTCGACGATGCGACCCAAATCCGAATCGTCGCCCGCCACCGAACCCAAAATCCCCAGACCCGCCTTCGCCAGATAAGCCTTCGACGCCTGATTCGTCCCGTGACGCAGCGCGACGTGCGTGATCTCGTGCGCGATGACGCCCGCCAGTTCGCCCTCGTTCTTCGCCGCCGCAATCGTCCCCGCGTTGACGAAGATGAAGCCGCCGGGGAGCGCGAAGGCGTTCACTTCGCGCGTGGCGATGACGTTGAACTGGTAGGGAAAATCCTCGCCCGGAGCCTTCGCCGCGAGCCTTGAGCCGACCTGTCGAACGTAGTTGACGATCGCTTCGTCGCGCAGGAGTTGCACCTGCTGCGAAATCTCCGCCGCCGATTGCCTGCCGATTTCCACGTCCTGCTTCGGGCTGAAAAGATTGAACCCGGGCCGGAAATGCGGCGCGGGCCGCGCGCTCCCCGAAACGCCGCCCGACGACGAGCGTTCGCCCAACAGGCCGCTGCAAGCCAACTGCCCCCCGAGCAACACGGCGAGCAACAGCCGCCAAACCAATCCGCTTTTGTTCCGCATCCGTCCTCGCTTCATCTTTCGCTCACACATCCGCCACACGCGTGCGACACGCGGCGCGCGCATCGCAAAACGCACGCACACGCTCGCCTTCGCGCATCTCTCGTCGGGGGTCAAATTCTGTTCGGGGATTCCTCGCGGAGTGAATCTTAAAACATAACGTCCTGAAAAAGAAACGAAGCGGAGAGACGACAGGCAAACTGTGAGAGGTGAAGATGCATTGGCGCGTTGACGCGACGATACGGAGACGCGTGTGAGGTGCAGACGCGTTGAAGCGGCGAGGTAGAGATGCGAGCGATGCGCGGACGTGTTGACGCTTTGAAAAGCAGACGCTTATCGAAGCGGAAGCTTTATGTCGCCGAAGCTTGATAAAGCGGAAGCTTTACGTGGTCGCCGCGTCGGGGCGTCGCTGCGTCCCGGCGTCTCGCTTGTAGTCCATGTCAATCTTCCAGATTTTTTTCTGCGTGCGATAGACGAGCAGGCAGAGCGCGAGCAGTCCTCCGGAGGCGACGTAAGGGATGGCCTTGATCATCTGGCGCGTGCCGAAGAGGATGAGCAGAGTGTTGTTGACGACGAGGAAGATGCGAAACTCTGTCGGGCCGAGTTTGAGAAAACTGATGTTGAATTTCGCGGTGGCGGCGAAGGCGAGAAACGAGTTGACCATGAAGCCGCCGAAGACGGCGAGCAGAAAGAGCATGTGAAAGCGCGAGATGTCGGGCAGAATCAACGCGTAGCCGATGAGGACGGAGCACATGAAGGCGTAGTCGAGTACGTGATCCATGTAGAAGCCCCACTTGACGAGGCCCGTGTCGCGGTACTTGCCGACCTTGCCGTCGAAGTGGTCGGTCACGTACTGGCAGACGACCATCAGCGAAACCATCCACAGCCATTTGATGTTCGTCACGGCCAGATAGCTGAACGCGATAATCAGCACGCACCAGAGAAGCGTCAGCCACGTCAGGTGATGCGTCTCCAACCATGCGGGGATGCGCGGCACGACGACGCGTCCCATGCGTCGCTCCAAAGGCGACAGAAAGGACGCGCTCGCCTTGCTCGCTCCCGCGAATTGTTGTCTCTCCATGTTCGGCGGCGGCGGCGATGCCTCGCGCCCCCAAGTCGCTTCCAGATAAACTTCCCTTTGCAAAGGCGTTCTCTCCTCTTCAAGTCTCGAATCGCGCGCACGCACACACGCGCACGCTCCAGACTTGATGGCAATTCCCACGCCGCAGCACCCGACTCCGACCGTGACGCGAAAGAGCGAAAACGCCTCTCCCGATTCCAGCGAGATAATACGACAACTGAAAGATAATTTATGCGTTTGCAACAGATAGGCGGGACGCGGAGGATGTGGAAAACAGAGAGTAGCCGGTAGAAAAGCACTCGACACGTCGCCGGAGCATTTGAGCCCGACGCGGCGTTCGAGTCGCTTAACTACCGGCTACTTTTTCGGTTCTCTTATTCGACGACGGCGCGTATCTCCGGCGGCAAATTGCTCGCGGGCGTGGAGTACATCTGTATTTCCCATTCGTGCGCCAGCGCGCGGAGCCTCGCTTCGTCGGCGCGTATGGCGTCGGTTGCGCGGGCGCGCGAGAAGTTCCAAGTGCGCCAGCCCGCGCGCTCCTGCGGCGGCCAGCGATTGAGGAGACGATAGGCCGCGAAACGCTGGTTGGTCGTATCCTCCATCGAAGCCGTCGCCGACAGCAACGCGGGCACGGCGTCCGCGCTCAACGAAGCGGCGTAGGCGACATCCATCGGGCGACCGCGTTGGGCGAGCGCGGCGTTGGTGTTGACGATGAAGGCGTCGGGGTTGAGCAGGTGCAGCGCGCCCGCGACACAGAGGGCCGCGACGAGTGCGCCGCACGCGAAGCGCGCGCGCTGCCCGCGTAAGACCGTCAGCGTGAACCAGACGAAGACGATAGCCAGCCAGCCCATAAAGGCCGTCGTGTAGAGACGCAGTTCCGTCATCCCGTACTCGCTCTGGTAGAGCCGCATCCGCATGACCGCTGAAACCATGATGACGAACAGCAACGCCACCAACGCGCCCGCCAGCACGCGGAAGATACGCTCGTGCGCGGGGTTCTCTTTCCGCAAAAGCCAATGCGCTGCGAGCAGCAGCGGCAGCACCAGCGCCGCCACCCAGACCAACTCGAAGAAGCCGCGCCGCGCATACTCCGCATAGGTCAGCCCCGTCGAGGCGACGACCAACGCCGCGCCGCCGAAGAAGTAGCGCACCTGCACCGCCACGAAACTGAAGAAGAGCAGGTTGACGAGACCGAGCACGATACCGATTTCCACGATACCGAGCGAGATGATTTTCGACGCGACCGCTTGCGCTCCACTCTCGCTCCGCACGTGTGCCCCTTGTCGTTCATTCTTCGCGCGCGGCACGCTTCCCTCGCCCGCAACACCCTTCGACGTTTCCTTCGCAGCTTCCTTCGCCGTCTCCTTGTTCGCCTCCCTGCTTGCTTCCTTACCCATCTCTTTTACCGCCTGCCCCTGCGCGCTCGCTCCCGCGCCGGTTTCGTCTTCGGCGTGCGACGCGCTCGCTTCATCCTTCGCCTGCGCGCCGACCGTCGCGTCCGCCTGTCGCGGGGGGGGCGTCAGCGTCGAGCCATAGATGTGCGGCGTGTTCGTCTCCGTGCCGAAACCCATCGAGGTCGCCATCGTCCCGGCGGGATGTGTGAACACTTTTTGGGGCGCGAGTATCATCCCGCGCAGGAAGCCTCCGGTCACCCACGCCAAAAAGACCGCGAGCGCGATGTGCGACACAACGACGTCGGATTCGAGATTGAAAGTCCGGTTGATGATGCCTTCATAGACGGCGTCGGCGGCCATAAAGAGCGCGCCGAAGACGAGCAAGAACGGCACGGCGATGAGCAAGCCCCGCGCCACCGCCCAAGCGTGTCCCATCCAACCCTTGTGCGGAATCTCTCGCCATGTGATGTCGCTGAAGATGAGCGGGAAGACGCCGAACGCCGCGTTCAAGCCCGCCATCAACATGCCGAGCGCATAGTCCATCACGCCCGCGAGACGCACGCGCACGCCGCGCGCCGCCAACGCCGCCAGCGTGCACAGCACGAGCATCGTCAGGAAATCCAGCGTCTTCAAGACCTGCGAATCGCGCCACGCGAAGGCGGCGGCACACAGCAGCAGCGAGGGAACCAGCCAGTATGCGTCGCCCCCGAACTTCAGACCCTTGCGCCGCGCCAGCGCCCACGCCGCCACGACGAGCGAAGCAGTCCACAAAAAAACGTTCAGCCCCCAAGGCGTCGCGCGCAGCAGCGCATCGCCGAGGATGCCGAGCAGCAAGGCCGCTTCCAACACGCCGAGTCCGAGTTTCGTACTATCCTTCATCAGCCGTTTCCTCTTAAAGTTTGCAGGGGGTTCTCCCCTGAATATTCGCGCGCCCGAAATTAGCGGCGCGTGCAAAATATTTCTTCGGATTCTAACCAACACGCCCGACAAAAACGAGCGAAGTCATTGACGACGCCGCGCCCGCTCAGTCCGACAAAAACAGTCCGGAGACGCGCACGCCGGAGCCTCTATCTTCATTCCGAAAGCGACCGCGCGCCCGCGATGCGCGCCGCCTGTTCGCCGTCGGGTTCGAGACGAAACTGAGTCTTGCGATGCAGCGGGCTGTTCTCATGCCCGATGATGAAACGCGTCATCAACTCGCCGTCATTGATCAGCAGGCGCGGGTTTTCGATGTCGTCGGGCAGGTCGAAGACGAGTAGCGTCGTGTAGGATTCGCCCGGTCTGAGCGGCGTCGTGAAGGGCTGGCTGAAGGCATTCGCGGATGCCAGAGCGCGCTCGCCTTCCGCTGAGCTTGCGTAGCTGTTGCCCCGCGCGTCGAGCACGGTCGCGTTGCGCGCGTTCGGCGTCAGCGGCCTGTTCCCGCGTTGCGGCGAGACGGTGTTTTCGTCGAAACGCGTCCGGACGTTGACGATGTAGAACGTGCCTTTCGCATCCACGCCGCCGACCCGCTTCGCCCGCCGCACGTCGAGCACCGAGTATGCGAGATGACAGTCAATCTCGCAGAAATATTTCTCCTCGCCGCGCCCCAGAATCGTCTCACGGCTCTCCACAGAGAAGAACGCCATTGCGCCCGAATAGACGGCGCATCCGCCGACCAGAAGCAACGTAAACTCCGTCGCCCGCGTGCCTCTGCCCGTCACCAGCGCGTGCAGCATCACCAAGACCGCCGACGCCGCGCATAATCCAAAACCGAGCAACAGCAAAACTCCCCACGCCGCATCCAAATTCACGTTTGTGTACATCCCGCCGTTCTCCTCCGAAAACATTCGCCCTTTGTCGAGATTTGCAAAGCCCTTTGCAACGTAAAGCGCGAACTCAAAAAAATTTAGCCCCTAAAAAACTTCACGCGCCAAACCCGTCTCTCTAGCGTGCGCGGGTGGCGCGAATCAATGTCTCCATGTGGTTGAGGTAGCGTTCGAGGGCGCGGCGTCCGGCGGCGGTCAAACGATATTCGGTTTTGGGTGTCCGCCCGTCGAAATATTTATTACAGGTGACGTATTGCGCCTCTTCCAACTTGCGCGCGTGCACGCTCAGGTTGCCGTCCGTCGTATTCAACAACTCTTTGAGGTCGTTGAAGGTCAGAGACGTGTTGACGGCGAGCGCGCTGACGATGGCAAGTCGCATCCGCTCGTGTATCAGGCGGTCGAGTTCGGCTGCGCTCTCAGGCCCGCGCATGTGCGCGTTCGCGCCGCTGCTGCCAGTACTGCCGCGCACGTTTCGCAAAGGTTGTTGTGCCTCCTCCGTCGTCTCCGCGCGACCCTTGCGGAGGTTCTCTTTCTTCAACGCGCCCTGTTTAGCCACCGTATCTCCTCGCGATGTGCAGGCCGAAGACGATGTGCAGACCACCGAACCCGACCGCCATCAGAACGTTGCCCCACGCTGGCGAAACGAACAGGGCCAGCGCGCCCAGAAGTATGAAGGACAAACCCATGAACGGCACGGGCCGCACCGAAAATGCGCCGCCCGTGACGACGCCCGTCCCGTACAGCAGCAGCCACACGCCCGGCAGCATTGACTGCAAGCCCGCTCGATAGAGCACGACCGTCAGCAATGCCCCGACAAACATCGGGGGCGAGAAGTTGATCGCTAACTTCCGCCCCGGTTGTGAAAGCAGAGGCGTCTGCGCCGCCTGCGCCTTGCGATACATCGTCAATCCCGCGATACACAAAGAGAGGACGGCTTCGCCGAGCCAGACCTTGATCCACGCTTCCGTTTGCGTCTGCCGCGACGCCAGCCACGTCGCCCCCAGAGCCGTCGCGCCGATCAACGCCTGTCCCCATCCCGGCACAGCCGTAAACGACGACGCGCGCTCCATCGTCTCGCGGATAAAGCGCAGGTTGTCCATCGCGCGGTCGTGCAGCGCGGGCGGCTCATCTTCGACGGGTCGGGAATCAAGCTGACGGACGACAGCCATACTTCGAGACGATACACTCCGCGTCCCACTTCTGTCAAGTACTTTACGCCGCAAAGACGCCTTTCGTTTTCTCCCGGTATTTCCCGCCGTTTTTATCTTTTCCCTGCTTGCGCGGGCAAACCGGCGGAGGCCGCTCGCCTACGGGGTCGCCGATTTGTTAACATAGCGTTTGCGATTGACTTCCCAGACAATGCTCACTTGATTCAGGCGCGCGAGACGGTTTTGAGACACGCGTTCGGCGAGGCGTGCGCGCGGGGTCTGAGGGAAACGGAGAGGCTGATGAGAAGGCTTGAAAATGTGCGGCGCATGTCGGGTGTGTTGTCGGTCGCTGTAGTGTCGGCGTCGTTGTGCGGGCTGTGGTGGCCTGCTGTGGCGGTGGCCGCGAAGGCATCTATCGAAGGAGATAACAGGAACGTGGAGAATGTGCAAACACCTGCCGGAGTGGAGTTCGTTACGGAGGCGAGCGGAATCCGTGAGTATCGTCTGGCGAACGGGTTGAAGTTGTTGCTGGTGGAGAACCGGGTCGCGCCGGTGGCGACGTTCTGCGTGTTGTACCGCGTCGGGTCGCGCAACGAAGCGGTCGGCTACACGGGTTCGACGCACCTGCTCGAACACATGATGTTCAAGGGCACACCGACCTTCAACAAAGAGAAGAACACGCAGATCGCCGCGACGTTGCAGAAAATCGGCGCGGACTTCAACGCGACGACGTGGTACGACCGGACGAATTATTACGAGACCGTCCCCTCGGATCAACTCGAACTCGCCATCCGGATGGAAGCCGACCGGATGCGCAACTCTCTGATTGCCGACGCCGACCGTCAATCGGAGATGACCGTCGTCCGCAACGAACTCGAACGCGGGCAGAACGAGCCGCAACTCGTCTTAGACGAAGCGGTCTATGCGACGGCGTTTCGTGAGCATCCGTATCATCATCCGACCATCGGCTGGCGAGCCGACGTGGAGAACGTCCCGACCGCGCGCCTCAAGACTTTCTATAACACGTTCTATCATCCGAACAACGCGACCGCCATCGTCGTCGGCGACTTCGAGCGCGACGCGACGATTGCGCTCGTCAACAAATATTTCGGCGCGTATCCGGCGACGAAAGACCCGATTCCGGAAGTCTATACGGACGAGCCCGTGCAGCAGGGCGAGCGTCGTTTGACGGTCAGGCGCGCGGGCGAACTGCCGCTCATCCAGATTGCTTTTCACACGCCGGGCGTGCTCGGGCAGACGGGCGTGCTCTCGAATGAAGAACTTGCTAAACGGGCGGCCAATCCTCCCGTGGAGAACGACATCTATCCGCTCGTCGTGCTCTCGGCGGCGATGTCGAACGGCGTCACGAGTCGTCTCTATCAAAGCCTCGTCGAGAAGGAGTTGGCCGTCAGCGTCACGACCAACGCCGACCAGTTCCGCGACCCCGGCCTCTTCAACGTCTATGTGACGGTGCGCCCCGAAGTCGAGGCGAAGAAGGTCGAGGAGGTTGTGCTGGCGGAGTTGGCGCGCGTCGCCAAAGATGGTTTGACGGAAGCGGAGGTCGAGAAGGCGAAGCAGCAGATCATCGCGCAGGTGGCCTACAACCGCGACGGCACGTTCAACGTCGCCTCGCAAATCTCGGAGGCCGAAGCGGTCGCCGACTGGCGTTTCTATAAGGACTACGACCGCAACATCGCGCGCGTCGGGCGTGCGGACGTGCAGCGCGTCGCGCAAAAATATTTCACGGAAGACAATCGAACCGTCGGCCACTTCATCCCCAAACAGGCGAACGCCTCGGCGGAGAACGGCGACGGAAACGGCGCGGGCAACGTTGACAGTAACGGTAACGGCGCGCAGCCGAACGGTCTCAAGCGCGTGAGTTCGACAAACGACGGCGCACGCGCGTTCGTGCCGCACGGCTGGAAATATTACCGCGACCCCGAAGGCGTCGAAGCGGCGGACGACGACGAGCCGGACGCCGGACGGCGCGACGGCGCGGGCGGAAGCGATGCCGCGAGCGCGGGCGTAGATTCGGACGGCGCGCACGGGGCGAATGAGATCAACGCCGTCGTCGAGCCGGTCGCGGCCACGGCGAAGGCGAAGCGGCAGCGACAGTCAAAAGCGAAGAAGGGCGGGAGCACGACGCCGCAGGAGAAAGAGCAGCAGGGAGTGAGCGCGCGCGGCGATAAATCGTCGGACGCGGCGGAGGCGAACACGCCCGCCAGCGTCGGGCAGACGAACTTCGCGGCGCGCGTCAAGCGGACGCAACTGCCGAACGGCGCGACGCTCCTCGTCCTCGAAAATTCCGCGACGCCCACCGTCTCGATACGCGGGAGCCTCCGCGCGGGCGCATACTTCGAGCCGCGCGACCGGCCCGCGCTCGCGCTCATCACCGCCGACATGTTGGAGCGCGGCACGAAGCGGCGCAACAAGCTTGAGTTGGCGAGCGAACTCGAATCGGTCGGCGCGCAGGTTGATTTCTCGGCAGACCCCTTCGCCGTCAACATCTCGGGGCGTTCGCTCTCGAAGGATTTGCCGCGTCTCATCCGGATTCTCTCCGAAGAGTTGCGCGAGCCTTCGTTTCCCGCGGACGAGTTGGAGAAGTTGAAGCAGCAGACCATCGCCGCCATCCGCGAGCAGCAGTCGAGCACCAGCCAGCGCGCCTACGAGCGTTTCACGCAGTTGATTTTCGACGCCGCCAATCCCTTCTTCCGCCCCTCCGGCGAACAACTCATCAAGAGCATCACGTCCATCACGGTCGAAGACGTGCGCCGTTTCTACACCGAACACTACGGCGGGCGTTCTGTGATTCTCGCCGTCGCGGGCGATGTCAAAACGGCGACGGTCGAGCAGCAGTTCCGCGAAGCCTTCGGGACGTTCGAGGGGCCACTGAGCGTTGACATCAACGTCACCGACCCGCAGCCGCAAGCCGCGCCGCGCCGCGAGATGGTGCTCCTCAAAGACAAGGCCAACGTTGACATCCTGATCGGTTCGGCTGCGCCTTTGCGCCGCGAAGCGAAGGACTACTACGCCGCCGCGCTCGCCAACAGTGCGCTCGGCGAATCAACGCTCTCCTCGCGTCTCGGCTTGCAGGTGCGCGACAAAGAGGGTCTGACCTACGGCATCGGCTCGCGCTTCCGTGCGCCGTCGCTCGCGGCTGGCCCTTGGTACATCGCCGTCTCGGTCAACCCGAACAACGTCGAGCAGGCGATCAACTCGGCGACCAACGTCCTGCGCGATTACGTCAAGAACGGCATGCGCCCCGAAGAACTCGCCGACGAAAAATCCTCCGCCATCGGCTCCTTCAAAGTCTCGCTCTCGACCAACGCCGGAATCGCCGCCGCGCTCTGGAACGCGGAATTCTACCGCCTCGGCCCCGACTACATTGACCGCTACCCGCAACTCATCCAAGCCGTCACGGTCGCCGAGGCCAACGCCGCCATCCGCAAATACTTCCGCCCCGAACAACTCACCGTCGTCGTCGCCGGAGATGTCGAAGCCGCCAAACCGACAACGCCAACAATCCAGAAGTAACTATAAGACAGAAAGCTGGAATGAAGAGGTTAAAGCTATGTCGCTTTAACCTCTTTCATTTTCCTGTTGACGAAACCCAAGCGTTGGGTTATCGTGTGCCTTATATCAAAGCCTGACTAATGACAGTTGGGCACATGACGGACGACGAGCCGACGCAAAGGAGTTGCGATGATGAATCAATCGGAAAAATTTCCCTGAGAAGGATAAGCAATCATGCCTACGATTCTCCGCCGCAACGGATTCGTCTTTCGCGTTTATACCAACGACCACCGACCGCCACACGTGCATGTGATTAAAGGTGACGGAGAAGTTATCATCGAACTCGGCGACGAGAACTCCGAGCCGCTGCTCCGCCAAGTTTACGGAATGCGTGACCGCGACGTAGCGAGTGCCTTTAATTTAACCGTCGAATTTAAAACAGAATTACTGGAAGGTTGGAGAAGAATCCATGAAAGGGGACGCGGCTAACAGGCTGAAGAGACGGATTGCGGAGGCGCGGCGCGCGGCGTCGGCGGCTGATGCGAGTGAGCCTCGCGTCGAGTCGGCTCATTATGAAGATGCGTCGGCGCGGCTCGTCGTCAATCTCAAGAACGGGATAACTTTTATGATTCCCGTCTCGCTGTTGGAAGGGCTGGCAGGTGCGTCGCGCGCTGAACTGGCGGAGATAGAAGTGACGCCTTCGCGTGCGGGACTGCATTGGGAAAAACTGGACGCCGATTTCAGCGTGCCCGCTCTTATTGAAGGCGTTTTCGGAACCAAAGCATGGATGTCGGAACTTGGACGCAAGGGCGGCAGCGTCACGTCTGAGACGAAGGCGATGTCGGCCAGAGCCAATGGCCGGAAGGGCGGAAGGCCGCGAAAAATCTCTTGATGCTTTGAGCGGATTCGGACTTCTTTCTTGATAGAAAAACGAGCGCGCGTGACCTAAGTCACGCGCGCTCGTTCTGTTTCAAGCCTGATTGACTCCGGAGCGAATGCCTTCAGTTTGCGCCGAAGCGTTGGCGGTATTCGCTGGAGGTGATGAAGGCTTTGACCATCTCGGCTTTGATGAAGTCGCCGTTGAAGGCGTTCAGCTTGGCGAGCCAGAAGTTGAAGCCCGCCTGATCTTCGTCGCGCCGGAGATAGCCGAAGTACTGCATCTGGACGAAGGCCATGTTGAACTCCCTGACCCGTATTTCCTCGGCCTCGGCGACTTTGCGGAGCACGGTGGCGCGCGTCTCCGTGGCGGCGTTCAAGCCCGCCACGAGCGAGTCGCGGAAGGAGGTGGCCGCCGGGATGTTGCCGCGTATCTCGCCGCCGGGGAATTGGGTGGTGTGGAAGTTGACGTAGGCGCGGCCCTCGCGGATGTGGGTCAACTGCGCGGCGAGCGTCGTGCTGTTGCCTTCGGGCGCGTCCCACTTGCCCCTGACCGAGCCGCCGACGCCGGATGTGAACGGAGTCACCACGGCATCGTTCGGGTTGTTGTCGTTGAAGGGCGTGCCGATGAAGCCCCAGACGACGGGGCCGTTGGTGGTCGGAGTGACGAGCGGGCCAGCATGGATGTGCGCGTTGGTCAGGTTGTCGTTGGCTTCGGCGGGCGATTGCGAGCCGGTGAAGTCAATGTTGTTGACCGTCGCGCTAAACGTCATGGCGGTCTGCGCGTCGTTGAATTGCAGGCGGGCCGTGCCGAAGGAGGCGGGACGCGGGCCGCCGCCGGACGATGTCGGATTGGCGGGAGGATTCTCCTGCGCGTTCGTCATATTGACGACGAAGAGGCGCACCTGACTCGGCGACAGTCCGGCGGAGGCGAGCAGGTTGTCAACGTACTGCTCGTTGGTCAGCGTCGAAGGATATTTCGTGACGAACTCGGGACGCGTGACGAACTCGTTGAAGTACGCCTGTTTGTTCGCCTCCAACTGCGCCTCCGCGCCGGGTTGACCGATGATCACGTCGCGGCTGAGCGCCTGCGTGTCGCGCATGAACTGCCCGTAGAGCGGGCGCGTGCCGTAGGCGACCTTGTGCGTCAGATAGGTCAGGAAGCCGGTCTGCTGAAACTCGACGGAGAGGAAGAAGGCCGCCGAGACGTTGATGCGTTTGACTTCGCGGCAACCCGCGTCCGTCCCGCAGGAGGTGATCTGGTTTGTCCAGAAGGCAAGGCCCGCCGCATCCGGTTCGCGGTTGAGGAAGTCGAGATAGTGTTGACGGACGAAGAACTGCGCCTCGTCAATCGGGTTGGCGGTCGTGGGCGCAACGTCGTTGTCGAGGATGGTCAGCGTGGCCTGATTCGGAGTGCCAAGGCCCGCGCCGGTCGGGTTGCTCAGGGCCAGATTGACCGTCTCCGTGCCCTCGACGAAGACATCGTTGACGAGCAGAATACGGAAGGTCTTGCTCGTCTCGCCGGGTGCGAAGGTGAGCTTGCCGAGCGCGATTTCGTAGTCGGACTTTTGCGAAGCGTGGCCGGGGCTGCTCTCGTCGAAGGTGGCGTAGTTGACACTCGCCGTCCCCGAGGCGTCGCCCTCGCGCGTCACGGTGATCTGGATACTGCCGTTGGCCTCGCCGATGATGTAGTTGTCCGAACTGAACTTGATGAGCGACGTAGCACTAGCGGTCGTCGGTTGCAGCTTGCCGAAGAGACCGTGCTCCTCTTCGGCGATACCGGCGGCGAAGTAGAGCGAGTTCGGGTCGCCGCCGTTGCCGCCGTTGCCGAACTTCAAGTCCCACAACTCGTCAATGACGATACCGTCGCCGTTCTCGTTTTGCAGCGTGCCGAGGAAAGCGCCGGTCGTCGGGTTGAAGGCGTGAATGCTCGGGTTGCCCTCGCCGAAGTTGCCGACGAGGAGCGCGCCGCCGAAGATGCCGAAGCTGGCGGGCGCGACGGTGACGCCCCACGGCGAATTGAGCGGGCCGTTGTTGATGCCGAAGGTCAGGTCGCGGACGCCGTTCATGTTGAAGCGGCGGACGAAGCCGTTGCCGACGCCCGCTTCGTCGCGCCCGTCGCTGCCGACCTTCGCGTAGGTGACGTAGAGACTGCTGCCGATGGCCTGAATGTTGAAGGGATGATAGGTGTTGCCCGGCGTCGCCGGGATGGTCGGGTCGGCGAACGGGAAACTGGCCTGCGGCTGAAGGGCGAAGGTGCTGTTGAAGACATCAATCTTGCCGTTGGCGAAGTCGGCGGCATAGAGAAAATTCCCCGAGCCGTTGTTGCCGATTGCGAGACCCGTATAGACGTGGCCGGGATGGCTCGCCATGATAACGGCGGTCGTCGAACCCGCTGCCGGGACGTTAGGATTCCAGCCCGTGATATTGCCGGTGATGGAAGCGAAAAGGAAATTGGCACGGGCGCTGGCCGAGCCGGACGTGACGACGAAGTCAGCAGCCCCTCCGGTGTTGGCGACCGTCCCCGTAGGGAATCCGCCGGGGATGGTGATGCCCGCGAGGCCGGGGTTCTTGACGAGCGGCGTGGTGCTCGTCTCGCGGTAGAGCGTCGAGGTGCTCGTGCCGTTGTTGGCGACCCAGAAGGGGCTTGTGCCGGTCAGCGAGATGCCCCAAGGGTTGACGAGCAGAGGGTCTTGGATGGTGGCGAGGCCGGGCAGGTCTGAGACGAGGTTGGTCTGCCGGTAGGCGGAGCCGGGGGCGATGACGGGGACGGCGTCTCGCACGACGTTCGGGTCTTCCGCACCGTTGGAGGCCGAAGCTGCCGAGCCCGACCATGTGAGCGAACTGAGCATGACGGTCAGCGTGATGCTCAGCAATTTTCTGACACGTCGCTTGACGAAGCGCAGATGGAACATGTGTGTTCTCCTCGATTCAAGAAGGGTGTCCGAATAGTTTTCGGTTGAGATATGGCGTTCGACCATCCGCAAGACCGCGCGTCGTTGCGGGAAGAATAAAAGATGCATGCGCGGGAACGTGGCGGCATCTTTTTTAAGGAGTTCTGTCCAAATTGGGAAGCACGTGCGGAGGCTGCGGTTTTTCTACGGCAGCACGTCCGTAACCGTTTGAGGTTTGTGTCAAAATTGTTTCTGACGGGGGAAGCGGCACAACTCTATGCCCGCTCGCCGACGACTGTCAAGCATTTTCCGAAGCGCGCATGTGAGGCCGTTCAAGCGACGCGACGCGAGCGACGCCGCGCATGTCCGAAGTTTCGCGCGTTGATTTCAGAACCGCCCGCAGGGGTCTGTGAAGGGGCTGACGATAATCGGGCCGCCGAACTCGCACGGGTCGAAGACTTCTCCCTCGTTTCTGTTGGTGATGACGAGCGCCGTCAGCGCGGCAAACGCGCCGCCAGCGGCCAGCAGCCAGCCGAACAGTTTTTTGCGGCTACGCCCGTTCTGCTGCGGCGGCGGGACGGGATTCTGTGGGGCGGCGCAGAGCATTCCGGCGGCGGCGACGCGACGGCCCGCCGACGCGCTCTCTCCGGCAGCGAGCGATCTGGCAGACGCTCCGTCGCGCAGCACGACGCGCCCCAGATGCGTCGAGACGGAGGCGTCGCCGCACGACACGTCAACGACGAAGAGCGACGGCTGAAAGCGTCCGGCAGAGACGGTCGCGCCCGCCGTCTCGACGCGCAGCGGAGCCTCGCCCGTCGTCGAAAATCTCGCGCCGCCCTGCTCCAAACGTCCCTCGACGCCCGCCCCTGCGAAATCGAACCGGAGACGCGAACGCGGCAGCAACTCGACGCGCCCCGACCGCCCCAGACTGACGACGGCCCGCGAATCATCGGTCGTCGCAATCTCGCTGCCGGAAAAGATGGTCATCCCCGAGACGGCTTCCAGACCGTCTACGGTCGCGCGTCCCTCAAGAGACAACTCGCCCGACGCGAGCGACGGCTCGCCCGGTGTGAAAGAAGATTTGCCTGATGTGCGAGAAGATTTGCCCGACGCGAGCGACGATTCGCTTGCCGCGCCCGTCGTCGTCTTGAACGCTGCCGGTCGTCCGTCGGCGGCGCGGGACGTGTTCAATGTCTCGGCGGCGAGCGTGAGGACGAGAGAGAAAAGGATGCGAAGTGAGGTTGGATAATTCATAGCTTGCTCCATAGACGTTCGAGCAAGCGGGGCCGCTGCCCGAACGCTGTCCGGTGGCACGGCGAGAGGAGGCGCGTGCGCTCTTTTGCCGTTGGACGGCGATTGCTAGAAGGCGGCGATAATCGCTTCGGCGAACTCCATCGTCTTCGACTGCCCGCCGATGTCGCGCGTGCGAACCTTGCCTTCCTCGAACACCTTGAGCATCGCGCGCTCGATCCGCTCTGCGGCCTCGCGCTCGCCGATGTGGCGCAGCATGAGGATGCCGGATTGGAGGAGCGCGGTCGGGTTGGCGATGCCCTGTCCGGCGATGTCGGGCGCGGAGCCGTGGACGGCCTCGAAGACCGCGCCCTGCTCGCCGATGTTTGCGCCGGGGACGAGTCCCAAGCCCCCGATGAGGCCCGCGCAGAGGTCGGAGACGATGTCGCCGTAGAGATTTTCGAGCAGCATGATGTCGAACTGTTCGGGACGCATCACGAGTTGCATACAGGCGTTGTCAACAATCTTGTCGTCGGCTTCAATCTCAGAATAACCCTTCGACACGTTGTAGAAGCATTCGAGAAACAGACCGTCCGACAGCTTCATGATGTTGGCCTTGTGAACGGCGGTCACTTTCTTCCGGCCTTCGCGCCGCGCGTACTCGAACGCGAAATGCGCGACGCGCGTCGAAGCCTTCTCCGTGATGATCTTGATGCTCTCGACCACGCCGGGAACGACGACGTGTTCGATCCCCGCGTATAAATCTTCCGTGTTCTCGCGGACGACGACGAGGTCGAGTTCCGGATAGCGCGAGGGCACATTGGGGAGCGCGCGGACGGGGCGCAGGTTGGCATACAAGTCCAGAGTCTTCCGCAACCCGACGTTGACGGAGGTGAAGCCCTTGCCGATGGGCGTCGTGATCGGCCCTTTGAGCGCGACGCGGTTGCGTTTAATGGATTCGAGCAGGTCTTCGGGCAGCGTCGTGCCGTATTTTTCCAACGCCTGCGCGCCCGCGTAGTGCGTCTCCCATTCGATGGAAGTGCCCGCCGCTTCGATGATTCGTACGACCGCCGAGGAGACCTCGGGGCCGATGCCGTCGCCCGGAATGAGTGTGATAGTATGTTTCATAAGCAGTTTTCGGTTTTCAGTTTCCAGTTTTCAGTTCCGATTTTTCAGCTTCCGGCAAGACCGCAGACGATTCCTGAAAACTCAAAACTGGAAACTGAAAACTGTCTAATTTTTCTGCATCATACCAGCAGTTTCCCCAATGCGAAACAGGAAAGAGTCGAACGCGCGTGCGGACGCTTTGATTATCGGCGGCGGTGTCGTCGGTTTAGCAATCGCGCGCGAACTCGCGGGGCGCGCTCTGCGTGTCACGCTCGTCGAACGCGGGCGGCTCGCAGCGGAAGCCTCGCACGCGGCGGGCGGGATGCTCGCGCCGCAGGCGGAGGCCGACCGCGCCGACCAATTTTTCCAACTCCAATCGGCCAGCCGCGACCTCTATCCGGCCTTCGCCGCGAGCCTCCGCGCAGAGACTTCCATTGATATCGAACTCGAACAGACGGGCACGCTCTATCTCGCGCTGACGGCGGAGGACGAGGCGGAGTTGGAGCGGCGTTTCCTTTGGCAGACGCGTGCGGGCCTCAGCGTCGAACGCCTGACGCCGGATGAAGTGCGCTCGCTCGAACCCGCGCTCTCGCCGCGCGTGCGCCTCGCGCTCCGTTTTCCGCTCGATTGGCAGGTGGAGAATCGTCGTTTGACGGACGCTCTCTCCGCGAGCGTCGAGGCGCGCGGCGTGCGCGTCCTGACAGCAACGCAGGCACAGTCAATCAGCATCGAAGCGGGACGCGTCGCGGGCGTGGAAACGTCGCGCGGGTACGTTGCGGCGGGCGCGGTCGTCGTCGCGGCGGGCGCGTGGACGCCCTTTCTCAGGCTCGATTTCAACGAAGGCGCACGCGCGCGCGCCCCGGTGGTTCCGCAGGCGCAGCACCCGCAGATTGTGCCCGTGCGCGGGCAGATGCTCTGTTTCAGTCAACCGTCGGCGCTGCCTCTCGTGCGCCACGTCGTCTACACGCCGCGCGGCTACGTCGTGCCCCGCCGCGACGGGCGGCTGCTCGCGGGTTCGACCACCGAGCGCGCGGGCTTCGACAAATCCGTGACCGCCGGAGGCGTGCACAAGGTTCTGGCGCACGCTCTGGAAATCGCTCCGGCGATTGGTGAGTTGGCGTTGTTTGAGACGTGGGCGGGATTGCGTCCTTGCGCGGAGGACGAGTGGCCGGTACTCGGCGCGTCTGCCTCCGTGCCGAATCTCTTCTACGCCACCGGACACTATCGCAACGGCATCCTCCTTGCGCCTTTGACAGCCGAACTCGTAGCCGACATGATAACCGGAGGCCGCGCGACGCCCGCCCTCGACGCCTTCTCGCCCGAACGCTTCGAACGCGCCACCGCTTGAAACGCGGCTGACGCAAGTTAAGAGGGTTCGCGTTCAGTTGATGATGCAAGTTAAGAGGGTTCGCGTTCGGTTGATTTCGCGGTTGAGTTGATTTTGTTGCCAGTTGGTGTTGTCGCCATAAATTTTGAGGGAGAGTTTTTTTATGAACAAGGTTTCCGGAATGTTCATCTTCGCGCTCGCGGTCGCGGGCGGCGGGGCGGCGGCGTTGCCCGTGCCGGGCGTCGGCGCGCAGGCGCAGGCGCAGACGCAGCGCGCCGCGATTGCCGACACCGCCGCGCAGACCGGGCCGACCGCCGCCGCGCTCTATGAAGAGGCCGCCGGTTACGCGCGCAAAAAATATGCGGAGTTTCAGCAGAACAACGTGCCGTTCGACGAGAAGTTGGCCGACAAGACCGTGCAGGAGGAACGCGATCTGGCGTTGCGCCACGCGGCGACGCTCGCCGCGCGCGGCCCGCTCAAGGGCACGGACGTTTACTATCTCGGGATGCTCTATCATCTAGCGAACAAGTCCGAAGGCGCGCTCGACGCGATGCGACGCTTCATCGCCGAGTCGAAAGAGAGCGCGCCGCAACTCGTGCAGAACGCCTACCGGATTCTCATCACGCAGGCCGTCAGGTTGAATCTGATGGGCGAAGCCGAGAAGGCTCTGGCGAGTTACATGAGCATCCAGCCGCAGCAGCAGAGCGAACTCTATCGCCTGACGAACGCCGTCGCGGGCGCATACTACAAGAAGAAACAGTTTGAACTCGCCGCGCCGCACGCGCTCGCCTCCTTCAACGCCGCCAAGCTCGCCTTTGACAAATCCGCCAAGCCGCGCACGCGCGACGACGCCATCTACAACGCCGGACTCCTGCTCGCCGACATCTATCTCAAATCCAAACGGCGCGAAGAGGCCGTCGCCACCATGCAGCAGGTGCGCGATCTCGGTCTCTCATATCCTTCCGCAGACCTCTACGGCAACGCGCTCCGCATCCTCGAACGCTACGGCGAATCGGTTGACCCGACGAAGGCCAACTTCAAGGCGGCGGCGAGCGCGTCCGCGCCCGAGTTGGCGGTCGCCGAATGGATTGACCAGACGCCCACGAAGCTCTCCGACCTGCGCGGTCAAGTCGTGCTCCTCGACTTCTGGGCGACGTGGTGCGGCCCCTGTCAGGTGACGATTCCGAAGTTGAACAGCCTGCACAAGAAATATAAAGACAAGGGGCTGGTGATTCTCGGCGTGACGAAATACGAGGGCAGCGCCGAAGGGCGACGCCTGACGCCCGCCGAGGAGGTCGCCTTTCTCCGGCAGTTCAAGAAGAAGAACGGCGTCAGCTACGGCTACGCGGTCGCCGACCCCGCCGACAAAAACAGCGAGAACTACGGAGTCTCCTCGATACCCACCGCCGTTCTCATTGACCGTCAGGGCATCGTCCGCCACATCATCACCGGCGTCTATCCCGGCAGCGACGAAGAACTCTCCGGCATGATCAAGAAATTGCTCAACGAACAATAAGTCCAAAGTCTGAAAGTCCAACGTCCAAAGTCAAAAGGGATTCCAAAGTTTGAAAGTTCAAAGTCGCAAGTCAAAAACACTAACGTCAAAAGTCGAACGCTTTGTCCTGTGACTTTGGACTTTGGACTTGTGACTTTCGACTTCTTCCGATGTAATCTAAAGGCTGTTATGGAAGGCTCAAACATCACAATCGCTCTGGCGTTTCTGGCGGGGCTGGCGTCGTTTCTCTCGCCGTGCGTGCTGCCGCTCGTGCCGGGTTATATCTCTCTGATTTCGGGCGTGAGCATTGACCACTTGAAGGGCGAGCACGGCTCGCAGCGCGCGGCGCGGCGCGCGGTGGTCGTCAACTCGCTGGCGTTCAACGTCGGGCTCTCGCTCATCTTCGTCGCGCTCGGCGCAGCCGCCGGGTACGTCGGCGCGGCGGTCTTGTCGAACGCGTGGGTGCGCATCGTCGGCGGGTTCGTGATTATCGGCTTCGGCCTGCAACTCATCGGGCTTCTGAAAATCGGCGCGCTCTACCGCGACACGCGCAAGTTTTCCGACGAGAAACCGCGCGGGCCGCTCGGCGCGCTCGCGCTCGGGATGGCCTTCGCCGCCGGCTGGACGCCCTGCATCGGCCCGATTCTGGGCGGCATCATCGGACTCGCCGCGACGAGCGGCGGCTGGAAAAGCGGCCTCATCCTCTCCTCGTTCTATTCCGCCGGTCTGGCCGTCCCGTTTCTTTTGACGGGACTTTTGCTCAATCAATTTTTGGGTTTCTACACATGGTTTCGCCAACACCTGCACAAGGTCGAAGTCATCTCCGGCGTGATGCTCATCGCCATCGGTCTGCTCGTGATGAGCAACAACGTCACGCGGATGGCGGGCCTCGCCGCGCGCTTTATCCCCAACGCCGAGGGGTGGGTGCAGAAGCTCGGCACGGACGACAAGACGAGCGCGCAACAGATTGCGTCCAACGCGACGAACAAGCCCGCGACGAGCGGCGCAGCCAACAACGCTTCCTTTGAGACCGCGCCCGACGTTCAGTTGACGACGCTCGAAGGCCAGCCGTACGACTTGAAGTCCTTGCGCGGTCGCATCGTGCTCTTGAACTTCTGGGCGACGTGGTGCGGGCCCTGTCGCGCGGAGATTCCCGACTTCAACGCGATGCAGCGCGAATACGACGCGCGCGGTTTCTCCGTCGTCGGCGTCTCGACCTACGACACGCCGGAACAGATCAAGGATTTCCAGCAGACTCTCAAACAGGAATACACGGTCTTGACGGGCGGCGAGGATGCGTCCGCGAAGTTTGCGACGGGGCCGGGCCTGCCCGTCACCTTCTTCATTGACCGGCAGGGGCGCATCCGCAAAAAGATCATCGGCGGCGGCAACCGCGCCACCTTCGAGGCCGCGCTCAAGCCCCTGCTCGACGAGCCGCTTGAAGCCTCTTCCGCCGCCGCCGGGACAACGGGCGGCAACTAGAGCCGCAGCGACAGACGCGCGTCCGCAAGAGATTGAGCGAGGGACGCACGCCAGCAGTTGGTTCGCTCGATAGATGAACGCGTTTTGTTAATCAACCTCGCCCGACTGACAGTTATGGAGTTCTGAGATGTTAAAGAAATTCACGCTTGCCGTCGTATTCATGCTGGCCTTCGTCGCCGCTTCTGTCGCGCCTGCCCGCGCGCAGGACGGCCACGAGTACGCGCCGATTTTGGAGAAGACGGTTAACTACAAGGACTGGACGCTCAAGAGTCTGAAGGACGGCAGGCCCGTCAACCTGCGCGAGTGGGCGAAGGGCAAGAAGCTCGTGATGGTGGTTTACTACGCGCCGTGGTGCGGCAACTGGCGGATGGAAGCGCCGGTCGTCGCGCGGCTGCTCGACAAGTACAAATCCAAGGGCTTCGACGTCATCGCGGTCAACGAGTACGCACCCGCCGAAGCCTCGCGCGCCTTCTTCGGCGAGGCGGGCGCGCCCTACACGGTCGTCGTCGAATCCGAGGCGCGGGAGGCGCGCGAACAGACGGCGCACTACGGCTACCGTCAAGCCTGCGGCGACGCGCGACGTTGGGGCTCGCCCTTCAACATCTTTCTCGACCCCGCCGCGCTCAACAAAACCGGCGACGTGCTCACCGAGAAAGCCTTCGTCGTCGGCGGCGAGCTTATCGAAAAGGATGTCGAACAGTTCATCCGCCAGCGTCTCGGCATCAAAGAGACCGCCGCCGCCGAAAGCTGCGAAGAGAAGCCGGTCAAGAAACAGTAGGCAGTCGAAAAGTATTCAAAGGGGGAAGCAGCATTCGAGTTGCTTCCCCCTTTCACCTGCCCGTTACCCGCTACTGATTCCCGCCAGCTATCCTTATTTCAAGACAGCTTATCAACTTCCAGCCGTCGGCGATTGCCAGCGCAGTGCCGAGATTCGATTCCCGCCGTACTCCGCGATGAAGAGCGTCGTCCCGTCATCGCTGATAACCACGTCGAGCGGGTTGAGATAATCGTACTCGCTGGCGAACGGTAGGGCGCTCGTCACCTGCTTGCCATCTGCCGAGAGCACGAGACGCATAATCTTACGCGGCGCGGGGGCACTGAAGTTGGTGGTGAAGAGATTTCCGTGAAAGCCGGGAATCAGCGTCGCGGTGTATTCGGCGATGCCGTCGGAGGATGAGCCGAGGTCGGAGTATTGATACATGGGCGCGACGAAGTTCCGGCCGCCGTTGAAGATACACTCGCCGCGACTCGGATTCGGATGGCCGTAGTATCTACCCGCCAAGATACGGTTGAGTTCGTCATGTGTCGTGCCGGGGTCTGTGCCGTCGTCGCCGCAGCCTTGGAGTGGCCTATTGCCCAAACCGCCGTTCGCGCCGTTGTCGTTGACATACAGATTCCCGTTGCTGTGCCAGACTAAGTCGTAAGGGTTTCGCAGGCCGGTCGCGTAGAGCGAAACAGCGCCGCCCGGCGTCGGTTCAATCTTTAAAACACCTGCCCCGAGGGGCATCTCGTCGAGCCAGCGAAAGAACTGGCTCGGCAGACCGGCGTTGGTGTTGCCGCCGATGGCGAGATAGAGCATGCCGTCGGGGCCGAAGGCCAACCCGTTTGGCGCATGGTCGGCTCTGGAGCGCGGCAGGTTCGCGGCGATGTCCACGCCGGTGAGATAATCGGAGCCGACGAGTTTCGTCACCGTGCCGGAATGGATGTCTATGTTGTCGTCGTAGAATCGGCCATCGCTGTGCGAGACATAGAGGTCAGGCCCGATGTATGAGGGGCTCCCCGCCGCGAAGAAGTAAGAGCCGAAGGCCATGCCGGTCACGAGCCGGTGATTCACCTTGTCGCGGTCATAGATGGTGGGGATGCATTTGACGGATGCAACGTTCAATTGTGCGTCGAGCGTCAACATGAAAATCATGCCGTTCTGCTGGCCGACGAAGAGGCGTCCGTCGGGCCGCAGAGCCAACGTGGTCGGATGCTCGAACGGGACATCGCAAGGAGAATTGAAGGTGATGATTTTGCGCGAGAAACCGCTTTGACCGAAAGCCCAAGGAGAAATCAGCGCCGTGAACAAAGCCGCTGAGAGCAGGCATAGGGCAGTTCTCAAAACACGTCTGAGGATATGTTTCATGGTGAGCCTCCAGAGGTTTGAAGAAGAAGAAGGGGAACGGTGAACCGTTGTAGGCTAGCCGGAGGATGAATGTCGAGTCAAGAAAAATTATTGACCGTCGCGCTGTCCTTGAAACGAGGGCACAAGCGTCAAGAGCGGCAGGTTTTCTTGAGTGCATATTCAGCTTACTAATTTATTACGTCGGGCCATTCTTCGTTGATGATGCGTGTGGGGACGGGCGAAGCGTGATGGACGACCATCCGCCAGTCGGTGGTGACTCCTGAGCGGCGAAAGATGTTGGTGGCGTGTGCGGAGGCCGAGACGAGTTCGTCGTCAATCATCAAGGAAATCACCTCGGTACAGGCCACCCACGCCACGTCGCCCGCGACCGTCACAAACTCTTCGCTGACGCCCACGGACATCGAACCCGTCGAGGCGAAAATCAACATCCAACTCTCGCGTACGCGCTCATAGCCGATAATCGCTTCGTGCCCCGGATGCACGCAGACCGCGCCCTCGTCGTCCGCCCACACCGCGTCCATCGCGTCCACGTCGAGCGCGTTCAACGCCTCGTAGAAACGCGCATTGGCCTCGCGCACGCGCCGCTCATCCGACATAGATTCTTCTCCGCCGCTACTGTGAATTTAACCCAAGCATACAGGAAAACGGGCGACGCGTGGCAGACCAAGAGCGCGTTTTTCGCGGCGTCCGGCAGCCCTTTCGTCTGACCTGTGGCCCGCCCCCGGTCGTTTCCCTTTTGGGCATATTCGCGAAGTGCTGTTATGATGATTCGTTTTGCGCGAGCCCGTTTCGCACGCTGACATGCACCTATGAAACTTCGTCTTCTCTATCACGGCCATTGCTTCGACGGCGTGGCCTCCGCCGCTCTCTTCACATGCTTCTATCGCGCGCGCGTCGAACGCGAAGCGGACGTGCGCTACACGTCGCTCTTGCACCGCGCGGGCTCGCTCTTCGACGCGGAGATGTTCGACGGCGACGAGAACGCCATCGTGGATTTCAAGTATTCGCCTTCGGAGCGTCTGA
>DATLMV010000108.1:0-8313 GCA_035537095.1 Pyrinomonadaceae bacterium
CCGGTGTTGCCGTGCGTCAGGATGTAGGAGAGCGCGCGCAGGTGCATCCCGAAGTTGCCGTAGAAGGCTTTGACGCGACCGACGGAGCGCGGCTGTTCGTAGTCGAGCCGGAAGCGGTCTTCGGCGCGGACGACGCGCGGAATCGGCAGATAGTCGGCGAGTTCCTTCGTGCAGCAGCAGGGGCCGGAGCCGGGGCCGCCGCCGCCGTGCGGCGTCGAGAAGGTCTTGTGCAGATTGAGATGGATGACATCAACGCCCATGTCGCCGGGGCGGGCGACGCCGACGAGCGCGTTCATGTTCGCGCCGTCCATATAGACGAGGCCGCCCGCCTCGTGGATGATGTCGCAAATCTCACGGATGTTGCGCTCGAAGATGCCGACGGTGTTCGGGTTCGTGAGCATCAGTCCGGCGACATCGCGCGCGGCGCAGAGTTCGCGCAGGTGTTCGAGGTCGGTCAGCCCTTCGGCGGTCGAGCGCACGGTCTTGACGGTGTAGCCGGAGAGATGCGCGGACGCGGGGTTCGTGCCGTGCGCCGAATCGGGGATGAGCATGATCCGGCGGCGCGGGCGGTCGCTTTCGCCGACGCCGTCGCGCGCGTCGAGGAAGGCGCGGATGATCATCACGCCGGTCATCTCGCCGTGCGCGCCCGCCGCCGGTTGCAGAGAGACGCCGGGCAGCCCCGTTATCTCCGCGAGGTGTTCCTGTAGCTCGTAGATGACTTCGAGCGCGCCCTGCGCGTCCTCTTCGGGGGCGAGCGGATGAAGATTAGAGAATCCCGCGATGCACGCGACGCGCTCGTTCAGGCGCGAGTTGTACTTCATCGTGCAGGAGCCGAGCGGGTACATGCCGAGGTCAATGTGATAGTTCCACGTCGAGATGCGCGTGAAGTGGCGGACGACATCAACTTCGCTCAGTTCGGGCACGCCCGCGAGGTCGTCGTCGCGGCGCAGTTCGGCGGGCAGGAGTTCGTCGAGCGGCGTCTCGTCAACGTCGAGCGCGGGCAGCATGTAACCTTTGCGGCCCGTCTGCGAGCGTTCAAAAATCAGGGCTTCGTTCTGCGTAACGTGGGTCGTGGCTTTCGGAGATTTCATCATCAGGTTAGTAAGTCCAAAGTCGCAAGTCCAAAGTCCAAAGTCAAAGCATCAAGCAAACCTAAAGTCGCAAAGTTGAGGCGGAGAATATTCTAGGACTTTGGACTTTCAACTTTCAGACTTTGGACTTCTTTAAGTGCGGCGACGAGCGCGTCAATTTCGCTGCGGCGGTTGACTTCCGTGACGCAGACGAGAAAATCGTTGGGCCGACCTTCGTAGTAGCGCGAGAGCGCGAGGCCGCCGGTGATGTTGTGTTCGTCGGCGAGACGGCGCAGCAGTTCGTCGGCGGCGACGGGCGCGCGGACGACAAATTCGTTGAAGCGCGGCGCGGAGAAGGGGAGCGTGAAGCCGCCGAGTTCCGCGATGCGTCGCGCGGCGTAGGCCGCTTTCTGCGCGCATTGGAGGGCCGCTTCTTGAATGCCTTGCTTGCCCATCGTCGTTAGATAAATGGTCGCGGCGAGCGCGATGAGTCCTTCGTTGGTGCAGATGTTGGAGGTGGCCTTCTCGCGCCGGATGTGCTGTTCGCGCGTGGCGAGCGTGAGCACGAAACCGCGCCTGCCCTCCTTGTCGGCGGCGACGCCGACGAGACGACCGGGCAACTGCCGCGCATACTTGTCGAGCGTGGCGAAGAGTCCGAGATATGGCCCGCCGAAGGAGAGCGGGACGCCGAACGACTGGCCTTCGGCGACGACGATGTCTGCGCCGCACGCGCCGGGCGAGCGGAGCAACCCGAGAGAGATGCTCTCCGTGACGGCGACGACTAAGAGCGCGCCCGCTTTGTGCACTTCGTCGGCGAGCGCGCGGAGGTCTTCGACGCAGCCGAAGAAGTTCGGCGACTGCACGACGACGGCGGCGATTGTTTCGTCGAGCGTGCCCGCGAGCATTGTGCGCCCGCTCCCGGTGTCGAAGTCGGCGCGGCGCAGTTCGATTCCGGCGTGCTTCACGTAGGTTTCCGTGACGTGCAAGTATTCGGGATGGAGCGCGGCGGAGACGACGACGCGCTTGCGGCGCGTGACGCGTTCGGCCATCAACACGGCTTCGGCGACGGAGGTCGAGCCGTCGTACATCGAAGCGTTCGCCACTTCCATCCCTGTCAGTTGGCAGACGAGCGTCTGAAACTCGAAGATGGCTTGCAGCGTGCCCTGCGAAATCTCCGGCTGATAGGGCGTGTAGGCCGTGAAAAATTCGGAGCGAGAAAGCAGGTGGTCAACGATGGTTGGCGCGTAGTGCGCGTAGGCTCCCGCGCCTAAAAAACTCGGACGCTGCGCCGCAGGGTTGCGCGCGGCGAGAGCCTCGAAGCGCGCGAGCAGTTCGATTTCCGAGAGGGGCGCGGGCGTGTTCAAGGGTTGGCGAAGCAGGATGTCCGCCGGAATCGAATCGAAGAGTTCGTCCATCGAACCGAGTCCGACGGACTGCAACATCTCCTGACGTTCTTCGGGCGAGTTGGGAATGTAACGCAAACTTTTAAGACCCCGTTTCCGTGAGATAGTCCTCGTACTCGGCGGCGTTCAGCAGGCTGTCAATCTCGCCCGCTTCTTTGAGTCGCAGGCGAATCATCCACGCGCTGTTGTACGGGTCTGTGTTGACCTTCTCGGGGTCGTCTTGCAGCGTCTCGTTGATCTCGACGACTTCGCCGGAGACGGGCGAGAAGAGTTCCGAGACGGCCTTGACCGACTCGACCGAGCCGAACGCCTCGTGCGCCGCGAAGCTGTCGCCGACCTTTGGCAACTCGACATAGACCACGTCGCCGAGCGCGTGCTGCGCGTGGTCGGTGATACCAATCGTGCCCGTCTCACCCTCGACGCGAATCCACTCGTGGTCTTTGCTGTAGTGCAAATCTTCGGGAATGTTTGCCATGTGTTCTCCTCTGGAAAAAGTGACAAGTGCTTAAAGAAGTGACAAGTGACGAGTGACAAGTGATGAGCAGGAAAAGAAGTGATGTGCGATGCGTCAAAGAATGATGAAGGGGAAGCTTTATTCGGCTTCTCTCTTATCACTTACTACTCATCACGCCTTTCTGACTTGTCACTTGTCACTCGTCACTTGTCACTCTCTTTTTTCCGTTTATAAAACGGCGTCGGCACGATGCGCGCGCCGACCATCCGCCCGCGCACGTCAATCTGCAACTCCTGTCCTTCGCGCGCGTGTTCGGCGGGCACGTAAGCCAATCCGATGTTCCGCTTGAGAAACGGCGCGGGGCTGCCCGACGTGACGCGGCCCACGCGTTCGCCGCCGACGAGCACGTCCTGTTCATCGCGCGCGATGCCGCGCTCCGTGACTTCAAAGCCGACGAGCTTGCGCCGGATGCCCTCTTCCTTCTGCCGCACGAGCGCGTCGCGCCCGGTGAAGTCGCCCTTGTTCAGTTTGCAAATCCAGCCGAGGTTGGCTTCGAGCAGGGTGGTCTCGTCCGTTATCTCGTGGCCGTAGAGCGCCATCGCGGCTTCGAGCCGGAGCGTGTTGCGCGCCGCCAGACCGCACGGCACGACGCCTGCGCCGCCAGCATCGCCGTATCCGCCCGCTTCCAGTATCCGGTTCCAGATGCGCTCGGCCTCGGCGGAATCGGCATAGACTTCAAAACCGTCCTCGCCCGTGTAGCCGGTGCGCGAGATGATGGCGGGCAGCCCGTCAACTTGGCCCTCGCGGAAATGGTAATACTTGATTTCGTCGAGCGGCAGGGGCGTCAGCGTTTGCAGGATGCGGAGGGCGTCGGAGCCTTGCAGGGCAATCTGGCAGAAGTCCGCGCTGCGGTTGACCAACTCGACCGAATCATTTGCGCGATGCTCCTGTATCCAGTCCCAGTCCTTCTCGGTCGTCGAGGCGTTGACGACGAGCAGGAGATGCTCCGGCCCGAAGCGATAGACGAGCAGGTCGTCAACGACCGTCCCGCGCGGCGTCGTCAGCGCGGAGTAGTGCGCCTGACCGTCCACGAGTTTGGTCACGTCGTTTGAGCAGAGACGATTGACGAAGGGGACGGCGTCCGGCCCGCGCACCTCGATCTCGCCCATGTGCGAGACATCGAAGAGGCCCGCGCGCGTGCGCGTCGCGTTGTGCTCCTCGACGGTTCCGAGCGGATATTGCACGGGCATGTCCCACCCGCCAAAATCCACCATCCGGCCACCCATGCGGCGATGCGCGGCATTCAGCGGCGTTTGCTTCAGAGAGGGCGCGCTCACACGTTTCTCCTGCACTCGACGGAAGGTTGAAAACAGATCATAAATTTGAGCTTTTAACGAAGCACGAAACCTAACATGCCGCGCGAAGATGCGTCAAGCGAGACCGCTTGCGAGGCACATTCGGCGCGCGCCTCCGGCGATTTTATCGCCCGCACGCGCGGGCAGTTTGATACTTGGTGTATCATTGAGCGGAGATGTTTTCGATAGAGTGGCGGTTATCTTCAAAGGTTTGATGAAAGGCGGGAAGATTCGATGTTGGAAGTCAAAGAAATGTCGCGGGATGAGATGGTGGCGCTGCTCTCGCGGGCCGAATACGGGCATCTCGGCTGCACGCGCGACAATCACCCGTACGTCGTGCCGATGAACTTCGCATACGATTCCGAGAACCTCTATTTCTTCACCACCGAGGGGACGAAGACCGAGTTTATCTCGGCCAATCACGAGGTCTGTTTTCAGGTCGAGGAGGTGACGGACGCGCGGCATTGGAAGAGCGTGATGGTTTTGGGACGCGCCGAGCGCGTGACGTAGGACGACGAGCGCGAACAGGCCATGCAAATCATCACGGAGCGCAACCCGTCGCTCACGCCCGCCATCAACAAGACCGAGATCGGCGCGTGGAAGCGTCTGAGCAACACCGTCGTCTACCGCGTGCGACCGAGCGGCATCTACGGACGCCAGACCGCCTGAAGGTTGTCTCAGAGACTTAGCGCGATGACGCGACCGGCGCGCGATGTGCTTCAAACGAGGCCGCTACATCCCGATGCCGCGCAGGTGGTAACGCTCCGTGTCGTAATAGCGTTCGACATCAACGGTGTTGATGTGGCCGAGCACGGACGAAATCTCGACGAGCGACAGTTCACACGCGGGAGCGACGCCGCGCGCCGAAATCATCTTGCCGAAATCGGCGCGCGCGAGGGCGTCGGCGGCGCGTGCGCCGAACATCATGCCCATAATGCGGTCGGTGGGCGAGGGCGGGCCGCCGCGCTGCGGGTGGCCGAGCATGACGGAGCGCGCATCGTAGGGCGTCTCGCTCATGATGCGCCGCGCAAGGACTTCGCTGATGCCGCCCAGACGCGCGTGTCCGAAGGCGTCGTGGCGGTCGTCCATCGTGACGAGTTCGCCGTCTTCGGCGTGTGCGCCTTCGGCGACGACGATGACGGAATAGCGCGGTCGCGCGGGGTCGCGCGTGATAATGGAGGCCGCCGGGTCGCCGAGACGCTCGCGCAAGTGTTCATAGACTTTCTCGTAACGGAAGGGATGTTCGGGAATCAGGATGAGGTCGGCCTGACCGGCGACGCCCGACCAGAGCGCGAGATGCCCGGCATGGCGTCCCATCACTTCGACGACCTGCACCCATCCGTGAGAGCCTGCGGGCGTGCGCGAGCGTTCGATAATCTCCGTCACGTTGCGCAATGCCGTGTCGAAACCGAGCGTGTAGTCCGTGCCCGCCAAATCTTTGTCAATCGTCTTCGGCACGCCGACGACCGCCACGCCCTGCTCCGAGAGACGCGCTGCGACGCCGAGCGTATCCTCGCCGCCGCAGGCGACGATGGCGTCGAGCTTGAGACGCGAGATGTTTTCGATAGCCTCGGCGGAACGGTCAACGCGCTCGCCCGACGCGCTCACGGACTTGAAAGGGTTCGTGCGCGACGAGCCGAGATTCGTCCCGCCGTCCCTGTCCCAACGCCGCACGCGCGCGCGGTCGAGCGGCAACACTTCGGGGAGCGGGTCGAGGAGGCTGCGCCAGCCGTCGTAGAGACCGACGACCGAGATGCCGTGCTCGGCGGCGCGATAGACCAGACCCTTGATGGCCGGATTGAGACCGGGCGCGTCGCCCCCGCCCGTCAACACGCCGATACACTTTACGTCAGGCATACTTGAATCGAAGTTCGCTTCCCTTAAACTGGTCGTCGGAGTTTTCGCCTCCGCCGGACAGTATAATAAAACAGGCGGAAGTGCCAAACGGCGACGAAGGCAAAGGATGCTCATGCCGCCCTGTCCGCGAAGGTCTCCCGCACGAGCCGACGCCGACGCGTCGAACTAGAACAGATGAGCTTTATTTCGGTGCATGTTTTTTGAGATACTGCGGGCGGGAAAGAGGAGTGAAGGTCTTATGTTTAAGATGAGTTCAAGCAGGCGCGTCTCTTTGGTCGTCGGGTTGTCGCTCGTGCTCGTCGTGTCGGCGGGCGGCGGCGTTTGGGCGCAGGGCGACATCGCCAGCAACGCGGGCGTCTTCGTAGAACCTCCAATGAGCACGCGCTTCAACCAGCGACGCGAGAAGTCGGGCGAGATGCGACGCTTCGTGCCGCGACAGAAGCGCGCCACTTCGTCGCAGCAAGCCTCCGGCGGTAAAGGGAAGTCCACGACCGGCGGGGGGCGCGGCGGTTCCGGCACGACGGCGACGACGGGCGCGGCAAAAGCCGTCAACGCCGAGACGTACAACGCCAGAGGCGAGGAGGCCAACAGCGCCGGACGTTTCGCGGAAGCCGTCGAGGCACTCAAGCAGGCGGTGCGCCTCAAGCCGGATTACGCCGAAGCTCAATATAATCTCGGCTTCGCCTATTTCGGCGCGGGACAGTTCGCGCAGGCCGCCGACGCCTTAAAGCAATCGGTCGCGCTCGACGCGAAGGACGCCGACACGCACAACCTGCTCGGCGCATCGTACGACAGGTTGAAGCGTTACCCCGAAGCGGTCGCCGCCTACACGCAGGCCGCGCGTCTCAAGCCGGACGATGCTGAGTTGCGTTTCGCCCTCGGCAACGCACAGGCCAACGCGGGCGCGTCTGCCGAAGCACTCGAATCATACAAACATGCCGCGCTTCTCAAACCGAACTACACGGAGGCTCACTACAATCTGGCCGACGCTTTCTACAAGGCCAACCGCTTCGCCGAAGCCGCCGACGAGTATCAGAAGGCCGCCACCCTCAACCCCAAAGATGCGGAAGCCCTCTCGAATCTCGGCGACGCCAATCGCCAGTTGAACCGTTTCCCGCAGGCCGCCGACGCCTATCGCAAGGCCGTGCAACTGAAGCCTGCGTCCGCAGAGTTGCGACATGACTTGGGTTATGTTCTGGGCAGGACGCAGCGTTGGACGGAGGCGATTGCGGAGTTTAAGGAAGCCGTGCGCTTGAAGCCCGACTACGTTGACGCATACATCAATCTCGCTTGGGCCTACAACAACACCAACCGCTTCGCCGATTCGATTGAAGCTCTCAGCCGCGCCATCCGTCTCAAGCCCGACAGTCCCGCCGCTCACTTCAACATCGGCATCGCGCAGAGTCGTCTCGGAAAGTTTGAAGAGGCGGTCGCTTCATTCAACGAAGCCCTGACGCTCAAGGCCAACTGGGCCGAAGCACACAATAATCTCGGCTTCGCCTACGGCAATCGCGGGCGTTGGAAAGAGGCCATCCGCAGCCACGAGGAGGCCATCCGCCTCAAGCCCGACTACTCCGGCGCATACTTCAATCTCGCCGTCGCCTACCGCAAGAGCGGCGACAAAAAGCGGGCCAAAGAGCAGCACAACAAACTCAAAGCCATCAACCCCCAACTCGCCGACAAACTCTATCCACTTATCAAGTAGTGAATAGTAAATCGTAAATCGTGAATAGATAGCGTGCTTAATGCAGTTATCTATTCACGATTTACGATTCACGATTTACTAACTTCAGTAGCTCTCGTCTTGGATGTTCATCTTCTGTAGGACGAAGACGACGCGGAGGGTCTGCGGGCGACGGTCGAGGGTCGCGGGGACGAAGGCTGCGTTTTTGCGCAGGGCGTCTTCGAGTTCGTCGAGCATGTGCGGGTTGCGGGGCGGTTCGACGACCGCCGCGAGCGAGGCGCGACCGTTGCCGTAAACGTCCGCGACGACGATCATGTCGTCATCGCCGGGTTGTCCCGTCGGCGGCGACCATGCGAGCGCGGCCAGCGCGCCGCGCGGGTTGATGCTCGGCGATTCGGGGCCGAAGGAGATGCGCGTCGCCGCGAAGTTCTCGGGCGTGAGCGGCTTCGTCACGTCGTAGCCGCCGCCGGTGTGGTCTATCCACGCAAAC
>DATLMV010000109.1:0-8123 GCA_035537095.1 Pyrinomonadaceae bacterium
CGCGCGGGCGCATCGCCGCCGCCAGTTTTTGCGTCGTCGCGCTCGGCAAACTCGGCTCGCGCGAACTCAACTACGCCTCCGACATTGACCTCCTCTTTCTCTATTCAGCCGACGGCACGACCTCCGGCGCGGGCGCGCGCGGCTCCATCACCAACCGCGAATACTTCGGCAAACTCGCCGAACGCGTGGCGCGTCTCGCAGGACAGCCGACGGGCGAGGGCGCGGCCTACCGCGTTGACCTGCGGCTGCGACCGCACGGGCGCGACGGCGCGCTCGCCTGTTCGCTTCAGGAAGCAGCGCGTTATTACCGTGAGTCCGCGCAGGCTTGGGAGTTGCAGACGTTGATTCGCGCGCGCGCGTCTGCCGGTGCGGCTGCGCTCTACGCGCGCTTCGCCGAAGCGGTGCGTGCGCGCGTCTATCGAAAGGGCGAGACGGTCGAGCGTGCGCTTGAGTACGTGCGGCTCGCCAAGCAGAAGATAGACAGGTTTCACACGCACGACACGGGCGGCTTCAACGTCAAACTCGGTCGCGGCGGCATCCGCGAAATCGAGTTCATCGCGCAGGCTCTACAGGTCGCCTACGGCGGCGACGACGAGTGGCTGCGCGCGCCGCACACGCTCATCAGTCTCGGTCGGCTGCACGACCGGGGCTTCATCAGCGAACGCGAACGCAGCGCGCTCTCCGACGCATACACTTTCCTGCGCACGCTCGAACATCGCGTGCAGATGGAACACGGCCTGCAAACTCACGTCGTCCCCGACGATGCGACGCGCCGCGCGCTCGTCGCCCGCCGGATGCATTTCAAGCACACGGACGCGCTCCAAGTCTTCGACCGCGAACTAGCAAAACACACGTCGAGCGTGCGCGCCGTCTATGAACGCGTCTTCGGCTCCGCCGGAGACGCGGGCGACGATGAGAGCGCGCCGCAATCTGACGCGCAGACCCGTGCGGGCGCGGTTGGAGCGCAGAGAAACGCCGACGCAACTGAATTGAAGATAAACGCCGGTGCGGTTGATACGGGGAGAACCGCCGGAGCATTTGAAGCGAAGATAACCGCTGGCGCGTTTGAATCTGAGAGAAGCGACGACGCGAGTCTGTCTGTCGAGACGAAGAGAGATGCGCTGACAGCCCACGCGCGCGTCGTCGTCGTCCGCGAGCCGCCCGCCGACGCGGAGACGGCGGCAGCCAACGCCGCCGCCGCGCTGCTCGCGCCGCGCTTGGCGGAATCCGCACGCGGCGAGACGCGCGACGTTGAAAGGCTCGCGCGCTTCCTGCGTGAGCGCGCGGAAGCGTCGCTCAACGCGCGTCGTGCGCTGACGCTCACGGCGCGCGTCGCCGCGTCGCTCGATAAATCCGACGAGTCTTCGAGTTTGAATACGGAATGCTTGAGCGCGCTCGTCTCTATCTGCGGCGCGTCGGAATTTTTCGGCGAGATGCTGGCGAGCAACCCCTCGCTCTTGCGGACGCTGACGGAGCCTTGCGCGGCGGTCGCAGGCGAGCGAGATTATCGTGCGCTGTTGCGGGCGGCGATTGATAAAGAGAGGACTTTCGGCGGCGAACTCTCGGCGCTGCGTTGCGCATGGGCGCACATGCTGGTCGAACTCGGCGCGTGCGACGTGCGGGGCGAGATCAGCGCGGCGGAGTCGAATCGCCTGCAAACGAACCTCGCGGCGGCGAGCATCAACGCCGGTTATCTCATCGCGCGGCGCGAACTCGCGCGACGCTACGGTCGCCTCGCCAACGGGCCGCGTCTCGGCGTGCTCGGCTTGGGCAGGCTCGGCAGCGCGGGCACGGACTACGGTTCGGATTTGGACATCGTGCTCATCTACGACGAAGCCGTGCCGTCGCCGCTCGCGGGGCAGACGCGCGAAGAGGCATACGGTCGTCTCGCGGAAATCCTCTCGGCGTCGCTGTCGAGCATGACGCGCGACGGCTATCTCTATCGTGTTGACACGCGCCTGCGCCCCGACGGCAAGAACGGCGCGACCACCTCGGCCTCGCGCGCCTTCGTGCAATACCTGCGCGAGCGCGCGAGCGTCTGGGAGTGGCTCGCCTACGTCAAACTGCGCGCCGTCGCGGGCGACATGGAGTTCGGCAGGACGATTGAGCGCGAGGCGCGACGCGCCATCCACGAAGCCGCGCAACTCGCCGGAGCGGAGACCCTGCGTATTGAGACGCGACGCATGCGCGAACGCCTCGAACGCGAACACACGCGACGCGGCACACACGCGACCGACATCAAGTTCGGCACGGGCGGCATGCTCGACGTATATTTCGCCGTCCGCTACCTCCAACTCCGCGACCACATCCCCGACGACGAACCCGACCGCTCCACACGCGCCACGCTCGCGCGTCTCTACGCCGCCGGTTCACTCGCCCCCGGAGATTTCCGCGCGCTCCACGAAGGCTACACGCTCCTGCGTACCCTCGACCACTTCCTACGCATCATCGCCGGACGCTCCACACGCCTCCCCGCCGAAGGCCACCCCGCCCTCCGCGACCTCGCCCGCCGCGCCGGATACGATTCATCCCAAGCCCTCACCCAACACCTCGCCACCCACATGCAAGCCATCCACGCCGCCTACGAACGTGTGACGACGTGAATAACAGACTAAGACTTGTGCGAGCGTGCTTACTTTGTTGACCTGCCGGTCACGTAACCGACGAGGCCGGTCACGATAGCCGTGAGCAGTAGTTGTGCCCACTTTTTGTCATCAGGCGGTGAGGCGTTTCTGATGATGACCCAGACGCAAAGACTAAGCGCCGCGCCGATGACGACAAAGGCGACGACGTGAAGCGCAAGTTCTTTACGACGCTGATGCGCCGCGTCCAACTCTTCACGTCGCAGACGTGAATCCCGCTCCGCAACGTCTTCGCGCGGCGCAAGAGTGAGATGGTGGTCGGGACGATTCGCTATCTCATTCAGGTCAATTTTGTTGTCCATCGGCGAGCGCGGTTCGCTCAAATCCCGATGATCTCAGTTGCGAGCGGTTGGTCTTTCTCCGCTATCCCAAACTTCTTCCCCTGCCGCTTGGCCTCCACCATCACCTCCATCAAAGCGATAGCTTTGCGCAGAACCTCACTCTTGGTTCCACCGATGGCGACGGCAAGCTGCTCAAGAAGGGCATTCAGTTCAGGAGAGATGTCGAGACTAAGACGAACCTTCTCCTTTTCTGGCTTCACAGCCGTTTTGGGGCCATCCCGCGTTTTAGTTTTGGCTACCCGGCTCTCCTCACCGAGTATCGCCTTGTTAGCTGACATATGCAGATATCCTTTCAAGAGAGAGCAAATGTGAACCCGGTTGCCCAATGTTCGGTTCCTTGCTTTAGCGGCGAGAAGACTTGAGGGGGTCACGCTAATAACAAGTATTTTATACGCAATTTTTACGTAAAATTCAAGGGGTATTTGCGACACGGATAGTTGGGCGTGTTTTTAAGAAATTTCAGAAGACAGCCCAATTTCTTCATGCCAGCAACGTGTGCACCAGCGATGGCGGGCGGTGCGTTCTTCGTGGGGGTAGTCGGCGGAGGCGGGGAGGCGTTGGACGAGTTGGCGTTGTTGGTCGTCGAGTTCGTGCCAGGAGCGGAGGCGTTCGGTGTGGCAGCGGGGGCAGGGGTCTTGAGTTGGAGTGGTCATAGCGTGATGGGTATCTCTACATTTTGGACGGATGCGTCTCGCGTCTTGATTTGAGAATCGGAGCGCGGGCGATGTAATATCGCGTCGGTCTTTAGTTAGCACACTCTCCGAGAAACAGAAAGCTTGCCCGCACACATGACTTCCATCTCGCGCTCGTTGCTGCTGCCGGTCTTTCTTCTGGTTTTGGTTCCCTTCATCCATGCTCAAACCGCCGAGACGCGCTTCGATTTCTACGCGCGCGGGCCGTATCGTGAGAGCGTGCCGCGCCCGCAGACGGTGACGCATTTCGATGTCGGGGATTTTCATACCAACTACGCGACGATGGAGCGCGTGATAGAGAAAATCGCGCAGGCCGCGCCGGAGCGCGTGCGCGTCACGGACATCGGCGAGACGAACGAGCATCGCATGATGCATCTCCTCGTGATTAGCTCGCCGGAGAATCTGGCGCGGCTCGCGGAGATCAAAGCGAACGTCGCGCGCCTCGCCGACCCGCGCGGCCTCGCGCCCGACGAAGCGCAGCGCATCATCAATTCAACGCCCGCAATCGTCTGGCTCAACTACACGATTCACGGCAACGAGTCGGCGTCGTTTGAAGCGATGATGCAGGTCGTCTATCAACTCGCGGCGTCGGACGAGGCGGCGACGCAGAATATCCTGAAGAACACGGTCGCTCTCGTCAACGTCTGCGCCAACCCCGACGGCCACGAGCGTTTCGTCACGTGGTACAACTCTTTCGGGATGGGAAATCCCGAGCCTGCGGCCTCGGAGCACGACGAGCCGTGGTCGGTCTACGGGCGCGTCAATCGTTACCGTTTCGATTTGAACCGCGACAACATCGCCACGTCGCAGGTCGAGACGCGCAACGTGCAGCGCGCGTTTCTCGAATGGAATCCGCAGGTCTTCGTTGATCATCACGGGCAGACTTCGCAGTTCTTCTTCCCGCCCGCCGCGCTGCCGATCAACCCGAACCTCCCGCCCGAACAGACCGCGCGCTGGCTGACCGAGTTCGGACGCGCCAACGCCGCGCAGTTCGACGCGCGCCAATGGGATTTTTACGTCCGCGATGTCTTCGACCTTTTCTACCCCGGCTACTGGGACTCTTGGCCTGCGTTGAACGGCGCGACCGGCATGACCTACGAGACCGACGGCGGCGGCACGAAGGGACTGCAATGGAAGCGCGACGACGAGACCATCGTGACGATGCGCTCCTCCATCGCCAAGCACTTCATCGCCTCGCTGACTACCTTAGAGACGGCGGCGCGCAACTCGACGGCGCGGCTCTCGGACTTCTACAAGTTCAAGACCGGCGCGCTCGCCGAAGGACAGAGCGAGCGGATGCGTCGCTTCGTGATTCTGCCGGGGCGTGATCCGGGACGCGCGGCGGAGTTGGTCGAGAATCTCTTGCGCGCAGGCGTCGAGGTCGGCGTGGCGAGCGCGGGATTTCGTTCCGCACGCGCGCACGACTATTTGTCGGCGAACTCGCCAGCCGTCACGAGGGATTTTCCGGCGGGCGCATACGTCGTCGAGTTGGCGCAGCCGCAGAAGCGTCTGGCGAAGGCGCTGTTGGAGCCGGACACGCCGCAGGACGCGGCCTTCATGCGCGAGCAGTTGGCGAGGTTTGCGCGTAACGAGCGTCGCAACCGGAGCGGGGCGCGCGAGGAATACGGTTTTTATGATGTCACGTCGTGGTCGCTGCCTCTGACGTTCGGCGTCGAGACTTTCTGGACGGAGGACGCGGGCGCGGCGGCGACGACCCCCCTGCGGCTGCAAACCCTGAGCGGCGCGCAGGCGCGCGGCAGCGACGGGCTGGCGACGAACGACGCCATCGGCGGCAGGGGCTTGCAGATGCAGGCGGTCGCGGGCGGCACGACGGGGCGCGCAAGCGTCGCCTACATCATCTCATACGAGCGCAACGGCGCGGCCTCGCTCGCCTATCGCCTGCTGCGCGAAGATTTCAAACTCGCCGTGACGACGAAGCCCATGAACGCGGGCGGGCGCGATTGGCCGCGCGGGACAATCGTCGTGCGCGTCTCGCGCAACCCCGAAGCGTTGCACGAACGCATCGCGCGCATCGCGCAGGAAGCGGGCGTCGAAGTGGTCGCCGTCAACACGGGATTCACCGAGCGGGGCGAGACGGGCGTCGGCTCCGAGACGGTCGTCTCTTTGAAGCGACCGCGCATCATCGTCGTCGCCGACGAGCCTGTCTCGCCGACGAGTTACGGCGCGATGTGGTGGCTCTTCGACCGTTACGGCGTTGACTTCACGCCGATGACCATCAGCGCGCTCCGGCGTGCGCCGCTCGACCGCTACAACGTCATCATCATGCCCGACGGCTCGCCCGCGCAGTATCTCTCGATGCTCGGCAAGGGCGGGGTAGATGCGTTGCGCGGTTGGGTCGAGCGCGGCGGGACGCTCGTCGCCATCAAGGGCGCGGCGGTCTTCGCGGCGCTCAAGGATGTCAACCTGACTTCGGCGCGTCTCGTCGGCAGCGACGAAGACGAGCAGGGCGCGAAACCCGAACCCGAAGCGCAACCTTCGCCCTCGCCTTCACCCGCGACGACCGATGCGGCGACGCAGAACGCGCGCGCCAGTCAGAGCGCGCGGCAGGGCACGACGCCCGACCCGCAGGTGCGTGCAGACAGCGACCAGACAGAGAAGATGGAGGGCGCGCCGCCGGACTTGCCGCCCATCGCTTCGCCTTCGGCGCGACCGGGACGCGTGCCGGAAGCCGTGCCCGGCGCAATCTTCCGCGCCACGCTCGACCGCACGACGCCGCTCACATACGGCTACGAAGACGCGACGCTGCCCGTCCTCGTTGATTCCGGATACTTCTTCCGCCCGTCGAAAGAGGGCACGAACGCCGTCATCTTCAACGCGGACGAGAAACGCCCGCTCCGCATCGCCGGTTTCATCTGGCCGACCACCGAGCGGTTGCTGCGCGGCACGTCCTACGTCATCGAAGAACCGACCGGCAGAGGCCACGTCGTGCTCTACGCCGAAGACCCCAACTTCCGTGCCTTCTGGCGCAGCACCACGCGTCTGTTCTTTAACTCATTTCTGTTTCAACCAACTTTTTAGTAAATCGTAAATCGTGAATCGTAAATAGATAAAACGTGTTCTTTCTATTCACGATTGACGATTCACGATTTACTCTTCACCGAGGTTTGCCGTGTTTCAGATCAAGGCCGCTTACGACGAACAACTGGAAGTCAAAACGAGCATCGAGCGGGTGCGCGAGTTTTTCACAGACCTCGGCAACTTCGTGAAGATGATGCCGGGCGTCGAGAAGATCACGAGCGAGGCGGGAGGCGTGGTGCGCTGGTTGATTCGCGCGGACATCCCCGTGATCGGTTCGGTCAAGCACGTCTTCGCCGTCGAGCAGACGGAGAACGGGCCCGAACGCATCGAGTGGTCGCCCGCCGCCGCCGAGCGCAAAAACTTCCTGCGCTACAGCATCGCCTTTCAAGAGCGCGGCGCGGCGACCCTCATCCGCATCGCCGAACGCGTCGAACTCCGCAGGCAGAACGCGCGCGAACTGCACGTCCTCGCCAGCTTCGTCGGCGCAACGCGCTTGAGCGCCGAGATGCAAAAGGGCGTCACGCAGATGATGCAGACCTTCCTCCAACGCGCCCGCACGGAATTGGAAAAACAGTAGAACGGACGGCGGGCGTCGGATGCCGGATGTCGGTTAAGAACAAAGCTCTTGTCTCCGCATGGCGGATAGAGACAGGAGCTTTCGTCTGTGTCCGTCATCCGGCGTCGGTTCTCCGGTTGTCGGTCGGCGCGGCGGTCGGATAGAATGGGCGCAGACAAATTTTCCAAAAGGACGAGCGTGAGGGATGGCAGAGATTAAGATGTACACGACCGAGTGGTGTGGGGATTGCCGACGCGCCAAACGTTTCCTGCGCGAGCGCGGCATCGCTTACGAGGAGATTGACATCGAACAGCATGAGGGCGCAGCCGAGTACGTGATGCAAATCAACGAGGGCAAGCGCAAAGTTCCGACCTTCGAGGTGGACGGGCGGGCCTTCAACCTGTCGCCTTACGACGAGCGAAGGTTGCGCGCCGAACTCGGTTTGAGTTGAAGGGAGACGGCTCGAAAAATATGGCTGCGAGTTTCAAACGAAGGGTGGCGCGCGCGGGCGGTTGGAAGCTGGCGAAGCGACTGATCAAACCGATTCCGGTGATCGGCACGGCGGTGGCGGTCGGGCTGGCGGCGCACGAAGTTAAAAAGAAGGGCTTGAAGAACGGCGCGCTGCACGTCGGCCTCGACATCACGCCGGTCGTCGGCACGGTCAAGGCTCTCGTCGAGATTTTCACGGGCGACCTGATTCCCGACAAGCCGCCGCCGCGTCGTTTGAGTTAAGAGAAACCGCGCGAGAGTTTAAAAGCTCACGTCAGGACGCTTGAAAGCGTCTTGACGTGAGCTTTTAAACTCTCGGGCGGTTTCTCTTAACTCAAACGGCGCGGCGGCGGCTTGTCGGGAA
>DATLMV010000110.1:0-10089 GCA_035537095.1 Pyrinomonadaceae bacterium
CGAAGCAGAAGGGACGGCTCGAACCGTTTCCCGGCCTGCGCCGCGCCCCCTTGCGCGCGCGTGCGGGCGCGTGCGTCACGCAGATGCACTACGCGAAGCGTGGAATCATCACGCCCGAGATGGAGTTTATCGCGCTGCGCGAAAACATGGGACGCGCGTCCGCGCTCCTGCCGGACGAGGCGCGCGATTCGCTCGCGCATCAACACCGGGGCGAGAGTTTCGGCGCGGCGATTCCCACATACGTGACGCCGGAGTTCGTCCGCGACGAAGTGGCGCGCGGTCGCGCCATCATCCCCGCCAACGTCAATCATCCCGAAGCTGAGCCGATGATTATCGGGCGCAACTTCCTCGTCAAAATCAACGCCAACATCGGCAACTCGGCGGTCGCCTCTTCGATTGAAGAGGAGGTGGAGAAGATGCGCTGGTCAACCAAGTGGGGCGCGGACACGGTGATGGATTTGTCCACCGGCAAGAACATCCACGCGACGCGCGAATGGATTCTCCGCAACTCGCCCGTGCCCATCGGAACCGTCCCGATTTATCAGGCGTTAGAAAAAGTCGGAGGCAAAGCGGAGGAGTTGACGTGGGAAGTTTACCGCGACACGCTCGTCGAGCAGGCCGAGCAGGGCGTTGACTACTTCACGATTCACGCGGGCGTGCGCCTGCCCTACATTCCGCTCACCGCGAGACGCACGACCGGCATCGTCTCGCGCGGCGGCTCGATCATGGCAAAGTGGTGTCTCGCGCATCACGAGGAGAGTTTTCTCTACACGCGCTTCCGCGACATCTGCGACATCATGCGCGCCTACGACGTGTCGTTCTCGCTCGGCGACGGCCTGCGCCCCGGCTCCATCGCCGACGCCAACGACGCCGCGCAGTTTGCCGACTTGGAGACGCTCGGCGAACTGACGAAGATTGCATGGGAGTTGGATTGTCAGGTGATGATCGAGGGGCCGGGCCATGTGCCGATGCATCTCATCAAGGAGAACATGGACAAGCAACTCGAAGTTTGCCGGGAGGCTCCCTTCTACACGCTCGGGCCGCTCACGACCGACATCGCGCCCGGTTACGACCACATCACTTCGGCCATCGGCGCGGCGATGATCGGCTGGTTCGGCACGGCCATGCTCTGCTACGTCACGCCGAAAGAGCATCTCGGGCTGCCCGACAAGAAGGACGTTAAAGAAGGCGTCATCGCGTATAAGATCGCGGCGCACGCGGCGGATTTGGCGAAGGGTCATCCGGGCGCGCAAGTCAGGGACAACGCGCTCTCGAAAGCGCGTTTCGAGTTTCGCTGGGAAGACCAGTTCAACCTCGCGCTCGACCCCGAAGTCGCGCGCGAGTATCACGACGAGACGCTGCCGCAGGAGGGCGCGAAGCTCGCGCACTTCTGTTCGATGTGCGGCCCGCATTTTTGCTCGATGAAAATCACGCAGGACGTGCGCGAATACGCCGCGCAGAAACAGTTGGATGAAGAAGCGGCGTTACGCGAAGGGATGCAGGAGAAGGCCGCCGAGTTCGTCTCGACCGGCGCGGAGATTTATCAGGGCACGCTCCCCGAAGGCGTCCGGCGCGAACATTGAATCAGCCAGCAAATGAACGTCCGGCGATTAAGATTGACCACCGTGTCGCGCGCCGCGTTGTCAGTAGAGATAACAGAAGATGAGCGAACGTCGGGAGAGGCTTTGACGCTATTCAAGCGTCAAAGCCTTTTTCGTCTCCGGTTCACATGGGGCGAAAGAGTTGTCGGGCGTGTTCGTTGTCGGGCGTGTTCGTTGTCGCGCGTCTATTCTTCGCGGGGCATGGGGGAGATATGGCCCGCGACCATCTGCCATTGATTCTGTCGTTTGACGAAGACGACCGTGAAGCGCACCTCGACGCCGTCCTGTCCCTTGCCGATGCCGCGCCCCGTGACGATGGCCGTATCGCCGAAGGGACGCACTTTGATGTCTTGCGCGGTCATCGAAAGCCCGCCCGCGCGCCCCGTTCCGCTCGGGATGACATCTCGTTTGCCGACGGTGTTGCCCATCGGAGCAGTCCCGAGAAAATCGTCGGCGATGATGCGTTCGAGCGCGGTGCGGTCGTGGCGTCCTTCGGCGTCGAGCCATTCGTTGGTCAACTTCAAGACGACCTGTTCTGCGCTCTCCGTTTCAACAGCCGTCGTCGTCTTCGTCGCGGTCTGCGCCGCCAACGACGCCGACGCCGCCAGCATGAGAATCAACACCGACAATATTCGTCGCATATTCGCCTCCGGGATAGATTTCTGGCCGAGCTTATTTTGTCAATAGACACCGGCAGACGAAAAAAGTTCCCGAACCGGAAGCGTCGGCGACTGGCAATCGCTCGACGGCTCGACAGGTTCGGGAACTCTCTTGCGGAATCAGTTCCGGCTTGCTTGAGACGCTTGAGGGGAGCAAGCGTCTCAAGCACGTCGGCTTTGCTCTTAGTTCTGCGGCGGCGTCGCGGGTTTATCCGGCGTCTTCTCCGGCACGGGGACGGGCATGGCGACGGTTGAACGCGCGGGTTCCATCCGCGAGGGGCCGTCTGCGCGTCGGCGGACGAAAGCGTCGCCGCGCTGCGTCAGTCCGGCTTTGCCGCCGAGCGTGTAGAGGACGGAGGCGAGCAGTTGCTCGGTCGCCAGTTTGAAACTCGTGACGCCTTCGGCGTGCGTGTCCGGGTCGCTGTAATAGACGGTCAGGTAGCGGCTTTTCTTCTTCCAGAGCAGCGCGGGCAGGCCGAGGCCGTAAGGGACTGTGCTGGCGATGACGGTTCCGGCGGTCGGGCGGCGCGACTTCGTGTCGGCGTGCGCCGACATGATGACATCGTACGGCATCGAGAAGACCTCGCGCTGCTGTTTGTCGCGGAACAAGAGACGACGGTTGGCGTCGTCGAAGCTCAGCGTGCCTTCGGCTTTGCCGTAACCGACGACGCCGCCTTCATACTTCGCGGCCACGGTCGGCGGCGCGGGCGGCGGCGTGGCCGTCATCATCTGGCCGGTTTTGGTCGTCGCGCCCTCCGGTTTATCCGAGACGCTCTGCGTGCGTTGCGCGCCGACCGTCGCCGCCGACAGCAGCACCGACGCGAGCGCGAGCGCCGCGAGCATTCCTTTGATTCTGTTCATATCTTTCTCCCCTTCTTGAAACAAAAACAACTTCAATTTTAATTCAACTATCAGAGACGCACGCCGCCGAGCGTGCGTTGCCAGATCAGAGATTTTTTGAGGACGCAGAGACGCTGCCGCTCTTCCGTCGTGCAGGCCGGTTCGATCTGTTCGAGGATGGCCTCGATGAGCGGGACGGCGAACGGCCCCGCGTGCGAGATGACCTGCGAATAGTAGTGCAACTGCATCCGCCGCTCCGCGCCGCTGCGATGAAACTCATGCGCCGCGTCGTCCGGCATCCGGTACACGTCCTGCCCGACGGGAATCACCCTGCGCGGGACGCCGTGATGCACCGCGCCCCCTTTGTTGCTGCCACGGTCGCCGTCGCTCGCAACACCGTTGCGCCAGCCGAGCAGCAGTATCCCGACGAGCACGCCCTGTTCGTTCAAGTAGTCGGGACTCAAGACGGCCAACTCCGCGTGCGACGACAGACGCGGGCCGAACTGCCCGAAATCGGGATTCGCCAGCAGCGTGTTGTAAATCACGCCGACCACTTCCGTCCCGTCGTCGAGCGGCATCGAGACGAACTGCGCGAAACCGTAATCGTCGGCTTCGGGCGGGCTGTCCACGTCGAGACGGTCAATCACGCGCCCGATGTAGTCAACGTGCGAATTGGAACTCACGATTCTGGCGATTCTCGTCATGTTTTTTGCGCGCCGGAGGGATAGGAAACAGCAGCTTAACACGAATGAGGCGAAAGAAGGGAGAACCGGCTCTCTACAGCACGGCGACGCATCGGGAAACGGCTCGCGCCCTTTAACTTGAACGGCGACTCAAAAACCGCCCGGCCTCGTCCACTCCGGCACTTTGTAGAGAATCCACCATAAGAGGATTTGCGCGACGAGTATCAGCAGCCCGAGCGCGATGCTCAGAGCGGCGGCGCGTGTAGCGGCGGCGTGTTGCGTCGGCGAGCGGCGCGCGCGCACGAGCGCGATGCCGCCCAACAGGAGCGCGCCCGGACAGAAGAGGATGCCGAGATAGGGCACGAGCGCATAGGTGACGAAAGCCATCGCGGTTCTCGTCGCGCCGTCGCTGTTTGCGGCGGCGACGGGCGGCGCAACTCTGCTCCGCAGAGCATCACGCCGCGCGGCCTCCGCGCGCACGGGCGGCGGCACGGGGAGTCGGCGTTGTTGATAATGATAGGACGAGCGCAAAGCATCCGCCGGAAGATAACCGTCCTCGCCTTCGAGCAGCCGCCCGCACGTCGCGCAGAAACGCGCCCCCGCACGCTGCCCCGACGCGCCGCACGCCGGACACACAGTCTCCGCAGACGAAGCGACGGAGGCGGCGGCGTCGGCGGCTCGTACAAATGCGTCGTCCGCGTCGCTCATCAACGCATCGTGCTCGTCGCTCGTCAACGCGGCGTCGCCCGTCAACTCGTCCGCGTTCTGCTGTTCGGTATCGCTCTTCATAAACTGCTCCGGCGCGCTGCCGATGCGTGCGCGGCCTAACCCCTTGTCAACAAACTAACGCCTGCGGGCTTTGCTGACGCTCTTGCGCGAGACGCGGAAGGCGAAGCCGGTCGCTTCGGCGAACTCCTGCATGGTGCGTAGAAACTGTTCGCGGTCTTGGAGCGTCAAGACCGCCGCCGCGTCCGCCGTCTCCAGAGGATACGGGTAGCCGTTGCCGACGACGCACTCGGCGCGCACGGCGTCAACCACTTCGTCGAGCAAGCCCGCTTCATAAATCCACGCGGGGATGTCGAGGCGAGCGGGCGCGGCGTCGAGCGTCGTCTGCAAGTAGATGAAGCCGACGAGCGGTTGGCCGCGCTCGTCTCGAAAATCCTCGGTCAAGCCTTCGCGCAGGCAGTAGCAAAATATCGTGCGGTCGCCCCACGCGGCGAGCAGCGTCGGCGACTCTTCGAGGCCCGTCGGCGCGCGTAGCAGTTGCGCATCGCAGACGGTCGAGCGTCTGTCGGTCAAGCCTTCAAGCGTGTCCACCATGTTGACCAGATCGCGCGCGAAGCTCTGGTCAATGTAGCCGACGACGGGCACTTGCGTGTCGCGCGAGAGCCGGACGAGTTCGATGATGACGCGGACGTATTCGTCCTGAATGCGGTTGCGCGGGCGCGCGTGGGAGATGAGCAGCGTGCCGTCGAAGAAAGCGACGGGCACGCGTTCCCCGCGTTCGCGCCAGCCGCGCTTGCGTTCGAGAAACTCGCAGAGCGTTTCCGTCTCCAACTCGAAGCGACGAAAACTGACGACCGCTTCCGGACTCCCCGCGCCGCCGTCCGCCTGCAACAACTCGCCGGGCGTGACGACGGAGAAACGAGCGTCCTTGCGATAAGCCGTCGCGCCGCCCTCGCCCGCGTGCGGGTTCTCGAAGTATGCGACCTGCACGCCCGCGACGGGCAGCGAGATTTCGCGGCCCGGTAAAATCTGGCTCCCGTCGGCGGCGAACGTGACGCGTCCCGCCAGCGTCGCGCGCGCCCAACGCCGCGCCTCCTCGTGCGAACGCCAGCGCCCGGAGAACGCGACCGCAAACGCCGCGTGCTGCTCCAACTCGGCGGACGGCAACGCGCCCGCCGCTCCCTTCGACGCCTCCAACTCGCGCCCTATCTCGACGGACGTGCGCCCGCCCAGACGCTGCAACACGCGCGCGCCGCGCCCGACCTCGCCGCGCCACACGCGCTCGAAGTCAACAAAATCATCGCGCCGCGCGTCGAGCGCGGAGAGTAGATGCTGCCGGTAGATCATAGACGGGAACGCGGGACGGCGGATGAAGTGAGACGGTTCTTTTTACGTCATCCTTCGCCCGTCATCTTTTCGTCCATCAGGCTTTGATTCTGGCTCGCAGCAGTTGGTCGGCGGCGGGGGAGTACCACGTTGTCGTCAGCTTGCCCTCGACAAACGTGTAGGAGATGCCGTCCTTCTGGTTGCGAAAATGGCTGACGTTGGCCCGCTGCTCGCGCTCGAAATCGGAATTTTTGGCGAGGCCGAGCGATTCGGGCGTGTCGGGCGCGCGTTCGTGTTGGAGGACGACTTGCAGGACTGTGCCCTCCAAATCGGGCGACAGTTTTTTGTTGGCGACGAATCTCGCGTTGACGAACGAGACCGTCACCGTCCCGCCCGCGACCTTGAAACGCAGCGTCCCCGTCTCGCCCGGTTTGTCTTCCAGAGGCTTGCCGAGCGCGCGTTCGACATCGCCGCGTCTCGACTTCAGAGGCTCGATGCTGTTCCAGTTAGCCGCACGCGTGCCTTGCGCCAGACCGGCGACGACAGCCAACGCGAGCGCGACCATGACGACCTTTGCACTCCGCGACGTGGCGCGAAAATATTTCTGGTTCTTCATGGCGCGATGCTACTGCCAACAAAGTCCAAAGTCAAAACGAGTCCAAAGTCTGAAAGTCCAAAGTCCAAAGCCGTAGGCGAGCCGGAAGTTCAAAGTTGAAAGGCGTGTCGAAGGTCAGAAAGTCCAAAGTCGAAGGTTATTAAATAGTCTTGGACTTTGGACTTTGGACGTTTTGACTTTCGACTTGCCTCCGACTTTGGACGCGCGCTTATTTGGCGAAGGGGCGGACGCGTTCGGCTGACTGTTTGAGTTCGGCGTCGTCGGGGGCGAGCGTGCTGCCGCGCTCGTAGGCGGCGAGGGCTTTGCCGTACTGCTTGGAGACTTCGAGGGCGTAGCCGAGTTCGCGGAAGATGTTCACGTCGTCGGGCGTCTTGGCGGCGGCGCGTTCGAGCGCGGCGACGGCTTTGGGGAAATTCTTGGCGCGCGAATGTGCGAAGCCGAGCAGGTAGAGCGTCGAGCCTTGCGTTGCGGGATTGGCGGCGACGCGTTCGAGCGCGGTCGCGGCGCGCAGGTATTGCTTGGCGCGAATCAAAGCCTGCGCGTGCAGCGCGGCGGCGGCCTCGTCGTTGCGCACCTTGATCAAGCCTTCGCTGGCGCGGACGGCGTTCAGGTAATCGGCATCCGCCTTCGCGCCCGTCGCGGCGTCGGCGCGGCGCAGGTACGCATAGGTGAGATACGTCCACGCTTGCGCGTTGCGCGGGTCGCTCAACGTCGCGCGGTTGAGCGCGGCGACGGCGGCCTCGTCGTCCTTGCGTTCAAAAGCAATCAGACCGAGATAGAAAAGGGCTGCGGAATTTTTCGGGTCGGCCTTGACCGCCTGATTGAACGAACGCTCGGCCTCCGCTTTTTTGTTCGTGCGATACTCGGCGAGACCGCGATAGTAGAGCATGAAGGGGTCGGGCGGAGCGCCCGTGCGCGTCGTCGAGGTGACGAGCAAGGGGAGCGCGAGATCGAATTTTTCGGTGCGGACGTAGGCTTGCGCGAGCGCGTCCACGGTGTTGTTGTCCTCGGCTCCGGCGGCGCGCTGCAATTCGAGCGCGCGCTGCAAATCGCTCGCCGCCTCCGTATACTGCTTCAGGTTCACTTCCGCGAAGCCCGCGATTTTCCAAGCCTCTGCGTTGTTCGCGTCGGCGGCGATCAACTGTCGCGCCTCTGCGAGCGCGGCGTCGTAGAGTTTCTGTTGCAGGAGCGAGAAGGCGTGCGCGGTGTCGGGGTTGCCGCTCGCGCTTCTTCCGGCGCGCGTGGCGGCAGCGTCGAGCGGCGCGGACGCGTCGTTGCTACTACTGCTGCTGCGGCGCGAACCGGCGACGGGCGAAGGCGTCGGCGTCGGCTGCGAGGGCAGCACGCGTCGCGGGCGCGTCGCGCCCGACTGCGCCACGGAAACGGAAGTCACGCCCAACGCCAGCAACACGACGGCGACAAAGGCGAACACGCTTCTCTCAAGTCTCGACATAGTTAAAAACTCTCTTATCTTTCGGGTGGATATTTTCAACCGCAAGGAGCATACGTTCGGCGGGAGAGATACGTCAATCGGATGCCCTCCGCGCCACGCGGGTTCGCCGCCCGCAACGCGAAAGCGACCGTAAGAACCGCAAGCCTCTCCGGTCGCCTGCTGTCGTAAGGACGGGCGTTATACTGCTATCAAATGCTGACCTGTGATAAATTTACGGCGTGAGCAAATATGAGAAGCTACTGCTACAAATCATGCGTGGAGCTTCTGACGCCAATGTTTCATTCGACGATTTATGCCGCTTATTAAAACATCTCAACTTCGCCGAGCGGATTCGCGGAAGTCATCATATTTTCACACGTGAAGGCGTCGAGGAAATCTTGAATTGGCAGCCCGTCGGCTCGAAAGCTAAAGCTTATCAGGTCAAACAAGTGCGCGGACTGCTCTTGAAATACAGGCTCGGAGGTCAGGGCGATGAGTGAAAAATATAGATACGAGATCATCATTTATTGGAGCAAAGAGGATAACGCTTTTATCGCTGAAGTGCCGGAGTTGCCCGGCTGTATGGCGGACGGCGCGTCGTATGCGGAAGCTATTGCGAATGCGGAAGTAATCATTGCCGAGTGGATTGAAACGGCGAAAGATTTGGGTCGTGAAATTCCCGAACCCAAGGGCAGACTGATGTTTGCGTAGATAGTCACGCCGGAGGCGCAAGCATCACGACCGATTCAACTCGACCGGAATGACGAAGGCCGGTTAGCTTTGGAGCTAACCGGCCTTCGTTTGTGTCTGTGCTCGACGACGAGCTTATGCTTCCGGTCGCAGACTTTTTAGTGGGACTTCACACGATTACTAGCACCTTTTCAAGGAGGCTAACTTCTCAAAATGGGCGTAAATTACGATTTTCTCGTTAAGGCTTTTAACGCAATAAGTTGCACTTAGTTCAGATTTAACTTAATTAATAGGATGTCAGTACAACTAGACATTATAAGGTGTGGAAACATAATATTAAATTTGAGCACAATTCATTTCACAATCTTAGTTGCATCACGCCTATGTTGACGCCTTCTGAGGAAAAGCTTATTTCGTGTATGCCGTAATTGTTGCAAGCGAATAGATGAGATGCCGACGTTCGCATTTATAAGTGCTTTGTCTACAACGTCTGTCGCTGCTGAAGTATTATTCTCTCTTAGGAATTGATCCACCTTTGGTACTAGACTATCAACCAACTCATCAGGTAGCAGCGGAATTGCTAAATGCGTCAGCTCAGTTGGCTCGACCTTCAGAACGCCTCCCCCGTAGCTACGTCCTACCAACTCAGCACTTAATTGAGTAAGAGTAGATAGAGAACCGAGGGCGAGTTTAAGCCAATCTCTAGCTGGTCTCTTACTCTTCCAAGACAACCGTATAATGTTATTAGTGCAAGTATATGATGATCGATTCACAATCAGTCGTGGCCACGAGGCCGACATGCAGGGCATAAAGGCATCAGGCGCGTATGTCTGCGGCACGACATACCAAGGTTCACGGGCTTGACATTTTACCGCTAAGTGAACCTCGTCGTTAATCCCCTGTTCTATGTAGTTTCTAAGCGGTTTCGGCATTTCTGAGAGACTCTCAGGGGGAGACAATAACAAGTATTCCTTGCCTTTATTATCCAGCCACCTGAAGTCTCTGTTCTTAACACTGATTCCTGTTAAGTATGCCGGACGTTTTATGATCGAAACGAAGTACTCTTCGGGAATCTCCTTTTGCTCGCGCGATCCTTCAGAAAGGATAAAAAATCGATTATTACCAGTAACAACGCCAATACGAGGAGTAACCCAGTTACCTAGACGAATAACATTAGGGCTATCACTAAACTCGTCATAGAAACCCAGAGCATTATGGTCGACTAAAGCTCTTAACCAACCACCATCTCCATCTTTGCTCTCTAGAACTTGCGTCCGAAGCTCGAAATGGTGCAAGGCGTCCTGTAGGTCACCCACAGTCGACACTGTTCCAACTCGAATCGTCTTGTGAGGCTTGCCAGCCCCGCTTGCACAGACAATAACGCTTTCTTCTTCCGTATTGTCAAAGATCCGTTCTTGAAGAAGGTAAATGCAAACTTCCTCGAAATGATTAGTAAATATCTCTCGGACTTTAGCGGAATAATCTGTATGTAATAATGCCCCCGGTAACACCATTG
>DATLMV010000111.1:0-9769 GCA_035537095.1 Pyrinomonadaceae bacterium
AAAGACTTCGACCCGCTCAACTTCGTCGAGAAAAAAGAAGCGCGCAAGATGGGCGCTTTTATTCATTACGCCATCGCCGCCGCCGACGAGGCGATTTACAACAGCGAACTCGTCGCGCGCGGGAACAAGCTGCGGAGCGACATCGCGGAGCGCGTCGGCACATACATCAGCAGCGGCATCGGCGACTTCTGGGCCATCGAACGCGAGCATTCCAAACTGCTCGACGAAGGCCCGCACCGCGTCTCACCTTTCTTCATCCCGTCGGCCATCGTCAATCTCGCCGCCGGACAGGTCTCCATCCGCTTCGGCGCGAAAGGGCCAAACTCCGCGACGGCCACCGCTTGCTCCGCAGGCGCACACGCCATCGGCGACAGCTTCAAAATCATCCAGCGCGGCGACGCCGACGTGATGATCTGCGGCGGCGCGGAGTCGGCCATCACGCCGATGTCGGTCGCGGGCTTCGCCGCCATGCGCGCGCTCTCGACGCGCAACGACGACCCGACGCACGCCTCGCGCCCCTTCGAGCGCGACCGCGACGGCTTCATCATCGGCGAAGGCGCGGGGCTTCTGGTGCTCGAAGAGTTGGAGTTCGCACGTGCACGCGGCGCGCGTATCTTCGCAGAGCTTGTCGGCTACGGCATGACCGCCGATGCCTTCCACATCACGATGCCGGACGAGACAGCTTCCGGCGCAATCCGCGTGATGCAGATGGCGCTGCGCGACGCCGGGGTCGCGCCCGAGGAGGTCGGCTACATCAATGCGCACGGCACGTCAACGCCCTACAACGACAAGTTCGAGACGCTCGCCATCAAGAAGACCTTCGGCGAGCACGCGAACGCGTTGGCCGTCAGTTCTACCAAATCAATGACCGGACACCTGCTCGGCGCGGCGGGCGGCATCGAGGCCGTCTTCTCCGTCCTCGCAATCGAGCGCGGGAAGTTGCCGCCGACGACCAACTACGTCAACCCCGACCCCGAATGCGACCTCGACTACGTCCCCAATGAGCCGCGCGAAGCCGACATCCGCTACGCGCTCTCCAACAGTTTCGGCTTCGGCGGAACCAACGCCGCGCTGCTCTTTAAACGCTACGAAGAATGAGTATGAGTTTTCGGTTTTCAGTAAATGAGCCGAACAGGTTGAATGCTTAACCCAACACCTCCGGCTGAAAACTGAAAACCGAAAACTGAAAACTGAATTATGAAAATCATCGTCTTAATGAAGCAGGTTGCGAATAAAGATTCCATCCTGCGAATCAACAAAGAGGGAACTTGGATCGAGGAGGGCGACCTGACGTTCGAGGTCAACGAGTCGGACGGCTACGCGCTCGAAGAGGCTCTGCGCATCAAGGAGCGGCAGGGCAGCGGCGAAGTGATTGTCTGCTCGATGGGGCCGCAGCGCGTCAAGAGCGTCATCAAGGACGCGCTCGCACGCGGGGCCGACCGCGCCATCCACGTCGTCGGCGACGATCTGGCGCACATCGGCCCGTACAAGGCCGCGCGGATTCTCGCCGAAGCGATTCAGGGCGAGCAGCCCGATCTGGTTTTAACCGGACTGCAATCCGACGACTACGGCTTCGCGCAGACGGGCGTGATTCTCGCCGAGTTGATGGGACTCCCGCACGCGACCATCGTCATCGAAGTTGATGCGTCGGGCGAGCAGTTGCGTGTCAAACGCGAGCTGGAGAGCGGCTGGTATCAATGGTACACGATGCCGAAGCCCGCCCTCTTGACGATTCAATCCGGCATCTCGCAGATTCGCTACGCCTCGCTCAAAGGCATCATGGCCGCCAAGAAGAAGGAGATACGCGAAGTGCAGCCCGCCGCCGACGACGGCGCATCCGGCGCGCACCAGCGCATCACCAAAATCTACTTCCCGCAGAAGACCAAACAGACGCAATTCCTCGGCGACGGTAACGCCAAAGCTGGCGCAACCGCCCTCGCCGAAAAACTTCGCACCGAAGCAAGGGTAATCTAAGGAGGTAAATCGTGAATCGTAAATCGTGAATAGATAACTGCATCAACCACGTTTCTATTTACGATTTACGATTCACGATTTACGAAAATATGACTAACGGAATCCTAGTTTTCGCAGAGCACCGCGAGGGTGTTTTCAGTAAGACATCATTTGAGGCCATCACGGCGGCGCAGCAGTTGGGCGCGGAGTTGGGGCAGGCTGTGACGGCGGTCGTGCTCGGCACGGACGCCGCGCTCGCCGGACAGGTTGCCGCATACAACGTCGACAAAGTCGTCTCGGCGGAGAACCCGAAACTGGCCGAGTACACGCCCGACGCATACACGGATGCGATGGAGCGCGTCGTGCGCGCGCTCGAACCGCAGTACGTCATCCTGCCTCACACCTATCTCGTCCGCGACTTCGCGCCGAAGCTGGCCGCGCGTTTCGGCAAGAGCGTCGTCAGCGATTGCATCCGCGCGAGCGTCGCGGAAGGCGCGGTCACGTTCGCGCGCCGAATCTTTCTCGGCAAGATTGACGCGGACGTTTTGACCGACGGCGAAGCGCCCGTCTTTGCCACCTTCCAATCCGGCGCGTATCGCTCGGAGCAGGCGGCGCGGGGCGACGCGGCGGCGGCTGTCGAGACGATGGCGGTCGAGGTGGGCGAAGTGCGAATGAAGCCCGAACCGGCGTTCCAGGAGGTCAAGCAGGCGGTTGATTTGACGAAGGCCGACATCATCATCGCCATCGGTCGCGGCATCAAGAGTCAGGAGAACATCGCGCTCGCCGAACAACTGGCCGCCGCGCTCGGCGGAGACATCGCCGCTTCGCGCCCCATCTGCGACGCTGGCTGGCTGCCGATTGACCGCCAGATCGGTTCATCCGGCCAGACGGTCGCGCCCAAACTCTACGTCGCGCTCGGCATCTCCGGCGCGATTCAACATCTCGTCGGGATGAAAAATTCGACCACCATCGTCGCCATCAACAAGGATGCCGAAGCGCCCATCTTCGACATCGCCGACTATGGCATCGTCGGCGACCTCTTCGAGGCCGTCCCCGTCCTCACCGAGGAGATAAAGAAACTCAAGGGCTAAAATCATTTTTGCGACCGGACAAAAATTTGAGCCGTCATTCGACATGAATGACGGCTCAAAATTTTTTATCGAGACGACGGCTCGACGATTATCGTCTTATCTCGTCTTATTTCATCTTCTCCCGTCTCCGTCGTTTATCTCATCCCGAACGTGTAAGAACTCCAAAAGCTTTCCCAGTCAATGTCGGCGCAGTCCGCGCCCGCGCAGCGTCGCATGTGGATGAGGCGAATCGCCCAGATGCCCGCGTTTTGCAGTTTGAACGAGGCGCGACCGTCGGCGTCGGTGGTCGCCGTAAGGATGCCGTCTTTACCGGCGTTGCGGCTCTGCGCGAAGACGCGGACGCCCGCGAGCGGTCGCCCCTCGAACATCACGCGCACGCCGAGACTCTGCGCGCGCTGTAGATTGTACGGGTTCTCCTGCGGGATGATTTCGAGGCGTTGGCCGACCTCGCGGCGGTAGGTGTCGTCGCGCCGCGAACCGGCCTGCACGAGCGTTTTGAGATAACGCGTGTAACGCTCGCGCCCTTCCGACGCGCTCTCCCGCGCTCGCTCGCGCTCGGCGATGATTGATTCCAGTCCCTCTTCGAGCAGGTACTCTTTGAACTTCGGCGCGTCGAGTTTGATGGTCGCGGCCTTGCGTTCGAGCGCGAAGAGATAAGTCCCGCTGCGCGCCAGACGGACATCGGCGACGGGCGTCCGATTGTCCTGTGCGGACGCGAGCAGGTCTTGAGTCTCCGCACCGGAGAACAACTGAAATTTGACCGTCCGGTCTTTTTGGAGCGGGCGCTCCGCTTCGCTCTTGAGATTCATCCCGACGTGCATCCGCACGACGGCACGCCCGACGCCCGCGCGGACGAAGAATGCTTGCGGCTCAAGCCAGTAGTCGTGCGTGAGTGCGCGCGCCGTACAGAGCAGCACGAGGAGGGCGGCGAGCGTGAGCGTTCGTCTGTTCAGCATCCTTTATGGCCTCGACTTCAGGTTTGATTCAAGAGCGTTTCCGGATTCAACTTTGATTCAAGAGCGTCTGCATCTCGCGCACGACTTCGGCGGGCTTCCAGTCGTTGCCGCGATAGATTTTATGGACGCGCCCGTCGGGGCCGACGATGGCGGTGCGCAGCGAGTGGACGATCTGATCCTTCTCGTCGAAGTAGGTCAGACCGAAGAAGGAGGCCATGCGTTTGATCTCTCCGGGTTCTCCGGTGGCAAACTCCCATCGGTCAAACTTTTCGTCGGCGTATCGCTCCGTGTGCGACGCGCCGTAGCTGCGCAAGACCTTCGGCGTATCGTACGCGGGGTCAATGCTGACGCTGAGCAGATGCGTCTTTTGTTGGAGCGAAGGATTTTTGCTCAACTCGCGTTCGGTCTCGGCGAAGTTCGTGCTCATCAGCGTGCAGTAGTCGGGCAGGGGGCAACGCGTGTAGATGAAGGTGACGAGGAGCGCGCGTCCTCGATACTGTCGCAGGCGGATAGCGTGCCCGTCCTGATTGACGAGCGCGAAATCGGGAACCTCCGCGCCCGCCTGCGGCTGCGCGGCGTCGTCCGCGTGCGACGACGACGAATCACCCGCGCCGCCTTTGGTAATCACGGGATTTTCGAGCCAAGAGTGCCTGTCGGCGATGACGAGCGTGGCCTGTATCCGGTCGCCCGCCGCGACGACGCCGAACACGTCCCGCTCCTTGACAGTAAAGGACATCGTCATCGCTTCCATAAAACCCGGAATCTCCTCGTGTTCGATGACCAACTGCTGATGCGCCTTGTCAACCGAGACGACCTTGCCTTTCAGTTCAAAACGCTGCCCGCCCTGTTCGCTCTGCCCCGCGCCGCACCCTTGCAGCGCGAGACAGATGAGAAACGCGCGGAGACGCGCGCGTCGCCGCCTGCCATGCAAACTTTTGTCGCTGTTCATGCGGGGCGAATTGTCCGATAAAACCTGTGGGGGCGCAACCTTTGGCGGCCCGCGCTCGTTTGACGAGCAGGAGACGTTTTTCTACGCGTCCGCGCTCGTGAAACGGACGGCGGAGGAAGAACGCGCTCCCGCGCGGCTTCGGAGGATGAGGACGCGCGTCGGCTTCGTGGAAAATAGTTGGCGGGCGGGCGAAAACGATAAAAATCAGGTTGCTTTTGGCGTATATGTAAGGTTACGATGCTCTTCTATCTTGCACCGAGGCTCGCGCACTCACGGAAAGCTTCGACAGTACAATCATTTAGCTGAGGCCGAATACACCTAACCTGCGCCGCCCGTGAGTTGTAACTTCAAGGCAGCGTATGAGTTCGCACATGCGTCTGATGTACGAAGAGAGATAGCATGGCCGGACGCCACAGCCGAGTGGGGAGATGCCCGGCACTACCCGAGGTTTCAGACTAGCCTCTAAACTTCGATGTCGAGCAGTTGCCGCATTTAGAACAGATAGAGGACGCCTTGCAGCGTGTTCAACGTGGCCTCGACAAAGAGGTCGAACAGGGCGGTCTCCTCGACGGTCGAGCCGGACGCCGGAGCCGTGGCGGTCGGTTTGTGGGGTTCGGGCGTCGGCATCTGGCCTTTTGCGCCTGTCACGGTGGGCATCTGCCCCGCCAGAGCCGGAAGCGTTAAAGCGCAGACCAACACCATAGCACCGCAAAGCTGTCGCATGTTCTTCATTGATGTTCTCCTGAAAGATTTGGTAAGCCGCCGGGGATGTGATAGTCGGGCCGACGGCAAATCGAATGAGTCCATGATAGCACCATCGGGAAAAAAAATCGCGCCCTTGCAGTTTTTCTTGCAAATAGGTAGAAAGGCAATCCTTACATGGATTTAGCTTCTTATCCCGTTCAAATTTCAGACAATGCGTCGCTCAACCGGAGCGAGCAGGCACGACTTCGTTGCGCGTTGGCGAAGGAGTTGGAAGTGGCCGGTAACTACGAGACGGCCTGCACGGTTCTGAGCGAGTTTTGGCCGCGCGTGGGCCAAAGACCGCAGACGGAGGATTTGAGCGCCGGTGCGGGGGCCGAACTGTTGCTGCGCGCCGGTGCATTGACGGGATGGAGCGGAAGTTTGAAGCAGTTGGCGGATTATCAGCATCTCGCCAAAGATTTGATCACGGAGAGCGAGCGGATTTTCAGTTCGCTCGGCGAAGCGTCGAAAGTCCTCGAAGCGCACATCGAACTGGCCCTCTGCTACTGGCGCGAGGCCGCCTTCGACGAGGCGCGCGTCCTCTTGCAGAGCGTCGCCGAGCGTTCCGCGAGCGTCTCGGACGAGTTGAAGATTGTGGCCCTCCTGCGCTCCGCCGAGGTCGAGCGTTCGGCGACGCGCCTGAGCGACGCAATGCAGTTCTTGAAGGAAGCACTACCGCTCGTCGAGGCGAGCAGCAACCACGCCCTCAAAGGGAATTTTCATAACACCCACGGCAACGTCCTGACGAGCCTCGGCGCGTCCGAGAACCGCAGCGACTACATAGACCAGTCGCTCATCGAGTTTGCCGCAGCGAGTTTCCATTTTGAACAGGCGGGCCATATCCGCTATCGCGCGCGCGTCGAAAACAACCTCGGCTTCCTCTTCGCGCGCATCGGACGATTCGACGAAGCGCATCAACATCTGGACGATGCGCGCCGCCTCTTCGTCAGCTTACGTGAGCACGGCAGCGTCGCGCAAATTGACGAGACGCGCGCCCGCGCCCTGCTCGCGCAGGGACGCAACTCCGACGCCGAGAGAATCGTGCGGACGGCGGTCAACACGCTGCAAAAGGGGAGCGACCTCGCGTTTCTCGGCGAATCGCTGACGACGCACGGGACGGCTCTGGCGCGTCTCGGTCGCACCGAACAGGCGCAGGCCACTCTGGAACGCGCGATTGCGGTCGGCGAAGAGTCCGGCGACCTCGAAGGCGCGGGACATGCCGCGCTCACGGTCATCGAAGAACTCGCCGAACACCTCTCGGAGCACGCCCTGCGCGCCCTCTACGAACGCGCCGACGAGCTTCTTAAAGGCTCGCAGCATCCCGAGAGGCTCAAGCGTCTGCGCGCGTGCGCGCGCCGTCTCATCGCCGCGAAAGATGCGCCCGCGCGCCGCGATTTCGCCGCCAAACCCTTCGTTTATGCTTCGGAAAAGACGGCGGAGATCGTCCGCTACGCGCACAATATCGCCGTCACGGACAGGCCCGCGCTCATCTCCGGCGAGACGGGGACTGGCAAGGAAGTGCTGGCGCGCCTCTTGCACGAATGGAGCGGGCGGCGGGGAAAATTCGTCGCGGTCAACTGCGCCGCGCTGTCCGAATCCATCCTCGAATCGCAACTCTTCGGCCATCTCAAAGGCAGTTTCACGGACGCCATCGAAGACCATATCGGCGCGGTGCGGATAGCCGTCGGCGGGACGCTCTTTCTCGACGAGATCGGCGAGTTGAGTTCGGAGAATCAGGGCAAGCTCTTGCGCTTGATCGAGTGCGGAGAGGTCTGCACGGTCGGCTCGCCGATGCCGGAACACGTTGACGTGCGAATCATCGCGGCCACCAATCACGACCTCAAACAGGATGTCGCGCGCGGCGTCTTTCGCTCCGACCTGTTCTACCGCCTGAGCGCGTTTCACGTCGAGATTCCGCCCTTGCGTGAACGCCCCGAAGACATCCCCGCCATCGCGCGCCATTTCATCGAGGAGGCTTCGACGCGCCACGGCAAGCGGCTCGGCTTCACTCCCGAGAGTCTTGAGCGGATGCGCCAGCTACCGCTCAAGGGCAACGCACGCGAACTGCGCGCGATGATCGAGCGCACCTTTCTGCTCGCCGCCGACGGTTCGGAGATTTCGGCGCAGGCGGTCGAGACGGTGCTCGTGCGCGAATCGCAGAAGGCGGGCTTCAGCGACGCGTGGGCGGGCTGCTCGCTCGAAGAAGAGGTGCGGCTCTACGAGAGCAACCTGATTCGTCTCGCGCTCGACGCCTCGAAGGGACAACTCACGCACGCCGCGCGCCTGCTCGGCATCACACATCAGGGGCTCGCCTTCATCCTCAACGGGCGACAGAAGGAGTTGCTCGGCGAAAGAAAGCCCGCTAACAAGCGGCGCGTCAGTATCCTGCGCGCGCAGCCGAAGGGCGGCGGCAGACCGCGCAAAAGCGACAAGAAGGCCGACGCCTGAAAGATTTCCGGCCCGTCAGTTTCCACCCGCCCGAAAACCCACACGCACACCCTCACTCAGTCCGGCCCCGCGCCGGTGCGAACTCGCTATACACCTTGCAAAGACCTTTGCAGGCTAACATAAACCCTTCTGCTTTAATCATTTAACCGCCACAGGGGAAAACTGCCGTGTAAATTTTGCTGCCCTTGAAGCGGTTTTTCATATTCCGTCAACGCATCCGAATATTTATTCGCAGACCCCTGTTAGCATACATAAACCCTTCAAAAACTCTCTATCCCGCATCCGTCGAACACCTCTTTCGCGTTTTTGTGAATCAGAAGGAACGGGTCTTGCTACTGATGCGATAGAAGCGACCTCAAGACCGGCTTCGGCGTTCGAGACGCATTAGTGTGTCATATTCAACAGAAGGGCAGCATACGACTTTGGCTCAGGTCAATATCCTTTTTGTGGAGGACTACAATCTGGTTCTATCCACCGTCAAGCAGTTGCTTGAGCTTGAAGGATGGGCGGTCGAGATTTGCCGCGACGGGACTTCGGCGCTCAAGCGTTTGGAGAGCCCGCAACCGTTCGATCTCATCGTGCTCGATTCCGAGATGATCGGCCTACACGGTCTTGACCTGCTGCGGCGCGCACGCTCGATGACGCATCGCAGGCGGACTCCCGTCATCATGTTCACGGCGACCGAATGCGAGAGCGAGGCTTTCGCCGCCGGAGCCGATGCCTTTCTCAAAAAACCAAGCGGCATCCGCGACCTGATACCGACCGTCGAACGACTGCTCGGCAACGCGGACGGCCATTTCAGCTTCAACGACCAGCAATCTTCGCAAGGACGCAACTGATTTAAAAAGGCCGCGTCACTAACCTGCATTTAACCTCATTATTCTATGCAGGAACGAAATGAGCCTCCCCACGGGGAGGCTCATTTCAGTTTCCGCCCTCCGCACGCGAAAGGACGCGTGCGCCCGGTCGCTTCCGTCGAGGCGGCGGGTGACGCGTGCGCGCCGATTTGTGCTAGGATGCGGCAACCGACATGAGTAGCCCGACTGAAGATAAAACTGCGCGCGCGCTGTCGTTGGACGGCGGGCGCATCGCCGCAGAGATTAAGCGCGAGGTGGCGTCGGAGGTGTCGCGTCTCAAGAGCGCGGAGGGCATCACGCCTTGTCTCGCGGTCGTACTCGTGGGCGAAGACCCCGCGTCGAGCATCTACGTGCGCAACAAGGTGCGCGCCTGCGAGGAGGTGGGAATCCGCTCCGAACACGTCGCGCTCGCCGCCGAAGGGACGAGCACGGCGCAGTTGCTTGAGTTGGTCGCATCCTTCAACGCGCGCGATGACGTGGACGGCCTGCTCGTGCAGTTGCCTCTGCCGCCGCACGTCGAGGAGACGCGCGTGCTCGAAGCGATTGACCCCGAAAAGGATGTGGACGGGTTTCATCCGTTGAACGTCGGGCGGCTCGCGCTCGGCCAACCGTCGCTCGTTCCTTGCACTCCGGCGGGCGTCATCGAACTGCTCGTGCGCTCGGGCGTGGAGATCAAAGGCGCGCGCGCGTGCGTCGTTGGCCGCAGCCAGATCGTCGGGCGGCCCGTCGCGCAACTTCTACTCCAACGTGATGCCACCGTCACCATCTGCC
>DATLMV010000112.1:0-4855 GCA_035537095.1 Pyrinomonadaceae bacterium
GTGTTGGAGGAGGTCGGGGTGGTGAGTGAGACGCGCTTTCCGTACGTGCCGGGGCTGTTGTCGTTTCGTGAGTCGCCGCCGCAGCTGGAGGCTTGGGAGAAGTTGCGGATTGAGCCTGACGCGGTGATGTTCGACGGGCAGGGACTCGCGCACCCGCGCCGCGTCGGCATCGCTTCTCACGTCGGGCTGCTCGTCAAACGCCCGACGCTCGGTTGCGCGAAGTCGGTGCTGGTCGGGAAGTATGAGGAGCCTGCGGAGGAGCGCGGCGCTTGGACGCCGCTCGTAGATAAAGGCGAGACGGTGGGCGCGGCCCTGCGGACGAAGACGCGCGTCCAACCCATCTACGTCTCGCCCGGTCATTTGATTGACCTCGCGGGCGCAATCGAACTGACGCTCCAATCCGACGGCGGCTATCGCCAGCCCGAACCCACGCGCCTCGCGCATCATCTCGTCAACGCCCTGCGGCGCGGCGAACGCCAGCCGACATAAGACGCGACGGGTGAGGGCGCGTTCACATCCGTAAAAAAAAGAGTCGGGCGATCAGTTTTCTTTATCCGAAAACTGATCGCCCGAAGGTTTTTAAAGCGTGACGTTTTAAAACGTCGTGACGGTCAGCAAACTATTTCTCGACGACGGTGAACTTGGCCGTCGGCGCGAGAGATTGGCCTGTGACGCGGTCGCGGATGCGAATCACGAATTCATAGTTGCCGTTCGCCAGAGCCTGCGTCGGGATGAGGCGGGCGAGCGTCAGGCGTTGGCCGGAATCGCTCATGCCGCGCCAGTCTTCCACCTGCTTGCCGAGTTCCTTGCCGTCCTTCATCAACGCGTATTCGACATCAACCGAAGGCCGCAGCGTCGTCTGGTCAACGCCCGCGTTGTAGACCTGCAAGTAGACGCCGACCGGCTCGCCGCGACGATAGACGCCCGAGACGTTCGGGACGACCTTGTTGTTGCCGATGCTGAACATCTCGGTCGGCGGGCGGTCGCCCAGACTCTGCAACTTCGCCGCCAGCACGAGCGACGAGGTCGAGAGTTGCTTCGCGTCATACTTCGGCACGGTGAAGCCGACGTGCTTGATGCCGGTTGCGCCCGAGTTGATGTCGCGCACGACCACGTCAACCTTGTAGGTTCCGGGCGCGAGCGGGACGGCGCGCTGATAAGCCGACTTGCGGTCTTTGACGGTCGTCAGTTCCTCGACGGTCGCCGAGGTCGTCACCGCATCTTCGATGACGCCCGCGCGTTTGCCCGTGACGGAGGTGATGCGCCCGAAGATGTTGAGGCGCGCAGTCTGCACGCCGCCGACATCCTGAAACGACAAATCCTGATTCTCGGTCTGGATGGTGATGGCCGTCATCACGCGCTCGTCGGAGGCGCGGAAGTAGTCAACGCGCACGTCGAACGTCAGAGGATTGTCGTCGGTCACGCCGCTGCCGACGATACCCGCGAGTTCGGGATACTTGATCTGCGGCGGGCGCTGCAAGTCCGTCAGAAGTTGGAGACGCGAGAAGGGGCTGTCCTGTTCGCGCGAGTAGCTGCCCGAGCCGATGCCGCCGTAGCCGGAGATGCGGTCGGCCTTGCTCGACAGTCCGAGTTGTTCCGAGAGGGTCAGGCCCGCGCCGGGGACGTGGAGCATGGCGTCCTTCTCGTCGGGCGAGCGCGCGATGCGATACTCGCCGGAGCCGGTCGGGTCAACAAACTCGATCTCGACGCCCGAGCCGACGCCCGGCAGGTAACGATAGAACCAGACCTCGAATGGGTAAGTGGTGGTCGAGCCGCCGCCGTGATAGGAGGGACGCTCGTAGGGGCCGCCCGCCGGATGCGTCTCCAACTCATCGGGCTTGCCGTACATGATGTAGATGCGTCCACGGTCGGTTTTCCAGCCCGGAATGCCGGAGGCGTAATGCTGGTTGGCGTAGGCGATACGCTCGTAATACTCTTCGCGAAACTCGTTCTCGTCGGTGTCTGGGTCGGGGTCGCGCTTGCGCCAGAAGTCCTCGATGAAGGCTTCGCGCTCGTCGTCGGTCGCCAGTTTTTTGAATGCCTTGCGCTCGGCGTCGGTGATGATGTAGGCGACATCCTGTTCGAGCCAGCGTTTATAGACCTGCTTGACCTCGGGCCGGATGTTGCGCTCGCGCTCCGAGACATCCTGAGCGTTCTTGTTCTTGTCCTTATCCTTCTGCGCCCATGCGGCGGGCGCGACGAGCGCCAACTGGAAGGTCAAAGAGAGGACGAAAAGGAAACGCATCCTCGACGGGTGACGAGACATCGTTTTACTACTCCTGTTTTGTGTCATGCAAACTACTGAGCGGAAAAGACGCTCGCCTCTTTTGAGTTAACCGAAACGGGACGAGCGCCGCAAGCCCTTTTGGAAATCACCGACCGGAGGTCATGAAAACGGCGACGCCGGAAGCCTCTCGCCGTGATTCTCAAACGGAGGCTCGACCCAAGCATCGCCGCAACTTTCAAGCGGCATTGTAGAGCCTCGTTTTGAATAGAGTCAAGATGCGGCACGACGGCCCGAAGGTTGCTCGCAAACTGCGGATTTCTCGGCTGAATTCACACTTCCACACGTTTTCCCGCCCGCATACATCTAACCGCCCGACTTTCCCCCGCGCCCCTCGCTGATATAGCGTTCGACCGTATTGATCAGCGCGTTCAAACGCTCGTCCGTCTCCTTCAACCGTTCGTCCGTCTCCCTTTGCGCCCCGACCAAATCCGAGACCTGTTCCGTCAGGGTTTCAACCTTTTCACTCAAAGTATCCGAACGCTCGTCATGGCGACGAATTACTTCAATCAGCAGCGCGACTGATTCCTCGACGCGACTGCTTCGCTCCTCTGACTTGGCATGAGATTCAATTAATAGCGTGAGTGATTCTTCAAAGCGGTTGGCTCGCCTGTCTAATGTCTCTATCTTTTCACTCGACGAATCAAGGCGTTCGTCGTGACGGCGGTTTAGCTCGACGAGTTGCGCGATTGATTCTTCAACGCGACTGCTCCGCGCCTCCGACTCTGCATGAGCCTCGGTTAGTAGCGCGAGCGATTCCGACGACGATGAACTCCATTGTCTTCTGCGTCTCTTGGTAGGTCATCGGTTGATTCCTCCGGCGGGCGGATTATAGCGCGGCGGTTTGCGGGCGGGCTATTCAAACTCGCGGGACTTGCCGAAAATCCATGCGATGAGGATGGAGATCATGTAGAGCACGATCATCGGCGCGGCGAAGAGGAGCATGTTGGGGATGTCGTTGGTGGGGGAGAGGATGGCCGCCGCCGCGAGGATGACGATCAGCGCAATCTTCCAGACGCGCAGCAGAAAGTGTGCGGAGACGAGTCCGATGCGCGCGAGCACGTACGTTATCGCGGGCATCTGGAAGACGACGCCCATCGCCAGCATGATGAGCAGGATGAAGTCGAAATAGTCGGTCGCATTGAGGAGCAGGCGGAAGTCCTGCCCGAGTCCGAGCAGGTAACTGACCGCCGGAGGAAACAGGACGTAGTAGGCGAAGCCCGCGCCGACGACGAAGGAGATAGTCGAGAGCAGGACGAAGGGAATCGCGTAGCCGCGCTCGTGCGGGTAGAGACCGGGCGCGATGAAGGCCCAGATTTGCCAGAGCAGGAAGGGCACGGAGAGGCAGAGGGCGGCGTAGAGCGAGACTTGGAGGTAGAGCGAGAAGGGTTGGAGCGCGGTGGTGACGATGAGCTTGTCGTCAATTCCGGCGAGGGCGTCCGGTTTGGCGTCCAAGTCTATCGGGAGCCGGACGCCTTTAGGGATGACGGTTGCGCCCGCGAAGAGTTGTTCGTCGGTGTAGAGTCCGAGTCGTCCCTGACGGTCGCGTGCGGCGCGCGCGGCGACGGTCGCGCCCGGTTGGATGACGCTCGCGCCGAGCTTCGTCGCTTCGCCGAAGACGTAGCGGCCCGTGTCGCCCTCCTTGAGAGAGTTGAGCGGCAGAATCGCCTCCTGTCCGGTCAGACCTTCGAGCGGGACTTGCCTGCGCTGCGCTTCGGCGAGCGCGCGGCGGACGGGGACGGAGAGAAAGTTGTAGATGTGGTCGGAGACGAACCAGCAACCCAAGAGGGCGATGAAGACGAAGATGATGGAACGGATCAAGCGGCGGCGCAGTTCGTCCAGATGGTCGAGAAAAGACATCTGCCCGCCGAGTTGTGATTCGTCGCCTGCGGCGTCTCTTTCCTCTGTTTCTAAAAGACCGGATGCCATCGCTAAATCTGAAAGACTCAACCTTCTGCCGAAAGAGCACGGCGTCGCGCGCCCTCTTCAAAGACTGGACTGGCGGAAACTATTGTCGCCCGCGTTCGGGTTCGAGTGCGGGTTCGAGCGTCGCGGCGGGAGCGACGGTCGTCGTGGCGTCGTCAGCCTGCGAGTCAACGGGCGACGCCGCCGGAGCATTCGCTTGACGCGCAATCGTTCGCTCGACGTCCTCTCCATTGACAGGCGGCGCGGCGTCGGTCTCCAAAAGGGGCGGCGGCGCGTATGGCTCATCGGGCTGCACGGTCGGGTTGTCGTGGATGGCGTGCTCGATACGCATGTCGCGCTCGATCTTGTCGAGTTCGACTTCGCGCTCCCAAGTGTTTTTGAAATCGTCGGTCGCGCGTTTGAACTCGGCCAGACTCTTCCCCAGAGAGCGGCCCAACTCCGGCAACTTGCGCGGCCCGAACAGCACCAACGCCACCACCAGAATCACCATCAACTCGGTAGTCCCCAAAAACTCGAATACGAATAGGAGCATCATAAAAAGAGGTGAATAGTGAATGGTAAATGGTAAATGGAAAAGACAGGTTCTTTGCATTTCCATTTACCATTCACCATTTACTATTTACCTTCATTATATTCCGGCGGATA
>DATLMV010000113.1:0-7738 GCA_035537095.1 Pyrinomonadaceae bacterium
GTTGGCGCGCAGGGTCGTCGAGGTGGCGCGTTGGAGTTCGGCGAGTGCTTTGTTGTAGTCGGTCTCGGCGCGCAGTTCGGCGTTGCGTGCGTTGACGAGTTGGTTCTCGCGTTGGAAGAGGAAGAAGGTGGTCGTGCGCCCGACCTGATAGAGACGGCGTTCGCCAGCGAGTTGCACCTCGGCGTTTTCGCGGGCCACGCGCGCCGTCAGCACGCGGCGGCGATTAGTCTCGACCGCCTGCACGGCGTTTCGCACCTCGACCTCGACCACCTGATCCTGCCCGCGCGTCGTCGCCGCCAGTTGCTCGCGCTGAATCTGCGCGCTCGCGAGGTTGGCCTGCGCGGTGCGGTTGCGGAGAGGCAGTTGAATCGTCACGCCGACGATGATGTCGCGCGTGTCGAGGCCGAAGAGGTTGCGCAACGTGCGACCGTAGCCGCCGACGAAGTTCTCCGAGATGCCGAAGGTCGGCGGCGTGACGAGCGGGACATCGGCGGCGGGCAGCCCGTTGGCGGCGCGCAGTTGATTGATCTGTGCGAGCAGAAAGGCGGTCGCGCTGTTGTTGGTGTCCGTCCCGATCAAGGGCAACTGCGTGGGCGTCGTCGTGCCGGTCTGTGCGACGGGCGTGCCCGCGAGTCCGGTCGAGGAGAAGGTGGCTTGGAGGTCTATGCGCGGCTTGGTCTGGTTGCGGAAGAATTGCAGGTCAATGTTGTTCACGTCCTGTTCCAGACGCAGCCGACGAAGCTCCGGACGATTGGCGCGCGCTTCGTTGAGCGAGTCCGTCAGGTTGACGGGCGCGGTATCGAAGGCGGGCGTGTCGGTCGGGAGGATGGCGAGCGACCATTCGGGCGCGAGCGGGTCGCGCAGGATCAACAGCTTGAGCGTGTTTTCGGCGAGCGAGACGTTCTGCGAAGAGAGCAGCAACGCGGACTCGCGGTTGGAAAGCTCGGTCTGAATCTCGGCGCGTTGCAGCGGCGCGGACGCGCCCGCCGCCACTCCGGCTTCCGTCAGGCGGAAGTTTTCGCGCGCGAAGTTGAGGTTGGCAATCTGGTTCTGCTCGTCGCGCAGGGCGAAGACCAAATCCCAGTAGGCGCGCTGCACCTGCGCGATGACCTCGATGGTACGGCGGCGGAAATCGGCGTCGGACTGTTCGAGACGCTTGCGCTGGATGCGTATCTCGCGGCGCGTGGCGTCAATCGAGCGGTCGCGCCAGAGCGGTTGCGTGAAGGCGACGCCCATCGTCGAGCCGTAGGAGGGGCGAAACAGTTCGTTCTCCGAAGAGGAGGTGACGCGGCTGTTGTTGAAGAAGAACTGGTAACTGCCGCCGCCGACGCCGATGCGCTTGTTGACCGAGTTATCAAAAGAGAACTCGGTGCGCGAGACCGTGCCGGATTCGCCCGCACCGCCGAGCGTGGTCGGCTGCGGGGAGATGGACTTGATGACCTGCGGCGTAAACTGCAACACGGGGTCGTACTGTCCTTGCAGCGAGCGCAGGAAGGATTCGGCGAGGCGCACGTCGTTGCGCGCGACTTCGATCTCGTTGTTGTTTTCGAGCGCGCGGCGAATCGCTTCGTTCAAGGTGAGCGCGCGCGTCTCTCCGGTCGTCACGCCGACGCGCGCCAGCGAAGGCAGAGGCGGCACGGGGCGCGGCTGTGAGCCGGGAAAGTTCGGCTCGCGCAGCGGCTCGCCCTCGATGGTCGTGAGCGGCGTCGGCTCGTCGGTCGTCGTGGTGGTGGTCGTCGTCGTCGCGGGCAGTTGCGGGCTCGGCGGCGCGGGCAGACGCTCGGTCGGCGCAGGCGTTGTCTGCTGGCTGCCGGGGGGCGTCTGCGGCGCGGTGCGCTGCGAGCCGGGGGGCGTCTGCGGGTTCGTCGAGGGGCGCACTTCGGGCGGCGTCCCGCGCTGCGTGGAATTGGGCGGGCGCGTCGCATCCCTCTGCGCGGGGGGCGGCGGGGGCGGCGTCTGTGCCAGCACGACGGCGGAGGCGACGAGCGAGAGCAGACCGGCGCGAATCAAAGAGGGCAAACGAAAACTCGACATGACGAAGGGAAACTCCTAGAGGATTTTGTCTCTGTGTGTGTCTCGGCAAACGCGAACGAGCACGCGTGACCTATGATATAGGGTCAGACCCTACTACGTCGCCCGCGCGCGCAGAGTTTCAAAAACATACAGGAAAAACCCGGTGTTGGATGTTGGAGGTTAGATGTTGGGGAGGAGTTTTTAACTAACATCTAGCCTCCAACATCCAACATCTGCCCTTTGCTTGACAGCGCGCGCGCGGGCGCATTATCTTGCCTGTCTTTCAGCAACTTATTTAAACTCTCTATCGGGGAGTGAAGTTTCGCCGGAAGGGAAGGCGGCGCGGCGCGCGCGGGCGGCTTTCGCGGGCGGCGCAAACGGACTGCTCCCGGTTTGAACAGCAATGCGAGGAGGCATCGGTCAAATGGCAATCAAAGTTGGGATTAACGGTTTCGGACGCATCGGTCGCAACGTCCTGCGCGCGTCGCTCGGCGACAAGGAGATTGACTTCGTCGCCGTCAACGATTTGACCGACACCAAGACGCTCGCCCACCTGCTCAAGTACGATTCCGTGCTCGGCAATCTCGAACAGGAGATTTCCGCGACCGACAACAGCATCAGCGTCAACGGCGACGAGTTTCGCGTCTTTTCGGAGAAAGACCCGTCGGCGATTGACTGGGCGTCGGTCGGCGCGGAAATAGTCATCGAATCCACGGGCCGCTTCACCAACGCCGAAGACGCGCGCAAGCACCTGCGCGGGACGGTCAAAAAGGTCATCATCTCCGCGCCCGCCAAAAATGAGGACATCACGGTCGTCCTCGGCGTCAACGACGAGCAGTACGACCCCGCCGCGCACCACATCATCTCCAACGCTTCGTGCACGACCAACTGTCTCGCGCCCGTCGCCAAAGTGATTCACGAAAAATTCGGCATCCGCTCCGCGCAGATGACCACTATCCATTCCTACACCAACGACCAGCAACTCCTCGACCTCCCGCACAAAGACCTGCGCCGCGCGCGCGCCGCCGCCCTCTCGATGATTCCCACTTCGACCGGCGCGGCCAAAGCGGTCGCCCTCGTCCTGCCGGAACTCAAGGGCAAGTTCGACGGCATCAGCGTCCGCGTGCCGACGCCGAACGTCTCGCTGATTGATGTCGTGATAGATGTCGAGCGCGAGACGACGACCGAGGAGGTCAACAAGGCTCTGAAGGATGCGGCGGGCGAAGAACTGCAAGGCATCCTCGCCTTCTCGGAAGAGCCGCTCGTCTCCTCCGATTTTCGCAAAAACCCGAACTCCTCCATCATTGACGCCGAATACACCAAAGTCATCGGCGGCAAGATGGTCAAAATCCTCTCTTGGTACGACAACGAATGGGGCTACTCCTGCCGCGTCCGCGATTTAGTCAAACTCATCGCGCAAAAAGGGTTGTAAAAACAGTGACGAGTGACAAGTGACGAGTGACAAGTGAAAGACCGGAGCTTTCCGTTCAATGTTCAAAACTTGTTCTTGCTTGTCACTCGTCACTCGTTACTCGTCACTGTCCTCTTATGAATAAGCTATCAATCAAAGACCTCGACATAGCGGGGCAGCGCGTCTTCGTGCGCGTGGATTTCAACGTGCCGGTGAAGGATGGGCGCGTGACGGACGAGACGCGCATCACGGGTACGCTGCCGACGATTCGCCTGTGCATCGAGCGCGGCGCGCGCGTGATACTCGCTTCGCATCTGGGGCGTCCGAAGGGCGAGCGCGTGGAGAAGTACAGCCTGCGCCCCGTCGCCGCGCACCTGTCGGGCTTGCTCGGCAAGGAGGTCGCGTTCGCGGAAGATTGCGTCGGCGCGGAGGCTCAAGACAGGGTCGCCGCGCTCGGCAACGGCGACGTGCTGCTGCTCGAAAACCTGCGTTTTCACGCGGAAGAAGAAGCGAACGACGACGATTTCGCACGCCAGTTGGCGGGCCTCTCGGACGGCCTCTACGTCAACGACGCTTTCGGCGCGGCGCATCGCGCGCACGCTTCGACCGCCGGAATCACACGCCACGTCCGCCAAGCGGCGGCGGGTTTGTTGATGGAGAAAGAGCTTGATTATCTGGGCCGCGTCATCAACGACCCGGAGCATCCGTTTGTCGCCATCCTCGGCGGCGCGAAAGTCTCGGATAAGATTCCCGTCATCGAAGCCTTGATCGAGCGGCGCGTGGACAAACTCCTGATCGGCGGCGCGATGTCCTACACTTTCTTCAAGTCCGAGGGGTTCACGGTCGGCAAGTCGCTCGTCGAGGACGAGATGTTGGAGACGGCGCGCGAGATCAAGAGCAAGGCACAGGCCGCCGGGGTCGAGTTGCTGTTGCCGACCGACCATCAGGTCGTTGACAGCTTCGACCCTCTGAACAGCCGCAAGACTATCCCCATCGAGTTCACCAACGCCGGACTCGTCGGGCTCGACATCGGCGCGGAGACGGTCGAACATTTCACGCGCGCGCTCGCCGACGCGCGCACGATCATCTGGAACGGGCCGATGGGGATGTTTGAAGAGAAGGGATTCGAGGCGGGGACGGTCGGCATCGCGCGCGCCGTGGCGGACGCCGCCGACAGGGGCGCGACCGTCATCGTCGGCGGCGGAGATTCGGTCGCCGCCGTCACGCAGGCGGGCGTCGCCGAACGCATCACGCACATCTCCACCGGCGGCGGCGCGACCCTCGAATTTCTCGCCGGAGACGAACTCCCCGGCGTCGCCGCGCTCAACGACAAACTCACCTAAAGCGCACCGCGTCTGCCTCAAGCCGCGCGGAAAGGAAACGCGAGGATGATTTACTATCATTTCAGAGACTTGAACGACTTTTTCGAGTATCTCAAACCGTCGGGCTGGACATTCTTCGACCTCGACTTAGAGGAAGTGACGACACCGGAGAGTCTGGATTATTACGCTCTCCTGACCGCCTGCAACTTCGATAAACAGAGAATTTACAGTTGCGTGCAGAAGATCGGCAGCCATCAAAAATATGCCGCACACGTCGAGAGCGCGGCGGGCCGTCTGGGCAGTAAAAACGACGCGGCCTCCCAAAAGTTGATCGAGGCGCAAAAGAAGGCGGACGAAAAGAGCAAGGCGCAACAGAGGGCACAGTTAATCAAGGAGTTCAAGGCGGCGGCGAATCGAATCTACAAGGAAGCCGAGTTTTCGGATTCCGAGCGGCGTTGGAGCACAGAGCCTTTCGCGCATCTGCCCAAATCCGTCGAAGCGGTGGATGTCGTCGGCGCAGATGAGTCCGGCGGCGAGCAATCGTCGGAAGAGACGCCAACCGCAGGAAAGCCTGACAAGAATGCCAAGCCGCAGGCGAACGAGAACGAAGAGGCCGAGGACGCAGGAGACGAGCCGAAGACGCGCGGGCGCGGCATGAAGTCTGCCGCGTCGAAGAAGTCTGCCGCCTCGAAGCAGCGTCTGATCGGCAAACGCAAGTGAGTCGGCGTAAACCGGCCCTGCGAAGTCGAAAGTATTAGTTTTGAAACCTGTGGGAAACATGCGAAAACCTGTCATAGCCGGAAACTGGAAGATGTATAAGTTGGTCGCCGAGGCGGTGGCGAGCGCGCTCGCCTTGAAGCCTCTGGTGGCGAACGCCAATCATTGCGAGGTCGTCGTCGCGCCCGTCTTCACGGCTTTGAAGACCGTCGCCGACCGGCTCGAAGGCTCGAACATCCGCATCGCCGGTCAGGACTGCGCGACCGAATCGAAGCACGGCGCGCACACGGGCGAAGTGGCCGCCGACATGCTGCGCGACGTGGGCGCGACCCACGTCATCGTCGGCCATTCCGAGCGCAGGCAGTTCTATTGCGAGACCGATTCCTTCGTCCAGCGCAAGACGCAGGCCGCGCTCGCCGCCGGTCTGACGGTCATCATGTGCGTCGGCGAAACCTTAGAACAACGCGAGGCGGGGACGGCGGAAAACGTCGTGCGCGGGCAGTTGGAGGGCGGCTTGCACGGGTTGACAGCCTCCGACCTCGACCGTATCATTGTCGCCTACGAACCGGTCTGGGCCATCGGCACGGGCCATACTGCGACGCCGGAGCAAGCGCAGGAAATGCATGCGTTTGTCCGGCGCGTTTTCGCGGAAAGACAGACTCCGGAAGCGGCTGAGCGGTTGCGTATCCTCTACGGCGGTTCGGTCAAGCCCGACAACATCGCGGGACTGATGCGACAGTCCGACATTGACGGCGCGCTCGTCGGCGGCGCGAGTCTCGAAGCCGAAAGTTTCGCGCGGATAGTCAACTACAACAGTTAGATTTTGAGATTCGAGGATTAACAGTTTGTTACTTTATCTTTTATACGCGCTCTTTATTCTGGCCTGCATCGTGCTGATTCTCTCGGTGCTCTTGCAGCCCGGCAAAGCCGACGCGGGCGCGCTCTTCACGAGTTCCGTTTCCAGCACCGCCTTCGGCCCGCGCGGCACGCAGACGCTGCTCGCCAAAATCACCATCATCTCGGCAGCCGCCTTCATGCTCACCGCCCTGATGCTCGCGCTCGGCGTCGGACGCCCGCGCTCCGTCATGGAAGCGCAGCCCGCCGACACGCAGCAGACGCAGACGCAACCGTCGCCCGCGACACAAGCATCGCCCGCGACGACGCAAGCGTCTCCCGGCGGAGACAACGCGACCGCGCCCGCCGGAGCACCGCCCGCGTCCGACACCAACGCGAACGCGTCGAACACGAATACGAACGCCAGCACGAACGCGAACACGTCTGCTTCTCCCGCTACCGCAGGCAGCCCGCAGGGACAGCAGTCGCCGCAGACGACGCCGCAGCAGTAGCAGAAAAAAGCGCCCGTTCGGCTGACACGAAACACGCGTTTGTGTTAGCCTGAAAACCTTCTTTGACATCCAACCGAGCCGAAGTGGCGGAACTGGTAGACGCGCACGTTTGAGGGGCGTGTGAGGAAACTCGTGGGGGTTCGAGTCCCCCCTTCGGCATCCGACACCCTGCTCTATACTTCTTATCTAAAGAAGTTATAGGCAGGGTGTTTTTGTTTTGGGCAAAAGAAGTCAACGCGCGCCGACGGAGATTTGCGGGCACGCGGTCGGGCCTTTCATCCGTTATCACGAACATCGAGGCGGGCCGGTATTGTTGGCGAGGGCGGTAGGCTGTTAAACTCTCCGCCATCGTGAAGGAGCTTTGAGAGTTGCCGATGCGTGAAATTTACAGGCATGTGGAACGGCGGGCGCGGGCGTTGGTTCTGGCGTTGCTGGTGTCGTCGGCGTTGGGCGTCGGCGTCGCGGCGCAGTCGTCGAGCGCGGATTATCCGGCCCCGATTTTTTCCAACGAGGTGAGCGGGCGAATCGCGCCGCGCGACATCGGCGACGCGCGCCTGACGCGTCACTTCTATACCTTCAACGGGCGCGAGGGCGACCTCGTGTTCACGGTCGAGAGTTCGGACTTGAACGGCAACGTGGATGTGTTCACCGCGCGGGGCTTGCGCCCGCTCGCGCAGGTGACGCTCTACGCGGGCGCTGCTCCGACCAAGATTTCGCGCAGCGTCTACCTGCAAGGCGACGAACCTCTGGTGCTCCGCGTCGAGGCGCGGACGGCGGGCGATGCGGAGGGCGTCTATCGCGTCAATTTCGAGGGCGCATTCGCTCCGGCGAGCGGCGCGCAGAGTGTCCCGCCCGAGTTGATGATTGCGCCGACGGTCACAGCCGAGACAGCCCAACGCGGGAAGGGCACACGCCGCGTCAACTCCGCC
>DATLMV010000114.1:0-12213 GCA_035537095.1 Pyrinomonadaceae bacterium
GCACCTCTGGATTTACGATGCCGAGTCGCTGTTGCTGCTGCTGCGTCAGGCCGGATTCGCACGCGCCGTCGAACAAAACTTCGGCGAGTCCGAGCACCCGCGCATGCGCGACCTCGACTCCGAAGGCCGCGCCTTCGAGAGCCTCTACGTCGAAGCCGTCAAATAAGCGCGGCGCAAACAAGACGGAATCTAACAGGAATAGACACAAAAAAGGGAAAGGGGAAAGGGTTAAATGGGGAAAGGGGAAAGGCTAAAGCGCGACAGGGCCGGTGCTGACTACCGGCTGCGCTGTCCTCTATTCTCCTTTTGCCCTTTTACCCCTTTACCCTTTTCCCCTTCTCTGTTCATCCTGTCCATCCCTGTTAATTTCTCCGGTCACTCTTAAGAGATTCACTTTGAAAACACCCGTCGCTTTTCTCATCTTCAATCGTCCCGAGACGACCGCGCGCGTCTTCGCGGAGATTGCGCGCGCGCGTCCCGAGAAGCTGCTCGTTGTCGCCGACGGGCCGCGCGACGGGCGTCCGGAAGAAGCGGAGCGGTGTCGTGCGACGCGCGCCGTCGTCGAGCGCGTTGATTGGGAGTGCGAAGTTTTGACCGATTACGCGGAGACGAATCTCGGCTGTAAGGCGCGCATTGCAAGCGGCCTCGGATGGGTCTTCGAGCAGGTCGCGGAAGCGATTATCCTCGAAGACGATTGCCTGCCGCATCCCAGTTTTTTTCCGTTCTGCGAGGAACTCTTGGAGCGTTACCGCGACGACGAGCGCGTCTCGATGATCAGCGGCGACAACTTCCAGCGAGGCCAAAGGCGCACGCCCTACAGCTACTACTTTTCGCGCTACCCGCACATCTGGGGCTGGGCTTCTTGGCGGCGCGCGTGGCAGCATTACGACCCCGACATCAAATATTGGCAGGCTCTGCGCAAGACCGACTGGCTGCGCGATATTCTCGGCGACGACGTGACGGCGCGCTACTGGCAAGCAATCTTCGACAACGTCGCCGCCGGACGTGCGACGACTTGGGATTATCAATGGCTGTTCGCCTGTTGGGCGCAGAACGGTTTCGCCGTCGCGCCCGAGGTGAATCTCATCTCCAACATCGGTTTCGGCGCAGACTCCACGCACACCGCCACGCCCGACGAGACGGCCAATCTCCCCGCAGGCGAGATGCTTTTCCCGCTCCGGCATCCGCCCTACTTCGTGAGGGAGCGCGCGGCTGACGATTTCGAGTCGGAGTTCGTCTTCAAGTGCGCGGCGAGCGAGCGGCGCTGGGCGGCGCGCGCGCGTCGCAAGCTCTCGACGCTGATGCCTTGAACGTTCGCGCGCGGCTGATGCCTTGAAGGTTCGCGCGAGCTTTAGTTGAGACGACGAGTGATTCCGTTCAGATGATTGAGACGACGACAAGAGCAGAGATGAGCGAACAGGGGAAAATGACGACGACGGAGGCGGTCGCACACCTGCGCCGCGACCCGCAGTACGCCGACGTGATCCGCGACTCTTATCTGGAAGCGGACGTGCAGGCGGCGGCAGAGCGTTTCCGGCGTTCGGGCGAGTTTGCGGAAGTGCGCGCGATGCTGGGCGGGCGGCTCGCGGGCGGCAAAGTTTTAGACCTCGGGGCGGGCACGGGCATCGCGTCTTATGCGCTGGCGCACGCGGGCGCGTCGCTCGTCTATGCGCTCGAACCGGACGCGAGCGCGGAGGTCGGGCGCGGCGCGATTGTGCGCCTGTGCGCGAATCTGCCCGTCGAAGTCTTGGATGCTTTCGGCGAGCGGATTCCGCTTGAGGATGAGACGGTAGATATAGTTTATGCGCGGCAGGTCTTGCATCACACGCGCGACTTGGGGAGCACGCTCCGCGAGTGTGCGCGCATCTTGCGGCGGAGCGGCGTGATGCTCATCTGCCGCGAGCACGTCGCCGACGACGAAGCGCAACTCCGGCAGTTTCTCTCGGAGCATCCGATTCACAGGCTGGCGGGCGGCGAGCACGCTTACCCGCTCGACGCCTACACGGCGGCCATCGAAGGGGCTGGCCTGAGAGTCGAACAAAAACTCGGGCCGTGGGATTCTCTGATCAACGCTTTTCCGAGCGTGAGGACGAAAGAGGAGTTTGAGAGTTTTCCGCAAAGGATGCTCGGCGAGCGTTTCGGGCTGGCGGGCGCGCTGGCGGCGCGCGTGCCGTTCGTGCGCCCGTTCGTCTGGCGGAGGATTCGGCGCGTCGCGCCGCCGGGTCGTCTCTATTCGTTTCTCGCCGTCAAACCCTGACCGAGCCACATGAGCACGCACGACTTCACGCCGCAGACCGCCATCGTCATCGGCGCATCAGGACAGGATGGCTACTTTCTCACCGAGCGACTGCTCGCCGAGCGTTGGCGTGTGCACGCGACCGCGCGACAGCCCGACGCCCTCCGCACGCTCGCCGCGCTCCCGGCATCGGCAGACAACCTTCATCTTCACAGCTTCGATTTGATCGAACCCTCCGCGCTCTTTGAGTTGATCGCGCGGACACGTCCCGAGGAGATTTACAATCTCGCCGGACAGTCGAGCGTCTCGCGCTCGTTCGCCGAGCCTTTCAAGACTTGGCGCACGAACGCCGATTTCGTCGTCGGGCTGCTTGAACACCTCCGTCTTCACAGTCCCGCGACGCGCTTCTATCAGGCTTCCTCGACGGACATGTTCGGCGGCATCGCCGGAGGCACGGCGCGTTACGACGAAGACGCGCGCCTTAACCCGCAGAGTCCCTACGCGAGCGCGAAGGCGGCGGCGCACCTGCTCTGCCATTTCTACCGGCAGGCATACAATCTCCGCATCGGTTGCGGCATCCTCTCGAATCACGAATCACACCGCAGGCCCGCGCAGTTTCTCTCGCGCAAGATAACCGACCACGTCGCCGCGCTTCGTCGCCTGCCGCGCGCGGAGTTGGAGAAGTCTCCGCCGCTGACGATGGGCAACCTGAAGATTCGACGCGATTGGGGTTTCGCTCCCGATTACGTCGAAGGCATGCGCTTAATTCTCAGGCAGATCAGCGTCCGCTCCGCGCGGCGCAACGAGACGACACAGACGGCGCACGAAAGCGGAGACGCTACGACGCTTGCTCCGCTGGTTGATGAAGGGCGCGCTTACAGAGATTACGTGTTAGGGACGGGCGAGACGCACGCCGTTTGGGAGTTGGTTGACGCGGCTTTTCGTCTCGCGGGTTTCGCGCTCGAATGGCAACTCGAAGGCGAGGAGCCGTCGCGCTGGCTCGCGCGTTTTCGCACGTCGGGAGGTGTGGCCGTCGTCGTTGACGAAAAGTTGCTGCGCCCGTCCGACCCTCTCGTGATACAGGTTGACCCGACACGCGCGCGCGCCGAACTCGGCTGGTCGCCGCGCGCGGGGCTGGAAGTTTTCCTCAGAGACATGCTCGGCGAAACGACCGTGCGCGCCGCGCATGGAGAGCAGGACTGATTTGACGCCCGCACCGCCCGCGCTGCCGACGACGCCCGAGCCGGAGCGACCCTTGCGCGTCGTGATTGACGCGCGACTGGCGAGCGGCACGCTCGGCGGCGTCGAACAGTTCATCATCGGACTCGCCGACGGTCTCTCCCAACTCAACGACGGCCCCGAAGAGTTTCTCTTTCTCACCTACGCCGGACGCGACGCGTGGCTCAAGCCCTACATCGGCGGCTCATGCCGCATCATCCACGGCACAGCCGCGACCCGGCAACCCGCTTGGACGCGCGCTCTCAAACTCCTGCCCTTCGTCCGACCGCTCGCGCGCAAACTTCTCTCGCCCGTCCTCGCGCGTCGCGCGCCCGCTCGCCTGCCGCTCCCGCGCTCGGACGGCATGGTCGAGCGTGCCGGAGTTGACCTGATACACTTTCCCACGCAGAGCGCCTTCCTCACGGAAGTGCCGAGCATCTATCACCCCTGGGATTTGCAACACCTGCACCTGCCGCAGTATTTCACGCCGGAAGTCGTCGCCGCGCGCGAGCACGCCTATCGCGCCTTCTGCGCGCAGGCGCGGATGGTCTGCGTGGCGACCACTTGGCAACGGCGCGACATGATAGAGCAATACGGGCTGCCGGAAGAGAAAGTGCAGGTCGTCGCCGCCGCGCCCGTCCTGAGCGCGTACCCGTCGCCCTCTGACGAAGACCTGCGAGAGGCGGCGCGGAAATTCGGTCTGCCCCCGAGCTTCATCTTCTATCCGGCGCAGACGTGGGCACACAAAAATCATCTCGGCTTACTCGACGCGCTCGCGCTGCTGCGACAGCGGGAGGGCTTGCGCGTGCCGCTCGTCTCGTCGGGAAAACTCAACGACTTTCATCCCGAAATCGAACGGCGCGCGCGCGAGTTGGGGTTAGACGACGGGGTGCGTTTTCTCGGTTTCGTCAGCCCGCTTGAGTTGCAATGTCTCTATCGTCTCGCGCGCGCGATGATCTTCCCGACCTTCTTCGAGGGCTTCGGGTTGCCGGTCTTGGAAGCGTTTCTGGCGGGCGTGCCCGTGGCCTGTTCCAACGTCACGTCGCTGCCCGAACAGGCCGGAGACGCCGCGCTCATCTTCGACCCGCGCAGCCCCGCAGAGATAGCCGACGCCGTCCGCCGCCTCTGGACAGACGACCAACTCTGCCTCTCCCTCGTCGCGCGCGGCCACGAACGCGCGCGCCTCTTCACATGGCATCACACCGCACGCCTCTTCCGCGCACACTACCGCCGTCTCGCCAACCGCACACTCTCTCCCGCCGACCAGACGCTCTTCTCCGCGCCGCCCATCATTTGAGCAAGGGGGAAAGGGGTAAAGGTGAAATGGGGAAAGGGTCGGAAGTCCGAAGTCTGAAAGTCCGAAGTCGAGAGACAAAGTTCTTATCTTTTAACTTTGAACTTCTTTGGACTCTCAAGGCGAGACAGACGCCGGACGGAGGGTTTCTGTTCTCTTCCTTTTCCCTTCCCCTTTTCCCTTTCCCCTTTTACCCTTTCCCCCTTTTGAACTTCCCTGCGTCGTCCATAAAAGATCAGAGCCGGATGCAGGGGAGAGTTGCATCCGGCTCTTCGGAAGATTGGGTTGATGGTTTGCGCGACGGTTTAGCTCGGGCTGCTCGGGCTCGGCGGGCCGGGCGGGAGCACGTTGTCGTCGCCGCCCTGACTGACGACGAGCGCGATGGCCGCGATGACCGCTCCGAGTCCGACGAGCACGGCGACGACACGGTTGCTGCTCAGATCACCCGCTTCGTCTCCGCGCATGACGCGATTGGCGGCGGCGCAGGTGGAATCCGGCGCGGGCGTGCCGATGGAATCTTGTCGGCCCGCCGGAACCGATTTGCTGACGTTTCCGCCGCGCAGTTCGACGCTTCCCGTCTGCGTGCTGACGACCGTGTATTCACAGACGAAATCAACCAGATAGACGTTCTGCTGGCCGGTGTCGGCGACCGCCGAACCGTCGCGGGTCATGACGCTGGAATTGATTCCGGCGGGCGTCGAGAAGCGGACGCGCCCCGCGTCGAGCATGCCCGTCAGGGTGTTGTCCGTGAAGGTCAGCTTGACGCTCGATTCCGGCAAGACCTCGACGCGCCCGAGTTTACCCAAGCTCACGACGGCGCTCGAACCCCTCGCCGTGGTGACGGTGCTGTCGGTAAAGATGGTCAGGCCCGTGACGGCGTTCTGTCCGTTGACGCTCACCTGTCCGGTGACTAACAGTTCGCCGGAGGGAGACTGCGGGGCGACGGCGGAGGGCGCGGCTAAGCCCACCATCGAGTAGGTGCTGACGAGCGCGACGACCAGACAGGAGATGATGAACGTGTGAGTGGGGGTTCGCTTAATCATTGAGTTCCTCTCCATACATCGAGGCTTGGGAAATTTCAGAAAGTTCGGGCGACGCGTGAGCGGCTTCGTCGGCAACAACTCATCTCGCGCAGCGGATTCGGGTACTTCTCTGCGGAAGTATTTAGAGAGCGGGTTTCTGTCCGGAAAAACCGCCCGGCGGTTAGAGCGTGCGATTGTTGACGCTCGCAGGCAAATGGCAGTTTGAACTGAGCCCGTGCGGCAGGCTATCCGAAGGGTAAGGCGAACGCGTCGCTCAGGCCGTCAAAACTGTTTCGGATGTCAAAAAAACCGGCGGTATGGCCTTCAATAATGCTGATAAAAACGGTGCTGATAAGCTTTAAGGCAGCGGGATACTAGACCACTTATACGCAAATGTCAAACAAATCTTGGGCGGCGATTCGACCCTCCGCGACGCCCTTCAAGGAGACTCCGGCGGCGCGTTAAAACAACTCCTTTGACGCGTAAAAACGGCCTTCGCGCTTCGCTTCGGGCGTGCCGGAAACGCCCTGACAGCAGTCTTTCAGGCGGGATAAAAGTCGGCCTTTGGAGCATCGGCGTCAGGCGGTTCGCGCGGGAAACTCGACGCTTCCCGCGCGAACCGTCGTCTGCTGACAGTCGAAGAAAACCGTCGTCGCGCGCTGCGTCTGCGCCGCTACTTTTTGGCCGTGCCGGACTGGTTGTAGAGCAGTTGGACTTTGACGAGCAGCGGGCCGCCGGGTCTGGAGGGGACGCTGTAGATGGTCTGCGGCGTGGCATCTTCTTGTGTCAGGCCGCGTCCGCCCGCGCTGGCATCCTGCTCCTCTTTCGTCCAAGCCAGACCCGCGCCGCCGTCCAACTCAAACTCCACCTGTCCGCCCCATTGCTTCTCCCAACGCGCCACCTGCTCGGGTTGGAGCGCGATGGCCGAGCGCGTCTTGTTGGAGAGTTCGGCGATGGGTTCTTTCGAGACGAGCACGGTCAAGACCTCGCCGATCTGGCGCGGCTCGCCCGCCTTCTGATTGGCGGTCAGGGTGTAGTAGTTGGTGTCGTCGGACACGTCGGGCAGGTCAATCAGCCGACCGGCCATCACGCGATTGTCGCCGCCGCGCGTGCGCGAGACGGGGAAGATCAGCTTCGGCTGGCTGTATGTGTTACCGGCATACTGCGTCGTGTTGATGACGTAGAGATAACCCGTGCGGGGCGACTCGATGCTCAGGCGGATGCGGTCGCCGACGTTGAGCGGCGTCGTGCCTTCGATGCGCTCCGGAATCCACCAGTTATCCCCTCCGGCGTCCTGCAACTTCGGCCCGTCGTCGCTCGCCGTGGCTTTACGCAGACGCCAGATGGTGACGCCGATTTCGGCGTATTCGGGTTTGGCAGCGCGCGCGGGCCTGCGCGTCTGCGCGACAGCCGGACGCGGCGCGCGACGCACGGCGACGCGCTTATAGACGCGACGCGGCGCGGCCTTTCGCGGCGCGCGCTTCTCGTCCACATTCCACGAAGGCTTGTCGCGCTCTTTCGTGAAGTCGGTGATCTTGATTTGTCTCGCTCCGGCCTCGTCGTCGTCCTCGCCCGTCTGTGCGGACGCGACGCGCAAGCTGGCGTTCGAGAAGACGAGCGCGAGTCCGGCGGCGAGCGTGAGTAGATGCAGTTTCTTCGACTTGCTTGGCATAACTCCTCCATTATCCTTACTGAGAGCGCGCGAGGATTCCTCACGGGGGTTGTAGTCTGCGACGGAGACTTTCGAGTTGAGTTCGGTCGTCGGCTTCACCCGACGGAGACTGACTTCCAGTTAACTTAAGGACGCGTCGCGCGCCCTTTCCTTGCCAGTGAAATGTTTGCCGCGCTCCGGGTTCGCGCCCGTCAAACCGAACGGCGACGACGGCGCGGAGTTTCCTTCGACTCCGCCTCTAACGATGTTCGAGTTCGGCGAGACTGACGATGATGTCGCCGCTGCCCCGGACGTGCGTCTGGCGATTGACCGAGTCCTTCTCCAACGCAGCTTTGGAAGTTGCGTGCCGGAGCAGAAACTCGCGCACCGAAGCTGACTGGGCGGGGTCAACAATCTCGCCTTCGGTCTCCGAGCGGATCAAATCCTTGACCGCTTCGAGCTCGGGGATGGGACGCGCCGCCCAGACCATCCAAATCTTTTCCGGCTCCGCGCTCGTCTGCCCCGTGAATTGATACCACTCGGGCGGCGGCGGTATCTGCATTTTCTGGTTGGCGGTCAACGCGGCGGAGTCTCCGGTCGGGAACAGCACGGTCAGAGCCTTTGCGCCGCTCGCGTTCAGTCCTTCGTTGAGCAGGTAGAGATAGCCGGAATTGGGGCTGGAGATATTCAGGCGAAACTGCCAGCCGTTCTCGAACATATCCTGCCCCGTTGATTCCAGAGGCTCTTTGTACTTCTGACCGTTCAGATACCGCTGCACCGTCAGCGAATAGGTGAGCGCGACGGGCGCGGACGCGGGCGACGCGGGCTGCTCCGCCGGAGCGGGCGGCGAGTCCGGCGTCGTCGCCTGCTGCTGCTGCTGCTCCGTCTGCGGCGGCGTGGACGAGTGACCGTATCTCGACTGCATAAACTTCCACGCGACGAAGGCCGACGCGCCCGCCAGCAGGATAAAAAAGAGCATCCCGGCCAGAATCAGCCAGACCTTCGAGTTGCTGGCGGCGGGCGCGGGCGTCGTCGGATTTGCAAACGTCTCCGGCTGCATCAGGTTCGTCTCGGCGTCGGAGCCGGAGCGCGTGGGCGCGGTCGAGACGCCGCCCCGTGCCGCGCCCGTGGGCGTGGGCAGCCGCGTGGTGGCGAAGGCGTTGGTCGCATCGTGCGGCGAGCGTGCGCGACTATTGAGAGCGGCGGTTCGTATCTTGTGCTCCGTCAAAGGCACGGTCGGGGTGACGGGCATCCCCGTCACTATCTCGAACAACTCGTCGCCGAAATCACGCGCGCGCGTGTAACGATCATTCGGGTCGAAGGCCAGAGCCTTGAGAAACGACTCGTGGAGGATGAAGGGCAACTGCTGGCGCGAGTCGTCGGCCATCAGTTGCAGTCCGGCGCGCTGCATCTCCAGAAGTTGATAAGGCGTCTTCGGGTTGAAGGGCTTGCGGCCCGTGATCAACTCGAAGGCGAGGATGCCGAGCGCGTAGATGTCGCTGGCCGCCGTGATGCGCGCCTCGCTCAACTGTTCGGGCGACATGTAAGCGATAGTCCCCGCCGTCGCCACCACCTGCGTCTCCGGCGCGAGCACGGAATCGCCCACTTTGGCGATACCGAAATCAATCACCTTGACCTGCTCCTCGCCGTCGTCGAGCTTGCGGAGCATGATGTTTTCGGGTTTGAGGTCGCGGTGAAAGACCTTCTTGTTGTGCGCGGCGGTCAGGGCCGAGCCGACCTGCTTGATGATGCGGACGCTGCGCTCAAGGTCGCACCCCGCAGGCGTGATGAGCGAGCGGAGGCAGTCGCCTTCGATGAACTCAAGGACGATGTAGGGCCGCCCGTCGGAGAGTTCGCCCGTGTCCAGAACCTCGACGACGTTCGGATGGCGGACGCGGCTCAAGGCTTCGGCCTCCTGTCGAAACTTCGTCAGGATAAACTCGTTCTGCTGCCACTCCTTCAAGAGCACCTTGACGACCACCTTGCGGCCCACAACCTTCTGGTCGCGCGCGGTATAGACCACGCTGATGCCGCCTCCGCCGAGTTGTTGCTCGACGAGATAACGTCTATCCAGTTCTTTCCCGACCAGACTCTCTTCGCTCGATGCCATTGCTTCTCGACGCCCCGGCGTTCACCCGTTAGGAATGTGTAAATCTTTGACCTGCTACCGCGCGGGTAGCTCTGACGCCGACCGAGGAACGTTTGGACGACGGCATGAAGTTTTAAAGTAGCGGCTCGCGGCTCTTTGTGTGCGCCCGAGAATGGCGATAAACAGCACAAACCGGACTCGAAATGCTTTTTGATTTCGAGTCCGTTCGTGTTGTTGATGAGGTCAAAAGCCCGCGCGGCCTTCGGCTCTGACCGGTGTGCCCTCTGGTTCTCCCTCACCCGCGCGCCGGAGCGGCAGCCCGCACACATTAGAGCGGCGGGGAGGAAGGTTAACCGACGCTTGCGCGGCGGCCTACTGACATTGATTCGGGCAGACGTAGAAGCGACCGATTTTCGCTTGCTCGTCGGGGTTGGCGGCGACGCCGACCGCGCCGGAGGTGAAAGTGTTCTTCACGTCGAAGAACCTTCCGGCTGATTCGGGCCGACCGTTGCTGTCCGTGATGATGAAGTCGAACTGGTTATCCTTCGCCGTGATGGTGAAGTCGAACTGCTCGTTCAAATTGAAGCCCTTGAGCGCGTAGGAAGAACCGATCTGCTGCTGCTTGCCGTCTTTGACGACGAAGAAGCGGAGCATGTTCTGCGAGTTGCCGCCCTTCGGGCCGCTCAGACGCACGATGTAATAGTTCTGCTTATCAACGGCGCGAATGACGAACGAGATGCCGGAGCCGGTGGTCAACTCGATATTGGTGATGATTTGCAGGTTGGCGAAACGTTGCGACACGTCCTCGCGCAGCATCCCCAAACCCGCGCCCGTGACTTGCAGCCCCGTCGCCAGACGCCACGCGGCGGGCACTTCCCAATGCGCGGCGGTGAACTCGGCCTCGACGGGCTGGACGGCGAGCGGTCGCTCCAACCTGATGTCGAAATCGGCGTTGCCCGCGACGGTGATGTTCGCCGTCTTCGCCACGTAGCCGACATCTTCGGGGATAATCTTGACGACGTATTCGCCGCCCGCGAGATTTTGCAAAGCAGCCGCGCCGTTCTTCAGAGGGACGATTTGATTCGTCGCTTCGTTCTTCAACCCGAACTCGACGCGTCCCGCGAGGACGTTCGTCTTGATGTTGGCCTGATAGGAGATGGCCTTCAAGTGAAGATTGGCCTCGGCGGATTTGCCCGCCACGACTTCCACTTCGGCCTTCGCCGTCGTGTAACCCTCGCGCGTCGCCGTCACGAGGTAGCGACCGAGCGGGAGATTCTCAACCGGGGCATAACGCTGGTCGGGGCCGAAGGTCAGCGTCTTGCTCGGCTGGCCCTTCGCGGCGTTGACGGGCGTCAGCGTGATGAGCGCATTCGGCTCGGAGACGACGGCGACCGCGCCGGTCGTCGGCAGCACGATAACGGGCGCGACGGGCGCTGCCGCCACCGGCGCAACCTTCACCGGGTTCTTCGGTTGGGTGATGGCGAGCAACAGGTCGTTGGCTTTATAGTCGCCGCCCATCTCGGTATAGGGTTTCTGTTCCTTATCAATATTGGCTCGCTTGACGCGGCGCGGAACCTGCTCGCCGATGTAGCGAATCAAGTTCTGCAACGTGACGCGTCCTGTCTCGGGGTCGGCGGCCTCTCCCTTGAGACCTTCGACCAAGACCATCGTGAAGTAGCCCTGTTTCTTCGTCTTATCTTCCCACGCACGCTGTCCGACCGATGCCGCGTAGATTGTGACGAAGGCTTCGATACCCTGATTGCTGAGGTCGAACTCCTTCATGAACGGCTGCGTCAAAGGATTATCGGCGTCGCCCTTTCCGGCCTCCGGGTCGTTGCGGCAGGCATCGAGAAACAGCATCACCTGACCGGCGTCTGTTCTTCTGATTCTCTCCTTCAAGCTGTCAACCGGAATCCCGTAATCCTCAATCATGTCTCGATTCGAGAGCGCGTCTTGCGGCAGCAGAAAGGCGCGACCGTTCTGCTCGATGCCGTGGCCGGAGAAGGCGACGAGCAACATGCCATCTTTCTTGACCTGACCTTTGAGGCCGTTGAGCACCTTGTAGATGTTGCTGCGCATCGGCTGGCGTTCCGGAGACTGGTCGGAACTGAGCACGACGATCTGGTCGGCGGGGAAGCCCGCATATTTAACCAAGGCTTCGGCCAGCAGTTTGGCGTCGTTGCCCGCGCCGACGAGCGGCGGAATCTGTTCGTCAGCCGTGTATTTGTCAACGCCGATGACGACCGCGTAGCGTTTGCTTCTATCGGGGAGCGTCCGAATCGGCGCATCATTCGTCAGGGTCAACTCTTTGCTCTGCGCGGCGGGCGGCGTGGCGGCTTTCTGCGCTTGAGCGTTGGGCGTGGCGACGATGAAGGAAAGGGTTGCGGCGACGACGGTTAAGACGACAAGGAATCGGAGACGGGGGGAAAGGTCTTTCATAATTACACCTGCGCGCGAGGGCTGCATTGCTTGGGAAGGGAAACTTCTTGAGGCTGACAGCGAAGGCTATCGGCTCCCGAGACCACGTTCACTAGCGGTTCGCGTACATTATATACATCTGGAATCAAATGTAAATTCCGCAGCCGCTTTAATTCCTGAAAGAGCGAGTTTTCTAACCTGTATGTCTCTAAAGACGCCGGACGTTTCACGTTTTGCCGAAGAAACCTGTAAAGGCGCGGGGTGTGTCGCGCGCCCTTGCAATCT
>DATLMV010000115.1:0-4438 GCA_035537095.1 Pyrinomonadaceae bacterium
CAATTGAAACGTAAAATGGTCGTCTTGATTCGACGTCGAATCAAGACGACCATTTTACGTTTCAATTGACGCGGCTTGCTTGAGATGTTCAGCGCGGCTTGTTGACGGTGAACTTATCGGAGGCGAGTTCTTCTTCGCGGATGCGTTCGGCGTCGGCGGCGCGGAGGCGTTCGCGCCCGCGCACGGTGTCCGCATCGTCGTCGTCCGTGCCGTCGGAGTTGATGCCCCTCTTGAATTCACGGATGCTCTTGCCCATGCCTTTGGCGAGTTGCGGGAGGCGCGTGCCGCCGAAGAGCAGGAGCAGCACGACCAGAATGATAAGTAACTCGGGCACGCCCGGCGTTCCAATCGCTAAGAGGTGGCTCATAAACTGGACTCCTTAACCGTCGCTCCGCCGTCTTTCATCCGACGCGAAGACGTTATCTATCGGTGTTCGATTCATAGAAAAGATACTTGCGCCACGTCTCGTCGGCGCGTCCGAGGTAGCGCATAATCTGCCGGTTGACGTGGAGCGAAAATCCGCGCGGGCGGCGGACGAGATGCATCTTCGCTTCTTCGGGCGTCCGGTTGCCCTTCTTGTGATTGCAACGCTTGCAACACGCCACCAGATTATCCCACGTTGATTCGCCGCTGCGCGAGCGGGGCAGCACGTGGTCGAGCGTCAACTCGGAGGGCGGCAGTTGCTTGCCGCAGTACTGGCAGGTCGAGTGGTCGCGCAGCAGTATGTTTTTGCGCGACAGCGAACGGTTCTTGAAGGGGATGTGGATGTACTCGGTCAAGCGGATGACGGACGGCGCATGAATTGACATCTTCGACGAACGCAGGATGTGCCCGTTGTGTTCTTCGACCCGTGCGACGCCCTTGAAAATCATCACTACCGCGCGCCGCTCCGTGCACACGTTGATCGGTTCGTACGATGCGTTCAGGACTAAAACACGTCCGTTCATATTGCTTATGGATATTACGCGAGCGGCAAAAATAAGGCAAAAGGCAAAAGGTCAAAGGCAAAAGTGCGGCGGAAATCACTTTGATTTATGCAAATGCTTTTGTCCTGACTTTTACCTTTGACCTTTTCACTTTTACCTCTTTACTTATAGATTTCCTTAAAGCGGTCGGTCGCTTCGACGAGCGCGCTCGCCGTGCCGGGTTCGAGCGCGGAGTGGCCCGCGTCGGGGATGAGCCGGAGGTCGGCCTCGGGCCACGCGCGGTGCAGTTCCCATGCGCTCATCATCGGGCAGACGCCATCGTAGCGTCCCTGCACGATGACCGCCGGAATGTGTCGAATCTTATCCACGTTTTCGATCAGGAAGTTGTCGGTCTCGAAGAAAGCGTTGTTCATAAAATAGTGACACTCGATGCGCGCGAAGGCCAGCGCAAACTCCGGCTCGCCGAAATCCGCGATGAAGTTCGGGTCGGGGAACAGCTTCGAGGTACTGCCTTCCCAGATGCTCCAAGCGCGCGCCGCTTCGAGTCGCACCTGCTCGTCGTCGCTCGTCAGGCGTCGGTGATACGCGCTCAACATGTCGCCGCGTTCATCTTCGGGAATCACCGAAGCGTACTGCTCCCACACGTCCGCGTAAATCGCGCTCGCGCCCTCCTGATAGAACCATTGAATCTCTTTTTTCCGGCAGAGGAAGATGCCGCGCAGCACGAGCGCACGCACGCGCTTGGGGTGCGTCTCGGCGTAAGCGAGCGCGAGCGTGCTGCCCCAAGAGCCGCCGAACACTACCCAATCTTCGATGCCCAGATGCTCGCGCAGGCGTTCGATGTCGGACACGAGACGCCACGTCGTATTCTCTTCCAAGTTGGCGTGCGGCGTGCTCTTGCCCGAGCCGCGTTGGTCAAAGAGCACGATGCGATAAGCCGACGGGTCGAAGAAACTCCGGTACTCCGGGATCGTCCCGCCGCCGGGGCCCCCGTGCAGAAAGACGACCGGCAAGCCTTCGGGATTGCCCGACTGCTCGTAATAAAGATTGTGCACGGGCGAAACCTGCAAGCGGCCCTGCTCGAAAGGTTCGATGGGTGGATAAAGTGTCCTCATGCGCACATCATACAGAGGTCGGAAAGCAGATGCCAGATGTTAGAGGTCGGATGTCGGATAAGAAGCAAGCTCTCTTTCCTCACATCCGACATCTAACATCCGCTCTTTATGCGCGTGCGACGGTGAGGACGTAGACCGCCTGCGCGCCCGCCGCGTGCAGGACTCCGGCACAGGCGGCGACGGTCGCTCCGGTCGTGAACACGTCGTCCACGAGCAGGATGCGTTCGCCCTCGACGAGGCGCGGGCGCGCGACCGCGTATGCTCCGGCGACGCTCTGGCGGCGCGCACGCGCGTCCATCCCCGCGCGATGGCTGCCCGCGTGCGTCGTGCGCGTGAGGCTCGCTTCGTCCAGCGGCAGGCCCGTGCGCGTGGCGAGCGCGCGGGCGAGCATCGTCGCCTGATTGAAGCCGCGCTCGCGCTGGCGTTCGGGATGGAGCGGGACGGGGAGGATGCGCGTCGCGGCGTCGAGCGGCGGGCGCATCTGTGCCGCGCGCAAGAGACGTGCGAGACGCGCGCCGACGTGCGGCTCATGCTTCAAGGCGAGCACCGACGCGCGCAACGCGCCCTCATATTCGCCGAGCGCACGCGCCGCCGTGAACATCTCCGCGTCGCAGCGACGACAACGCACCTCTTGAAGTCGCTCCGGCGCGACCGCCGCCGTCGAGCGTGCGCCGCATTTCCAGCAGAGCGTCTCCCCGCCCTCGAAGATGCGCGTCTGCCGCCAGCACCCGGCGCAGGCAGGCACGTCGGCGCGCGCCTCGACGGACGCGCCGCAGATGGCGCACGCGTGCGGAAAGAGCAGCGCGAGCGTCGCGTCGTAGAGCGCGTCCATGCTGTCAGCGAGCCACGTCATAGGAAACGGTTTTTGCCGGAAAGATATTTGCCGGAAGATAAGCGTCGGGCTTTTTCTCACGCCCGCGCGCATGATAAACGAAGCAGCCCCCGGACTTGAATCAATTCAAGTCCGGGGGCTGCTTTGTCGTCTGAATTTTTTTGTCGCTGCCGGTCTAATCCTCGTCCACGTTCAGCAGGCCGCGCTCCTGCAAATCCTGACAGCGGAGACAATAGCGCGCCCACGGCACGGCGTCGAGCCGCTTCTCCTGCACGGGTTCGCCGCAGTTGACGCACTCGCCGTACTCGCCCGCTTCGACGCGCACCAGCGCCTCGTCTATCAGGTCGAGCAGACGCCGGTCATTGGCCGACATCGAGATCAAAAGTTCTTTGGTATAAGCATTGGCGGCCATGTCGGCAGGGTCTTGCGTGGCCTCGGCGTCGCGCTCGCGGCTCGACAACTCGGCCTCCGTCACCTGACTGAATAACCCCTCGCGCCGCTCCAACAGCCGGTCACGATATGATTTCAACCTTCTTTTATCCATCGTTGCTCCTTAAACCCCACTTGTTGAAACGAAATTTTTATCCCCGAGTTTCGACCGAATGAGATCAAACGGTCGTCTCTGCTCCCCCAATCGCAAATCTAAAATAGCGGACGCGCGCGCACGTCACTTCTGATACGGCAACCCGCGCGAGATGGTGTAGGCGCGATAGAGTTGCTCGACGAGGACGACGCGCGCCATCTCGTGCGTCAGCGTCAGCGCGGAGAGCGACCAGCGCACGTCCGCACGCCGCCGCACCTCCTCCGAGACGCCGAGATGCCCGCCGACGACGAACGCAATCTCCTTCGTCCCCCGGCCCTGCCAGTTTTCAACCTCCGCCGCCAACTCCGGCGAAGTCCATTGCCGCCCCTCCACGTCGAGCAGCACCGCAAACGTATCAGATGCCAAAGCACCCATGATGCGTTTGCCCTCCTCCTCCAAACAGGCGCGCGTGTCGTGGCTCCCCGCGCTCTCCCGCAATTCCGTCGTCTCATGCCTGACGAACCGCGCCAGCCGCTTCGCATAGTCCTCGACGAGCGCGCGCAAGTGCTCGTTCCTCGTCTTCCCCACCCAGATGAAACGAAAACGCATAACTTACGAAGGGATGAGGGCGGAGGGATGAGGGATGAACAAGAAACGATTTACTGATTGAATCATCGGTTCATTTCTTCATTGAATCAATCAAAAATTGATTCAATGAATCAATCCTTCCCTTCATCCCTCATCCCTCCGCCCTCATCCCTTCCTTCGTCCCTTCTGAGCCGCTCGTAGAGGTTTTTGCGGCTGATGCCGAGCAGGCGTGCGGCTTGGGATTTGTTGCCGCGCGTGGCCGCGAGAGTTTCGCGGATGTAGTCGGCTTCGAGTTCGGCGAGCGTCGGGCGGTGCGACTCGCGCGCGCGCAGTTTCCCGGCAGCGCGCACAACTTCCGGCAGGTTCGTCTCCGAAACCTCCTCGCCCTCCGCGACGATCACGGCGCGCTCCAAGATGTTCGCCAACTCCCGCACGTTGCCCGGAAACTCGTACC
>DATLMV010000116.1:0-13706 GCA_035537095.1 Pyrinomonadaceae bacterium
GCCAGTCTCTATCCACCGACCGACAGGGGCGGCACTCCGGGCGTGATAGACGACGTTGACCGCACGCTCCCCATCAGCGAGCGTTTCTTCTCCGGCGGTTCGACGACGCTGCGCGGGTTCAGTTCGGAGGAGGCGGGGCCGCGCATCGTCGTCCCCGGCGGCGTCTTCCGTAACAACGAGGGCGAACTCGTCACCATCAATCCCTTCACCGTGCCCATCGGCGGAAACGCGCTGGCGGTCGTCAACTTGGAAGCGCGCGTGCCGCTCGTCAAAGGCTTTCAGGCCGTGCCCTTCTACGACGGCGGCAACGTCTTCCGCCGCGTCGGCGACATCTTCGGGCGCGACGTGCAACCCGGCGAAGACCCCAACGCGCGCGCCCGTTGGACGCACACGGTCGGGCTCGGCCTGCGCTTCAAGACGCCTTTCGGCCCGCTCTCGGTGGACTACGGTTTCCTCCTGAACCCGCCGACCTTCGTCCTGCGTCAGGCCGACGGCACGGACGCGCAGATTCGCCTGCGCCGCACGCAGTTTCATTTCCGCTTCGGACAAACGTTTTAAAGAGGGGGAAAAGGGGAAATGGTCAAAGGGGTAAAGGGAAGATTAAAGATGAAAGGGTTCAAAATTATCTTCATTAAAGCCGGACTGATGCGCGCTGCGCTCGGCGTCGGACTTGTGTTCGCGTCTGTTGCCCTTTCCCCTTTTGACCGTTTCCCCCTTTCCCCGTTCGCGCCGCGCGCGCATGCACAGGAGGTGGTTGACAAGTGGGTGGCGGTCATCAACGGGCGGGAGTTGATCACCTACACAGACCTTCTCTGGCAACTCGCCTTGCAGCCCAACGTGCCGCTCGACAACCCGCGCGCCGAAGATTTGGAACGCGCTCTCCAACTCATCATTGACCAGCGTTTGATTTCGCAGGAGGCGGAAAAACTGCCGACCATCACGCCGCGCGCCGCCGAGGTCGAGGCCGGACTCAAGGAGTTGATTGCGCGTTTCCCTTCGCAGGCGGAGTTTTATCAACGCCTCGCGCGCGTCGGTCTGGGGGAGAACTCCGAGCAGTTGCGCGAGATCGTGCGCCAGCGAGTCGCCATCGAAAACTACATTGACTTCCGTTTCCGCTCCTTCACCGTCGTCACGCCGCAGGAGGTCAGCGACTACTACCGCGACGTGTTCGTCCCGCGCTGGCGTCAGCAGTCGCCCGGTCGCCTCGTCCCTTCGTTTGAAGACAAGCGCGCGGAAATCGAGAAGCAACTCGCCGAGAGCAAAATCGGCTCCGAAGCCGACAAGTTTCTCGAAGATGCGCGCACCCGCGCCGAAATCACTATCCTCAACCAACCGTAACGGCAGACGACGGAAGACGGTTGCCGCACAAGCGAGCGAGCTTTCGGAAACGTCAGCGCGAGCTTGCCGTCTCAAAACGCCCTGCTTCATCAAGCATCTATCTTTTCGTTTATTCCCCGCTTCGTGATAATTTTGGATTGGCGTCGCACGTTGCGGCGCGAGTTCCCCGAGTTTACGATTGAAAGGCTGACTATCCGAATGAGCAGAAGAAAACGTTTCCTGTTTCCCCTGATGTTGGTGACAACCGCGCTGGCCGCGTTTGCTGTCAACGCTCCTGCGCAGAAGACCGCGACCCCCTCCGCCGTCGCCGCTGCCGCCGCCGCCGCGAGTCAAACGTCTATTGACCCGTTTCAGGCGCTCCCGCCTGCCGAGGCCGTCTTCGTCGTCAACGTGCAGCGCGTGCTGCGCGACGCCGTGCCGCGCGTCCTCGCCAACGAGCCGAAGACCCTTTTGCAGATGAACACTTCGATTGCGGGCTTCAAGGCTTTGACCGGCATAGACGTGCACGACGTGCGCCGTCTCGTCATCGGCCTGCGCGACCTGTCGCCCGAGAAGATGTCGAAGGGAACCTTCAACGGCGTGATTATCGCCGAGGGCATTGACACGGAAAAACTGCTCACGCTCATCCGGATGCAGGACAAGACCAAAGCCGTCGAGGAAGACTATCAGGGGCAGCGCATCTACACGCGACCGAAGTCGCCCGACAAGCCTGCCGACTGGGACTTGTCAATCGCCGCGCTCGACGCCACGACGCTCGTCGTCGGAACCGCGTCGGAGGTGCGCGCCAGCATTGACGCCAACGCCGGACGCGGCGCGCGCCTCAGCGCGGAACTGCGCGAATCCGTCATGCTGCGCCCCGACTCGCTGGCCTCGATAGCCTTCGTCATGCCGCCCTCCATCCTCGCCTCCATGCCGACGACGGGCGGCGACAACGACATGTCCAAAATCTTCACGGGCGCGCTCGCCTCCTTCAAGATGTTTCGCGGCGCGCTCGGGCTGACGCCCACCGGCTACGACATCAACGTCGCCGCCAAACTCACCGACAGCGAGCGCGCCAAAGCGACTAGTGATGCGCTCGAAGGCTTGCGCGCGCTGGCCGTGATGGAAGCCCCCAAGACGGACAAAGACCGGATGATGATGGACTTGCTCAAGCAGGTCAGAATCTCCTCGCTCGAAGACGAGGTGCAAATCTCGACCGAAATCTCGCAAGTCACGGTTAACTCCCTGATTCGCGCGGCCAACCTGTCGGGCAGCCGCAGCACGCAGCCCGCGAAGCGGCGAACCCCCGCGCGCCGACAGGCGAGAAGAAGGGCGCGCGGCTAGAGAGGGACGGACGCCGGAGGTTCGGCCATGAGCGCGGCGCGCTAAATTTTAGCCTGACCGTCATTGTCAGCTTTGCCGACGCTGTCAGCTTGGCCCGCTAGGTTAGCTTCGCGTTGATGGTCGCCTCCGTCGTTCTTCATGTAGGGTTTTATGTGGCGGAAGGAAAAGAGTCCGAAGTTTGAAAGGCCGCGCGTCGGGCTGGCGCTCTCGGGCGGGGCGGCGCGCGGCGTCGCACACATCGGCGTGCTCAAGGTCTTCGCCGAGCAGGAGATTCCCGTAGACTTCGTGGCGGGCACTTCGGCGGGCGCACTCGTCGGCGGCGCGCTGGCCGCCGGATTGACCATCGAGCAACTCGAAGAGTTCGGGCGCGGGCTGCGCTGGCGCGACTTCGGGCGGATGAGCCTCTCGCGTCTCGGCATCCAATCGAACGCGCGGATGGAAGACTACATCCGCGCGCGTTTTCCCGTCACACGCTTTGAAGACTTGCGCCTGCCCTTCGCCGCCGTCGCCACAGACCTCCACACCGGCACGCCCGTCGTCTTGAGCGGCACGGGCGACCTGCCCTTCGCCATCCGCGCCAGTTGCGCGCTCCCCGGCTGGTACATCCCCGTCACGGACGAGCAGGGCAGACAACTGGTTGACGGCGGCCTCGTCGCCAACGTCCCGACGGCGGCGGTGCGCGCGCTCGGCGCGGAAGTCGTTGTCGCCGTTGACGTTAACTCCGAGGGCGCGAAGTTTATGGGGCCCGCGCAGTCCATCGTCGGCGTGCTTCTGGCGTCCTTGATTCTCGTCCAGCGCACCGCCGCCGCGCATCAACGACAACTAGCCGATGTCGTCATCATGCCCCGCGTCGGCCACATCCGTTGGGACGAGATGACGCGCGCCGACGAACTCATCCGCGCCGGAGAAGAGGCCGCGCGCCTCGCCCTCGAACCCATCCGCCAACTCCTCGCCCCGCCCCCCGAAGAACCCCCCAGACGCTGGTTTCAACGCCGCCACCAGCGCGACCGCCAGACCGCCTAAACCAAGCAACAAAAGAAGATAAACGTCCACCGGACAACTCTCCGGCAGGGCCGACTTTTATTCAGCCTCCTCTTTATCAAACAAAATCCGGCACAGACAGCATCCGGCGGGCCTATCCTCTCCTGAAAATTTTTCCGCAAACATGTATCCGCAAACCATTCTAAACGCACGACTTCTACGCCGCCTGAATTAATTCGAGACGCCCGCCGGGAGCGTGATTTTGATCGGACTGTAGCGAAACAGGTCAAAGCCTCCTTCGAGCCATCCCGAAATTCATCACGCGTTTCTTCGAGCGAAGTTTTTAAGTCGTTAAAAATGCTCAGGTTAGCGTGCCGCCTCAAACGTGTTCCGGCTTGCTCCGTGGGGGTCGGCATGGACGTTGCACAATGTTGGCACGGGTAATCCGTTGAGTAAGGGCAGAGGGGGAAGCCATGAGAGAGTTAGCGAGCAGTTTCGTGCAGTTGACGGTCATCGTCGCCTTGATGGTGATGCTGGCGGTTTCGACGGCGGCGGTGGCGCAATGGGCGAGCGGCGACCTGACCACGGGCGCGGGCGTCTCCACGTCGCAGACGCCCTCCATGCTCGCCGCCGACACGGTGCGCTAGGAGCTATCGAAAGAGTTCAGTTTGACCTTGCGGAAGCGAAACATAGAAATTCGTCGTTGATTAACCATTTACCTTCAGCACACGGGAGGCATTCGACAGGCACTTGCGGGAGGCAGCGTCAAGACGCGCCATCCCCCGGAGAAGTGTCGCCTGTCGGGGAAACGACATGGCAATCGAAATCACATCCGAACGCGCGCCGCGCCGCCTGCTGCGGCTCAAGCGCGCGAGTTCCCAACTCCGGCAAGATGTGACCCACGCGCGCCGTCGCCAACTGCTCGTCCGCCTCCTGTTCGTCCTGCCAATCATCTCGCTCGTCGCCGTCGCAATCACGCTCACATGCTTTTATATCTCGTACGCCGGAATCGTTGACGAGCGTCTGGCCTCGGGCTACCTGACGAGCCGCGCCGGAATCTATGCCGCGCCGCGCGTGCTTCTGGTCGGGCAGAGTTTTTCGCGCGAGCGTCTGGCGGACGTGCTGCGGCGCGCGGGCTACGTCGAGGGCGCGGCGACGAGCGAGGTTTGGAGCGGTCGCTTCATGGTCGAGGGCGAGAGCATCCGCATCTTCCCGCGCCGGATGGCGGGCGCGTCTCACTCGCTCGCAGAGGTGCGCGTTGACTTCGACAGACGCAAGCACATCTCCGACATCAGAGGCGACGGCGAATCGCTCCCCTCCTACGCGCTCGAACCAGAAGCCCTGACCAACGACGCGACGATGAAGACGGGCACGCGCGCCGCGCTCGCCTACGACGACCTGCCGCCCGTTCTCGTCCGCGCCGTCCTCGCGATTGAAGACAAGCGTTTCTTCGAGCATCGCGGCCTTGACGCTTCGGGGATAGCGCGCGCCGCTTGGAGTTGGGTCGCGGGCGCGGGCAGTAGCGGCGGCGAAGACGTGCGGCGTCAGGGCGGCTCGACCATCACGCAGCAACTCGTCAAGAACACATACCTGACGCCCGAGCGGACGCTCCGGCGCAAGTTCAACGAGGCCATGCTCGCCAGCGTCATCGAACGCCGCCTCTCGAAAGAGGACATCCTCGCGCTCTATTGCAACGAGATTTATCTGGGCCAGCGCGGGAGCGCGGCGGTGCGCGGCGTCGGGCAGGCGGCGCGCGTCTATTTCGGCAAGGAGTTGAAAGACTTGACGCTCGCCGAGGCCGCGACCATCGCCGGAATGATTCAGAGTCCCGCGCGCTACGCGCCCGACCGCCACCCGGAAGCCGCCGCGCAGAGACGCGACACCGTCATCTCCGCGATGCTCGACGAAGGCTTTATCAACCGCGACGAGGCCGACGCCGCGACGCGCGAACCCCTGTCGGTCGTCCCCCTCGCGGAAGCCAACAACGCGACCGCGCCTTACTTTATTGACTACGTTAATCGCGTCGTCGAGTCGGGTCTGGAAAATTCCGCAGGCGTTGACGAGCACAACCTGCGCGTCTATACGACGATTGATCTCGAACTCCAACAACTCGCGGAGAAGTCCGTCGGGCGTCAGCTTGAGCGACTCGAAAAAGTTTACAAGGGGCGCAAGCGTCCGCAGGCCGCGCTCGTCGCGCTCGATGCGACGACGGGGCAAGTGCTGGCTCTGGTCGGCGGTCGAAGCTACGGCGAGTCGCAACTCAATCGTGCGACCGACGCGCGCCGCCAGCCGGGTTCGGTCTTCAAGCCCTTCGTCTACGCGGCGGCGTTGGAGAGCGGCCTCTCGCCCGTCTCGCTGTACGCGGACGCGCCGCGCGCTTTTCAGTACGACGTGCGCGCCGTCTATCGCCCATCGAACTACGGCGGCGGTTATTCGATGCGCGACGTGACGATGCGCGAAGGGCTCGTGCGCTCGCTGAACGTCGTGACGGTGGACGTGGCCCTGCGCGCCGGACTCTCGCGCGTCGCCGACACGGCGGAGCGTTTCGGTCTGCCGCGACCCGAAGCCTATCCCGCGCTCGCGCTCGGCACGACCGAAGCGACGCCGCTGCAAATCGCCTCCGCCTACGCCGCCTTCGCCAACGGCGGCACGCTCCTGCGCCCGACCGTCATCGCTCGCGCCGCCGGTTCGTCCAACGCTTCCTTCATCCAACACACGCCCGCGCCCGAGCAGGTGATCAATCCTTCGACCGCGCACATGTTGACGGACATGCTCGCCGCCGTCGTTGACCACGGGACGGCACGCGCGGCGCGCGGCGCGTTGAAGGGGACGGCTCTGGCGGGCAAGACCGGCACGTCGCGCGACGGTTGGTTCGCGGGCTACACGCCGAACCTCGTCTGCGTCGTCTGGGTCGGCTTCGACGACGGCGAGCAGTTGGGCCTGACCGGCGCGGAGTCGGCGCTGCCCGCGTGGGTTGAGTTTATGAAGGGCGCGGTCGAGTTGCGACCCGAACTCGGCGGCGCGAGTTTCATCCGCCCCGCCGGAGTCGCGACCGTCGAGATTGACCCCGTGAGCGGGCAACTCGCCTCGCCCGACTGCCCGCAGCGCGAACGCATCGCCACGACGCACGCCCTCGCGCCCTCCGTCGAATGCATGCTCCACGGCCACCTCTACGCCCCGCCCGGAGAGGAAGCCTTCGACAATACCGGCGAATCAATCGCGCACACTTACAGCGGCAATCAACCGGCGACGATAAACATCTCCCGCACCGTTGCCGCCGCTTCTACAAGCACGCCGCGCGCTATCCCCAGAAGCATCGAGAGCGCGCCGTCGCTTGCGCCCGCCACACAGGTCGTCGTCAACAACGGTCGGCCCAAACTCACCAACACGCTGCGCGTCGTCGAGGGCGATGCGCGGAATCGTTAAACTCTTACTGTGAACCCCATGAGCATCCTGCCGCCGCTCGCGTGAAGCGGGGCGGGATGCTTATGTTGAATTTCGGAGAACAACTAGCGCGCTCAAATCTTTTCCGGCGGTAGTTGTTCGAGGATGACCTGTGCGATGGCGTGTTCGTTGGTGTGAGAGAGCGAGAGGTGTGCGTGCGTTGCGCCGGATTGTTGAAAGAGGCGGAGCGCGTGGGCGTGAAAGAGGATGGCGGGCGCGCCCGTCTCCTGCGAGACGACCTCGACCTCCTGCCAAGCGACGCCGCCCGACCATCCCGTGCGGAGTGCTTTGAGCGCAGCCTCTTTGGCGGCGAAGCGCGCGGCGAAATGTTGCGCGGCGACCGTGCCGCGACCCTCGCAGTAGGCGCGCTCCTGCGCGGTGAAGACGCGCTCGGCGAAGCGCGGCGTGCGCGCGATGACTTCACGAACGCGCGCGACTTCGATAATGTCTATGCCGATGGAAATAATCACGGATGAGTTGAAACTTGAACGCGCCGGATTTCAATGGCGCGAAAGAGACGGCGTGCGCGCTCTCGTCTGCACGCCGCTTGAGCGCGAGGGGTTCACGAACGCCTTCTCGACGCGCGCGGGCGGCGTCAGCCCCATGCCCGAAGGCGCGCTCAACCTCGCGGGCTTCGACGACGACGCAGCCGAAAACATTCAAGAGAACCGCCGACGCTTCCTGCGCCTCTTAGACGGCGCGTGGACGCTCGCCGCCTGCTGGCAGGTGCACGGCGCGGACGTGCGCGTCGTCAAAGATGCGCGGGACGCGCGCGGCGAACCGGGGGCGCGCGGTGAGACGGTGCGCTGTGATGCGCTGACGACGGACGCGCCGGGCGTGCTCGTCGGCGTCAAGACGGCTGACTGTGTACCGGTGCTGCTCGGCGACGGGCGGACGGGCGCGGTCGCCGCCGTTCATGCCGGATGGCGCGGCACGCTCGCCGAAATCGTCCCGCGCGCGCTCGAACGCATGAAACGCGAGTACGGCACTCGTCCCGCAGATGTGCGCGCGGCAGTCGGCCCTGCGGCGGGCGTCTGCTGCTACGAGGTCGGCGCGGAGGTCATCGAAGCCTTCGGTCAAAAATTCGCCGACGCCGCGAGTCTCTTTGTCCCGACACGCGAGGGCCACGCGCGCGTTGATTTGCACAAAGCCAACCAGCGACAACTCACGGAAGCGGGCGTCGCCCGCGAACGCGTCCACCTGCTCCCGCTCTGCACCATGTGCCGCACAGACCTCTTCTTCTCCTACCGCCGCGAGAAACAACTTCTAGGCCGCACGGGCCGCCTGCTCGCCGTCATCGGAAAAAGAGGTTAGATGTCGGATGTTAGATGTTAGATAAAGGCAAAGCTAATCTTTATCTAACATCTAACATCCGACATCTAACCTCTATCTTTATCTTCTGCGCCCGCCGCCGAAGATTCGCGTATTGATGCGTTGGACGGGATCGTTTGCGCCGACGACGCCGATTGGCATCCGGACTTCGCGCGTCGTCGGCGGATAGCAGACCTCGTCGGTGCAAGCCTGAAAGCGCACCTTCGCGCGCAGTTCGGTGACGCCCTGTTGAAAGTCCGAAGGCAGCGTGATCTGGAAGCGCATCACGGCGCGTCCTTCAAAGACCGCGAGCCGTTCTCCCTGAGAAAATTTCAGAGTCCGCACGACGGCGCGCGGGAACGTGACCGCGCTCGTGCGAACGCCGCGCGGAGCGTCAATCTGGACGGTCGTCGGGATGGCATACTTGCCGAGCGGGCGGTTGCCGTTGACGTGATAGCCCTGCGGGATGTCCAGCACGACCGCCGCCTGAACGGTGCGACCGCGCTGCGCCTTGTCGGTCGCAAAGAAACCGTTGACGCCGATGTTGCTCGACTGCACGAGCGGAACTATCGCGGCTCCCGGCATCGTCGCAGAAAAACTCCGCGAAGTTTCCGTCAGTAAAAATGCGGCCAGCGCAAACATCAACGCGTGTCGGGTGAAAGCTCTTAATTTCATGCGGGCGAATTTCCTTCGAGAATAATTTACAGGATGGACAGGATAAACAGAACCGATAGGGGAAACGGGTAAAGGGGTAAAAGGGGAAGGGGAAAGCATCTGTCTTTCGCCCTTTAACCATTTTCCGTTTCCCCCTTTACCCTCATCCGTTCGCATCCTGTCGAATAATGTTTGCACCGCGAGCCGTTCAAGCCAGTTGATAAAGCTTGGGCTCGGCAGGCGGCGCGTCGCGGCGTGCGGCGAGTTGGCCGCAGGCGGCGTAGATGTCGCGCCCGCGCGGGCGACGCACGAAGGCATGGATGCCTTTGGCTTCGAGAATCGCTTTGAAGCTCTCGACGCGCTCGGGCGTCGAGGGGCGATAGGGGAGCGGGTCAGCCGGATTGTGCGGAATCATGTTGACCTTCGCGCGCTGTAGCCCGTGACGATTGAGCAGGTTCGCCAGTTGTCGCGCGTGCTCGTCGGAATCGTTGACGCCGTCGAGCATGACGTATTCGAAGGTGAAACGCTCGCCCGGTCTGAGCGATGCTTCAAACTCTTTGCACGCGGCGAGCAGTTGGTCGAGCGGCCATTTTTTGTTGATGGGCATCAGGCGATTGCGCAACTCATCCGTCGGCGCGGCGAGCGAGATGGCGAGATGCGGTCGGGCCTGTATGCCCGCCAGTTCGCGGATGCGCGGCACTACGCCTGCCGTCGAAACCGTGACGCGGTTGGGGACGATATGAAGCCCTTCGGGTTCGGCCATCACGCCGAGCGCCTTCATCAGCGACTCGAAGGCGAGGAACGGTTCGCCCGCGCCCATCGCAACGAGATTCGTGCCGCGCGGCGTCCGCGTGCCCGTGCCGTAGGCATCGTTGAGCGCGATGATGATCTGTTCGACGATCTCGCCCGCCGTCAGCGTGCGGAGCAGACCGAGTTTCGCCGTCAGACAGAAATCACATTGCAGGGGACAGCCCGACTGCGACGAAAAGCAGATGGTGTCGCGCCGCTCCTCGGGGATAAACACGGCCTCGACGGGAAGATTATCGTGCGTCTTCAAAAGATAACGGCGCGTCCCATCTTCGGCGATGTAGCGCGACTCGACGGTCAGCGTCGCGGCGGTCGCACGCTCGGCGAGCAGCGCGCGAAAATCTTTCGGCAAGTCCGTCATCTCGTCGAACGAACGGAGACGCCTGCGGTGCAGCGCAGAGAAAATCTGCCGCGCGCGAAACGCGGGTTCGCCGCACGCTTCGACGAACGCGCGCAACTCCTCGGGCGAGAGTCCCGTCAGATGTATGGCTTGCTCCATTGTCCTTATATTTTAACACTCCCGCCCGCCAAAACTCACACCGCGCGCCGTGCTTCAAGACGCGAATCGGCGCGCAGCAGTCGCGCGTGTTCCGTTATCAACGGGAGAAGTTTTTGATGATAGTGAGCGTCGAGACGTTGTGCGGCGCGTGATGGGCGTATGGATAAGCGCGGCTCTCGTTTATAATCGCGGCGGGAACGGTCGGCGGTGAAACTTCGTCGGCTGTTGTCGAAGAATGTCGCGTCGTAGAAGTCAGGACAAACTCATGAGCGTCTGGAAATATTGTTTGTGTGCGGCGGCGTTGTTGGCGAGCGGTTGTGACGCGGCGCGCATCGTTTCGCAGCCGGTCGGGCAGGCGGGCGCGCAGACGCAGAGCGCGGCACGCCGCGACGATGTGCCCAAGCGTTCGAGCGGGTCGGAGTTTCTGGACAAACTGGTCGAGGCCGCGATTGAGCGGACGAAGTCTAAGGTACGATACGACGCGACCTATTACGTGATTGATTATCCGAACGGCGACGTTCCGGCGGAAATCGGCGTCTGCACGGACGAGGTCATCCGTTCGTATCGCAAGCTCGGCGTTGACTTGCAGAGGGAAGTGCACGAAGACATGAAACGCAACTTCGCGCTCTACCCGCAGAAGTGGGGACTCAAGAAGACCGACACCAACATTGACCACCGCCGCGTCCCGAATCTGATGGTCTTCTTCGAGCGCAAGGGCGCGTCGCTCGCCGTCACCGACAAGGCGAAGGATTACGCACCCGGCGACATCGTGACTTGGGACTTGGGCGGCGAACTGACGCACATCGGCCTCGTCGTCAACGTCGCATCCGCCGCCGACCCCGAACGCCTCCTCATCGTCCACAACATCGGCGCGGGGCCGCAGATGGAAGACGTGCTCTTCAACTGGAAAATCACGGGCCACTATCGTTACAAGGGGCCGTGAGCAAAGGGATGAGGGCAGAGGGATGAGGGATGAATAAGAACTGATTGGCTCATTTGTTTATTGAATCATTTCCTCATTGAATCAATGAACAAATGATTTAATGACTAAATTCTTGGAGAGTCGGCGGATGAGTGAAGAGTTGGCTGCGGGAATCGAGGTGAAGCCGTCGCGGATTGAGGGGCGCGGATGTTTTGCGACGGCGTTTTTTGCGCGCGGGCGCAAGATTGCGGAGTTGACGGGCGAGCGCGTGTCGCGGCGCGAGGCGGCGCGGCGGATGCGCGGGCGCAGGCGTCTGCGTATCTGCGCGATTAACACTTACTGGGGCATTGACGGCAGCGTCGGCGGCAACGGCACGCAGTACATCAACCATTCGTGCGCGCCCAACTGCTACATGAAGATTCTCTACGGTCACATCATCTTCTACGCGCTGCGCGACATCCGACCGGGCGAAGAGATCACGCTCGACTACGTCGAATCCTATCATCCCGACTCGAAACAATGTCGCTGCAATGCCCCGTCGTGCAGGGGAACGATCAATAAGAAGAAGAAAAAGTAGATGTCGGATGTCGGATGTTAGATGTTGGCAAGAGACCGTCGCTGCTTTTGTCTGACATGTCAACACGATTTTCCTGATGGAGATTGAACGGTTTTGAGTTTGGACAAGTACGGATGGGACGCTTTTTTCGCGGAGAGTTTCGCGCCGCTGGCGCGCGATGGCTACGCGGCGGGGCGCGTCTTTTTGCAGCACAATAAGATTTACATGCTCTACGCGGAAGCGGGCGAGTTGGCGGCAGAGGTGGCGGGCAAGATGGAGTATGAGGCGTCGGGGCCGGATGATTTTCCGGCGGTCGGCGATTGGGTGGCGATTCGCACGCGGAAGGATGAGCGGAAGGCGACGATTCATGAAATCCTGCCGCGACGGAGCAAGTTTTCGCGCAAAGTGGCAGGCAGCCGGACGGATGAACAGATCGTCGCCGCCAACGTTGACACGCTCTTTCTCGTGACGGGGCTGGACAATGATTTCAACCTCCGGCGCATCGAGCGTTATCTGCTGATGGCGAGCGAGAGCGGCGCGCGTGCCGTCGTCGTCTTGAACAAGGCGGACGTGGCCGAAGATGTCGAAGCCAAGGTGCGCGAGGTGCGTGCTATCGCGTCGGATGCCCCGGTGCTGTTGATGAGCGCGAAAGAGAGCGAGGGCGTCGAGCAGTTGTTGCCCTACACGGGCGCGGGCCAGACCGTCTCGCTCATCGGCTCGTCGGGCGTCGGCAAGTCAACCATCATCAACAAACTTCTCGGCACGGAGAAGCAGAAGGTCAGCGAAGTGCGCGCGAGCGACGAGCGCGGCAAGCACACGACGACGCACCGCGAACTCCTCCTGCTCCCGACCGGCGGACTCATCATAGACACGCCGGGGATGCGCGAGCTTCAACTGCTCGTGCGCGAGCACGGGCTGCGCGACACCTTCGAGGACATCGAAGCTTTGATGAGTCGTTGTTATTTCAGCGACTGCGGGCACAAGACCGAGCCGGACTGCGCCGTGCGTGAAGCGTTGGCGACCGGCGAACTCGACGCCGAGCGTTACAGCAACTATCAGAAGATGCAGGCCGAGATGGACGCGCTCGCCGCCAAGCAGGCGCGCGGGCTGGCGGCGTTGAAGAAAGAGAAGATGAAGAAGATTCATCAGGAGTTGAAGAAGCATAAGAAACGATATTAAGGTTCGCTTGCGCGGTGACTCGCCGAGCCGCAAGGAGGTTTTTACCGATGCTGCAAGAGAAGACTATCGAGACTAAAGCCGCGCCGCTCGTCGCCGAGTTGGAGAGCTACCGGCAGCAGTATGAGGCGATTCGGGCGGACGCGCAGGGATTGGTCGAGGGCTTGACGGAGGCGCAGTTCAACTGGCGAAACGCGGCGGGACGCTGGTCAATCGCCGAATGTCTGGCGCATCTCAACGCGACGGGGCAGGTCTTTCTGCCGCGTCTCGACCGCGCGATGAAACGCGCGCGTGAAGAACAGAGGCTCAGCGCGGGGCCGTATCGTCACGGCTTTATCGGCAACTTTCTTGTCCGCCAGATTGACGCGCCCATCAAAAGGCTCAAGACGAAATCGCCGAAGATGTTCGCGCCGATGCCGGAACATCTTTCGAGCGTCGTCGTTCCGGCGTTCGCGACGCTACAGGAAGAGATTCTGCGTCGCATCGAACAGGCCAACGGGCTCGACCTCGGGCGCGTGAAAATCGCGTCGCCTATCTCCAAGCTGGTCAAACTCAGTCTCGGACAATGGTTCGCCTTCATCGCCGCGCACGAGCGGAGGCATCTCTGGCAGGCGCGACAGATGAGGAACCACGCGCAGTTTCCCCGCGCGTGAAGTTGGCGCGGGCGAGAAGAAAGAAGAGAGGCGCGTGACGTT
>DATLMV010000117.1:0-32835 GCA_035537095.1 Pyrinomonadaceae bacterium
GTGGAGTTTTGGAGGAACTGAAGAACTGGCATCAGAGCGCGCAGGCGGACACGCTGCTGCGCGCGACGGCGGCGGACGGAAGCATCCGCTGCATGGCGGCGGTGACGACCAACACGGTCGCGGAAGCGTCGGCGCGGCATCACACGTCGCATACGGTGTCGGCGGCGTTGGGACGGACGCTGACTGGGACGCTTCTGCTCGCGGCGGGACTCAAAGAGTTTGACCGCCTGACCGTGCGCATTGAGGGCGACGGCCCCGTCGGCGGCATCACGGCGGAGGCGAACGCGAAGGGACAGGCGCGCGGCTACGTGCGCAATCCGGAGGCGGACGCGCCGCTCAACGAAAGGGGCAAGTTGGACGTGCGCGCCGTCGTCGGCAAAGGCATGCTCTACGTGACCTACGAGTCCGGCTACGACATCGGGCTCTATCGTGAACCCTACAGGGGGTCTGTGCCGCTCATCTCCGGCGAGATCGGCGAGGACTTCGCCTACTATCTAGCGAAGTCCGAGCAGCTTCCCTCTGCCGTGCTGCTCGGCGTGCTGCTGCGCGCGCGCGAATCGGGCGAGAGTTTCATCGAGGCGGCGGGCGGGTTGATCGTGCAGGTGATGCCGGGCGCGGACGAGAAGTTGGTCAGCCGGATAGAAGCGTCGGTCAGGCAACTGCCGCACACGACCACCCTGATACGCGAAGGCGCGCGCCCCGCAGACATGCTGCGCACCGCGCTCGGCGAGATTCCCTTCGAGGTGCTGGAAGAACGCGCGGTCGGTTTCGCGTGCTCCTGCTCGCGCGAGCGCGCCGTGTCGCTCATCTCTTCGATTGAGCGGGCGGAACTCGAATCAATGCTGCGTGAAGACAAGGGCGCGAAGATGACCTGCCACTTCTGCAATTCGACTTACACCATCATTGAGGAAGAACTGGCGGGCATCGTCGAGAGCAGAGCGCAGGCGGACGCGATTCAGACGCCGTGATTGCAAAGGGCGGCGTGACAAGTCCTCAAGCGGGCCAGTTTGAAATTCCAAGCCAATATCTATGCGGCTCACATTTTCCAACCGATACCCTACGCAAGTCCTGCCGTCCCTGACTGGCAGTCTCGACGCATCTTTCGCATTTATCAAGACTCGCCGAAATGAGAAAAGGCCGGACACGCGTCCGGCCTTTTCCGTCTTTGATGTTTACCCTAAGCGTGTCAGCGCGACGGGGGAGGGTTCGAGGGCAGGAGGTCATAGTTGCCGATTTCGCGGTTGTGACTGTCGAGCACGCCCATCACGTCCGAAGTCTCTTCAAGCATCTCTTTGGTCATGGCGATGGAATCGCTCAACTGCTCGAAGTCGAGCGATGAGACGCGCTCGGGCGTCGGCAGCGTGACGACCTGATCGTTGACGAGACCGAAGAAGTTCTCGATGGATTGCAGTTGTCCTTCGACGAGTTTGACGGAGCGTTCGAGTTCGGCAAACTGCGCGAGCCGTCGCTTGAGAATCTCGACGTTGGCCTGCTGCACGCGGCGCGCGCGGTCGTCCGTCGCCGATTCGACGGAGCGCGTGGCCTGCGTCAACTGGTTCTGCACGGCCTGCCGGTTGATCGAGCGGAGATGTTTTTTGCGGCGGCGATAGACGTCGAGCAGGTCAACGAAATCTTCCCAACGCTGTTCGAGGCTGCGGATGTTGGCGGGAAGCTCCTGCGCGCCGGTGAACTTAACGTAGTTCTCGAAAATCTGTTTCTTCAACCACTTCAAGTAGAGCACGGCTTCGCGCTCGCGCGGGTCGAAGCTCTCGATGAGCTTGTCGCGCATGCGGTTGCGTTGTTCGAGCAGGCGTCGTTTGTTGCGACCGTCAACCAGCCTGCGATAGAGCGTGCTGGCGGGAACGGCGACGAGATACGCGCCTTCCGTGACGAGCGCGGCGGCAATCGGGATGACCGACTGCGTGTAGGCGGCGGCGACCGCGAAGCCCGCCATCCCCCAGAAGTTGACGGGTTCTTTGAGCGCCTCTTTCAAATACTCGATGTTGATCTTTCGCTGCGCCATAAATGTCAAAGTAGTGCCCATGATGAATAAACGCAAAATAGCTGGCGAAGGTTTGCCCGCATCTTATCTCTCGTCGGCTGCCGGAAGTTGCGGCGTCTGCCGGGTGGTGGATTCGGGCAGCAGACCCATCTGGCGTTTGTAGTCGAGGAGCTTGTCCTGCAACTGCATGTTCATCGCCTCCTGCTCGATCTCCTGCATCTGCGAATCAACCGAGGCCGAGCCGAGTTGCATCTTGGCTTCGGCGGCGGCGGCGCGGCGGTCAATCTTGTCGCGCATCTCGTTGAAGGTCGAGGCGTCGTCGCCGAGATTGAACGACTCCATGGTCTGCGCCAGTTGCTCTTGCAGGCGGGCCTGCTTCGACTGGTTGATCAACTGCATCGCCTCGGCGGTGCGACGCTGCATCTGCATGACGTAATTGTCGCGCGCCTTCAACGCCTGTTTGGATGCCAGCGTAGCGTGCTCAAGTTGCTGCGAAGTCTTTTGCAGGTCAACTTGAGCCTGTTGCAGTTGGCCGATGTAGGCGGTCGCCACGTCGTCACGCCCCATCTTGACGGAGGCCTTGATTTTGCTGTCCAAATCAACGACCTGCGTTTCCAGTCGTTCCCGGTTCTTGGCGAGCAAACGCTCGGTCGCCATCACCTGCGCGACGGAGTTGTTCAACTCCGGCACGCGGTCGCGCATGTCGCGGATGGTCTGCTGAAGTATCAGTTCGGGGTCTTCGGTCTTCTCGATCATCCCGCCGAACAAGGCGCGCACCGAACGCTTCAATCTCGCGAACACTCCCATCTCTTCTCATCCTCCCACCGGCCAACCCGTCCGCTAAAAAGAGCGACGCGGCAGATGCCCTAAACTGTTTTGCGTCCAAAAAATCGGACACGCGAACCACAGCAGTTGTACGTTACTTTGCATCGCCGGGTTGCACCTTCAAACACCGCACGATACGACCCGCCGCAACGATTTTGAGTATATCAGTCTTCTACCGTCACTCGCCAGAGCGGAAGCGTGCAAGCCGTCAGCGGAGAGGAAAGGGGAGTCGGCGACCAGCCGTGAGCGGTCATCGGCAAGTGTTCAAAACAGGAATCATGCATCCTTCCCATCTGTTTACTGCTCACTCTTCGCTCACTATTTCGCTTCGCGGAACTGCCCGATGTCGCGGCGGTACTGGATGCCCTCGCAGCGGATGAGGCGCGCGGCGTCGTAGCATTGACGGAGGGCTTGGGGAAGCGTCGGGCCGGTTGCGGTGAGGCCGAGCACGCGCCCGCCCGCCGTCTGCCAGCCGCCGCCATCGCCTTCGCCGCCGCCGTTATCGCCAATGTGCGCCGTGCCCGCGTGGAACACCCGGACGGCGGGCATCTCCTGCCGGACGCGTTCCAGACCCTCGATGCGCGCGCCCGTTTCGGGCTGCGAAGGGTAGCCGCGCGCGGCGAGCACGACGCAGGCGGAAGCCTCCTCCGTCCATTCGACGCGGGTGCGGGCGAGCGTCCCCTGCGCGACCGCGTCGAAGATTTCGGCGAGGTTCGTGCGGAGACGGACGAGGATGGCCTGCGCTTCGGGGTCGCCGAAACGGACGTTGTATTCGAGCACGCGCGGGCCTTGCCGCGTCAACATCAGACCGATAAAGAGCACGCCGCGAAAATTCAGTCCCTCACGCCGCGCGCCCTCAAGCGTCGGCTCGACGATCTCGCGGACGACCGTCGCGAGCATGGCTTCGTCGAGCACGCCGGGGGCGGTGATCGCGCCCATGCCGCCCGTGTTCGGGCCGGTGTCGCCATCGCCGATGCGTTTGTGGTCGCGCGCGGCGGGCATCAGCGCGTAGTCGCGCCCGTCCGTCCAGAGCAGCAAAGACGCCTCGCGCCCTTCGAGCGTCTCCTCCAAGATGATGCGCCGCGCCGCCTCCGCGCCGACGCGCCCGCCCTCCACTAACTCTTCGACGGCCAGTTCGGCCTCCGCGCGCGTCGCCGCCACGACGACGCCTTTGCCCGCCGCCAGCCCGTCCGCCTTGACGACCACAGGCGCGTCTTCCGCGCCAAACTCGCCGCGCCGCAGAATCTCGCGCGCCTCCGCCAATGATTCCGCCACGCGAAAACGCGCGGTCGGCACACGCTGACGCTCCATAAACTCTTTGGCGAAAACCTTGCTGGATTCGAGTCGCGCGGCCACGCGTCGCGGCCCCGCGACCGTCAGCCCGCGACTCTCAAACTCGTCAACCAGACCGGCGGCGAGCGGCGCTTCGCCCCCGACGATGGTCAGCCGAATCTTCTCCTCTGCGGCAAACCCGGCGAGAGCGCGCGTGTCGGTCGCTCCGACGGGGACGCGTCGGGCCACTTGCGCGATGCCGTCGCTCGCGGGCGCGCAGAATATCTCCGCCGCGTCGTCGCCCGCAGTTTGTCGTAGAGACCAGCAGAGCGCGTGCTCGCGCCCGCCCGAACCGATGACCAGAATCTTCATGTGTGAAAGAGTCTCCGAAAGCTTTTCCGATGCGTTTGCAAGAGGCGGGCCGATGCTCCCACGCTCCCCGCGCGCTGTCAAGACAGGGGGCAAAAACGGAGAGGGGAAAGGTTGAAGGGTTGAAAAGGGAAAGGGAGAGGGCGGGTTAAACACGAAAGCTGAAAAATTGCTCTGAGGATTTTTAGGCCGAAGTTTGTTTATCAATTCGCCCGTCGAGTCGCCACTAAGCTGTACGCCTTTACCCTTTTAACCCTTCAACCTTTCCCCCGTCTCTTGTCCGTCGCGTCGAACCGGACGCGTAAGGCTTGACACAATTTTGTGATAGTTATACTTTGCTGAGACAACGATTGTCGGCGGAGGAGCGAAGGTGGCCGATTGTGTGCACCCCGACGCGCACAGTTCCCAAGCAGAATCCGCCGTGTGGGCCGGTCGAGTCCGGTCGAAGTCCCTCGTAGTAACCTTAGGGTCTGGAACGTCACACTTTTGGGCGGACTCTCTCACCGAGTATCGAGCAACAGGAGTGCTCATCAAGTTAGGGGTTTTTAAAATGTCTCAAACACACGCCGGAACAGACGGGGCCAATGGAGAGTGGAGTCACGCCGAGATGGAGTTCGATGATCGCAATATTCATTGTGTTGACTGTGGAGAGGATTTCATCTGGACGGCTGGCGAGCAGGTTTTCTTTCACGATAAAGGCTTGAAGAACGAGCCGAAACGCTGCAAGCCCTGCAAGCAGGCCAAGAACGAACGTCTCGCCGCCATCGCCGCCGCGCAGGCTGCCGGGGTTCGCCAGCGCATCGAGGTCTCGGTCAATTGCGCGCAATGCGGGCAGCAGACCACCGTGCCCTTCTACCCGTCACAGGGCCGACCCGTCTTCTGCCGTTCATGTTTCCTCGCCAGTCGCGGCGCAGACGGTCAGGACAGCTAACTTCGGACGCCACAGGCGTCGCAGGTTTTCCACAAATCAATACACCTCTCCCCACGTCGCGCGCTCACAACGACAGCGCGCCAGCGTCGAATCGGCGTGTGCACGGGCGAAGTCCAAAGTCTGAAAGTCCAACGTCAGAGTCCGTCAGCCTGTTTGGACTTGTGACTTCGGACTTCTCTTGACTTTGGACGTTGGACTTTCAGACTGGGCCTTTTATCTTTTCAGATGATGCGGGACGCTCGTGACGACGATGTTGGGGTGAAAAAGGAGGCGTCCTTTGATGAGAAGCGCGGTCTGGTTGTGCAGGAGTTGCTGCCACCATGCGCGCGGGACGAACTCCGGTAGGACAACCGTCGTGATGGAATCTTTATGCTCGCGCGTCTCTTCACCGATGTACTGCATGAGCGGCCCGCTCACGGAGCGATACGGCGAGCCGATGACGACTAGCTGAATGCCGTCTCCCCACTTCTCCCATTCTCTCCTCAACTCCTCTGTGTGCTGCGGGTTAATCTCCACATAGACGGCCGAGACGCGCCCGCCTCCGCTCCCCGCGATGCTGCGCGCATACTGAAGCGCTGGCAGCACCCCTCGATGCACCCCCGACACGGGGATGATGACGCGATGCAGCATCACGGGCAGCGGCTTCGCTTTTGCTAGCGACAACTGCGCGGCGATGAGCCGGTAGTGGCGGTTAATGGCGAGAAACATCCAAACCACAAGCGGAATCAAAACGAGCACCGCCCATGCCCCGTGCGCGAATCTGGTAACGGCGATAATGATGAGCACGACGAAGGTAATCAACGCGCCGAGACCGTTGATGATGATTGAGAGCAGCCAATTACCGCTGCGGTCGTGCTCGATGGCGGCGAGACGTTCTTCCTGCACGCTGTAGCGCGTCGGGTCTTCGGTCAGGTGAACGCGTGCGGCCTCCTCTTCCACGATGATGCGCGCCTTCGCTTCGTCTGCCCGACGCTCGCGTAGCCAATGAATAATCATCCCCGCCTGCGAGAGCGTGAAGGAGAGAAAGACTCCGACCGCGTAGAGCGGCAGCATCGCCTGTTCTTCGGCGTGAAAGACGACGATTAAGAGGATAGAGCAGAGCGCGAGCAAGGCGATGCCGTTGGAGAAGACGAGACGGTCGCCCCGATTGGCTAACTGTCGTGGCAGGTATCGGTCTGCCGCGAGCAGGCTCGACAGGCGAGGGAAGTCCGCGAAGGCCGTGTTAGCAGCTAAGACGAGGATGGCGGCGGTCGAAGCCTGCACGAGGTAATAGAGCGCGCCGCTCCCGAAGGTGTGGCGTGCCATCAGCGAGACGAGCGTCTGAGAAGGGTCTGGATGCGCGTTCAAACGGTAAGCGAGCAGGCCCGTGCCGAGGATGAGCGCGGTCATAATGCAGGCCATCAGCGTCAACGTCTGCGAAGCGTTCCGCGACTCCGGCTCTTTGAAAGCTGGCACGCCGTTCGAGATGGCCTCGACCCCCGTCAAGGCCGTGCATCCGGCGGCGAAGGCGCGCAGCAGCAGCCACACCAGCCCCGCGCCCGCCAGCCCTTCATGGGCGTAGCTGCCGACCGACGTGTCGTAGTGCAACTCGTCGGGCGTAGAGATAACGCTGCCCGCCGCGTAGTATTTGACGAAGCCGACGACGATGAGCGCGAGCATCGCCAGAATAAAGACGTACGTCGGCCCCGCGAAGATTGCGCCCGACTCGCGCACGCCCCGCAGATTGACGACCGCAATCAGCGCCACTAGTAGGATAGCCATGCCGACGCGATGCTCTGCGAGAAAGGCGAAGCGACTCCCGTGCACCGCCGAGGTAATGGCGGCCACACCCGCCGAGATGGAGACGGCCACCGTCAGGATATAGTCAACGAGCAGCGACGATGCGGCCACCAGCCCGGGCATCGTGCCGAGATTGTCTTTGGCGACGATGTAGGCTCCGCCGCCGGAAGGATAGGCGTGAATCGTCTGCCGGTAAGAGAGTGTGAGGATGAGGAGTAGCAGCGCGATGCCGAAGATAATGGGGACGAGATAACCGATAGCGATTGAGCCTGCGGCGAGCAACACGAGCAGGATGGCTTCCGTCGAGTATGCGACCGACGAGAGCGCGTCTGACGAGAAAACGGCGAGCGCGGTCTTTTTCGGGAGGCGTTCGTGCGTCGCTTGTTCGGTTCGCTTCGGCGAACCGACGAGCAGACGCTTGACAGAGGTGAGCATGATTTATCACTCCATAATGTTGCGGTCGCCGTGCCCGCCCGCCTGCCTTTGCGTGTCTTGTGCGGCGCACAAAGAGGAAGGGCGCGCACAAGCACAATGCTCACGCGCGCCCTCAACAGAGAGTTGTTCATAGCGACCTTGCCCTTCCATTGAGCCTACGAGGTTAGCTGACGGGCTAGAACGCGGAAGTGTTCTACGCAGAGAACGAAACGGCTGTTTTCAGCCGCACGCGCTCGCGCTGCGCCCCTGCTTCGGACGGTTACGTCGAAGCGTTGGTTCCCCCGTGTTGCCCGTCCGGCGGGACGCAAACTTCGCGCACGCGGCAGGCAACTTCGGCAGACAAATTTTCAACCCCCAAACTATACGCCCGCCCGCACGCATACACAATGCCCCGATGCGCGCGTGCTATCATGACGCGCAAGAATGCCCGTCTCCAAACCCCTTCGCGCGGGCTGGACATCCCGCGAGCGCCGTAGATAATCTAATTGAGAGCATGCTGACGCTCGCTCGTCCTGCGCTCTCTGCGACGCGAATCGCCGTCTCACGGAAGAACGGATTTTGGAAATCACCCTTTCAACAAGTAGAAGCTTTATGAAACACCTCGCATCTTTACTGGTCGCCTGCACGCTCGCGGCGTGCGCCGTCTGTGTCCCGCAAGTCCCGGCGCAATCGGGCAGGCGCGGTTCCGCTACGACGAGCGACAAAACCTACAAGCTCGACCTGCCCACGCCGCCGCCCGAGATACGCAGCCCCCTCAACGCCGACGAAGGCGAAGTGACCCGATGCTTCGAGGAGGAGCCGGGCGGCAACGCCGCTACGCAGGCGAGCGACGGCCAGCAGCAGCAGCAGACCGCGCCGGAAATCTTCACCGGCAAGGACGAAATAAAGAAGGCCGTGATTCATGAGAAGCCGCACCCGACCGCGACCGAAGAGGCGCGCAGGCACGGCACGAGCGGGACGGTGCGCCTGCGTCTCGTGCTCGGGGCCGAAGGGCGCGTCACGACCGTCAGGGTCTTGAAGGGACTCCCCGACGGGCTGACGCAGAACGCCATCAAGGCCGCCTGCGCCGTCAAGTTCACGCCCGCCGTCAAGGACGGTCGGCCCGTCGCGCAGTACGTCGTCATCGAGTACGGCTTCAACATCGTCGAGCGACGCGGCCCCATCTTCCCCACCGGCCCGCGCTGGCCCTGACAAATAAGGAAAAAGGTAAAAGGTAAAAGGCAAGCTAAAAGAGGGCAAAAGGTAAAAGGTAAAAGTGAGGAAAGCTTCGGCTCTTTCACTTTTACCTTTTACCTTTTCACTTTTTCCCTCGCGCCAGCGTTTGCCTTTTCACTTTTTCCTTCTTTGAGTCTGGGTTTCGCGCGCGTGATGTGCTAAAGTTTGGAATGTTTAAGCCTTTGGCCGTCTCTTGCGTTATGCATGCGTCAGCCACGGGATTGGGCAATCTTCTTCCATCCGAAGCCAACAAAATTCAGATTCAAGGCGAGATGCCAGCGCATCGTCGAGCGTATATTCGCGGATGAGACCCCGCATTCAGAGCGCCAACAACAGCAGCGACAGCCACGCGACGCCGAAACGCGCCGTGCCGGAGACCGCTAACTTCTCCGACCTCTCCGGCCCGCGCGGGCGCGCACGCTTCCACACAGGCTCAAGCCCCGCCTCGCTCGCCAGAGAGATAGCAGATGCGCGTACCTTGCTCGACCGTGGGATGTCGAACGAGGCCGAAGCGCGTCTGCGCGAGATCGTCGCCGTCGCGGTGCGTCATGACACGACCTTGCTGGCGCAGGCGCGTTGTCTGCTGTCGTCCTCTCTGGAGATGCAGGGACGCTACCGCGAGGCGCTCGAAGTCGTCGAGATGTACGAGACGACGGAGGCGCGCGCCAAGCTCGACGCCGAGACGGTCTCCGGTCTTCGCGTCCAGATCGGTCTCGTCTACAGCTACGTCGGCGACGCCCCGAAAGCCATCGCCATTCTCAACAGCGCCTTGCAGCGCGAAACCGCGAGCGAGAACACGGACGCGCTTCTCGGCGCAATCTATAACGCGCTCTCACGCGTCTATCGCAGCATCAACGAATACACCATCGCCCGCGACCACGCCAACAAGGCGCTCGAACATTACCGGCGCACCGGCGACTGGCGCGGCCTCGCCGAAGCCTACTTCGGCCTCGCGCTCGCAGACCTCGCCGAAGGCCATTACGAAGCCGCGCTCGGTAATTTTGAACAGGCGATTCACCTCGCGGGCGACAACCCCGCGCCCTACCTGCTCGGCAAGATTTACAACAACATGGCGGGCGTCTGCTGGTTTCTCAAACGACCGTACGACGGCATCCGTTATCTGGAAAAGTCGGTCAAGTATTACGAGCGCACGGAACACAAGGTCAACGCCGCCATCGGCTACAACAATCTCGGCATCAATCTCGTGCTCGTCGGTAAGTGGGAGCGCGCGCAGGACGCCTTGAAGCGCGCGCTCGCCCTCGCCAACGAAGTTGACGAAAACGGCGCGCAGGTTCCGACGATTCTCGAATCGCTCGGCGAGTTGCGGATGCTGCGCGGCGAACTGGTCGAGGCGCAGGAGTTGCTCGAACGCGCCGTCAAACTCGCCACGCAGAACGGCAACAAGTGGTACGCGGCGCAGGCCATGCGAACGCTCGGTCGTTGTCTGCTGGCGATGAACGACACGGCGGGCGCGCTCGTCAAAGGCGAGGGCGCGCTCGGCTTGGGCGAACGCCTCGGCGACCGTCAGGCCATCTGGGAGTCGAGCGTGCTGCTGGCCGAAGCCTACTTGCAGGAGGGGCACGTCGAAGAGTGTACGAAGCTCTTGCAGAAGCTCTCCGACGACACCGCCGAGTCCGAAACCGACCTCGCCATCGCGGGCGAAACGCAGCGTCTCTACGGCATGCTCGCCATGTCGCAGAAAGACGCCTCGCTCGCCGTCAACCACTTTGGCCGCAGCATCTCCATGTTCGAGATGCTCGGCGACCGCTATCGCACCGCGCGCGCGCACTACTGGCTCGGCTGCGCCTACATGATCGCCGCGCCCGAACGCGCCGAAGAACATCTCGCGCTCGCGCTCCACACATTCCGCGAACTCGGCGCGCGCCTCGACCTCGCGCGCGTCGAAGAGACGCTCGCCGCCATCAGCCACGCCGCGCCCGAACGGCCCGTCGAGCCTTCGGCCATCGCGCAACTGCTCACGCTGCGTCTGGCCGAAGCCGTCGCCTCGCGCGAACTGCTGCTGCGCGAACTGGCCGCCGTCATTCATCAGGAGACGGATGCGCGACGCGTCCTGATTGTCGAGGACGACGAGGAATCGCGTGCCCGCGTCGTCATCGCGCACGGCTGCACCGCCGCCGACAGCGCGCGTCTCGCCGAAGGACTCGGGCAGGCCAAGACCGAGCGCGAACGCGAACAGTTTGCTTCCGACTACGAGGCCCAGATCATCCAACTGAAGGCCGCCAACGCCCCGCCCGCGACGGTGTTTATCGCGCCGAGCGCACAGTCCACTCTGCGCGGCGGCGCATCGCTCGAACCGCTCCTGCGCGTCGTCGAACTCGGGATGGATGTCTGCGCGCTGCGCGAACGCACCCGCACGGGCAAGGCCGCGCAGAGTCAGGACACGCTCGCTGGCGCAAACGTGATGCCCGGCTTCATCCATTCGAGTCCCGCCATGACGCGCCTCGTGGATGAGGTGCACAAGATACGCTCGTCGGACGTGACGGTGCTCGTCACGGGCGAATCCGGCACGGGAAAAGAACTGGTCGCGCGCGCCATCCACGCGCTCTCGTCCCGTCGCTCGAAGGTCTTCGTCCCCTTCAACTGCACGGCGGTTCCGAAAGAGTTGGCCGAAGGCTATCTGTTCGGCTATCGTCGCGGCGCGTTCACGGGCGCGGTTTCGGATTCGGCGGGCGTCATTCGCACGGCGGCAGGCGGCACGCTTTTTCTAGATGAGATCGGCGATCTCCCGCTCGACGTGCAGCCGAAACTTCTACGCTTCCTCCAAGAAGGAGAGATTCAACCGCTCGGCGAGCAGCGACCGATGAAGGTGGACGTGCGGATCATCGCCGCCACCAACACAGACCTCGAAGGCATGGTCGCCGACGGTCGTTTCCGCGAAGACCTCTACTATCGTCTCAACGTCATCCGCCTCTGCGTGCCCCCCTTGCGCGAGCGTCGCTCCGAGATACCGACCATCGTCAACTACTACATCAACCACTACTCGGCCAAGTTCGGTCGTCATGATATTCAGATGACGCCGCAGACGGTTGATTTGTTGATGGTCTGCGATTGGCCCGGCAACGTCCGCCAACTCTGCAACGAGATTCAACGCATCGTCGCCCGCGCCGAAGACGGCACGCTCATCACCCCCGAACATCTCTCGACCGACCTCAAGCGCAGCAGCGCGCCCATCACCCTCCCGACATCGAACTCCTATTTCAGCAACATCAACGCTGTCGCCGAAGACGCCGCGCGCCAGAACCTCACGCTCGCCGACGCGATGGCCGAACTCGAACGGCATATGATCGCCGAAGCCCTCCGCAAACATAACAACAACATCTCGCGCGCCGCACGCGAACTCGGACTCACACGGCGCGGCCTCTATCTCAAACTCGAACGCTACGACATGAAAGCCAGCGCATGAAACGGCGCGCACGCGCGTTCATCCGGAGTGACGAAGCGCGCGGCGGAAGTGTAGAATCACGTTCGTCTCCCGACGTGTGCCGGATGCTTTCGGTCGTAGCGGAGAAGAGTTGTGAAAAATAGCAGCACGCTCAAAATTTTCGTCCTGCTCGTCGTCGTCGCCGCGCTCTGCGCGAGCAGTAGTTGCGCCAGCGTATCTTCCGAGCAACGGTCGTCCCAAACGGCAAACGTCGAGCGGCGAGCGTCCGACCCGACGCTCGATAAGTTCGCAGCCTACAGGTCTTGGCATCTCGTCAATCCGGAGCCGGTCAAGATGGACGAGAGGGTCGCGATTCTCTGCGCGCCAATCTTCCCGCGCGGGACTGAGAATCCGCACGCGGAGAAATTCATCTCCGTCTATGTCAACGACGCGGGCCGCGACGCGATGTTCAACGAGCGTTCGCCGAAGTTTCCGCGCGGCTCGATGATCGTCAAAGAGAAGCTCGGCAGCAAAGAGAGCAGGTCGCCCGAACTGCTGACGGCGATGCTCAAACGCGAGGAGGGCTACGACGCGAAGAACGGCGACTGGGAATATCTCGTCCTCGACGGCGCGGCGACGCGGATTCTCGAACAGGGCAAACTCGAAAGCTGCCAGAGTTGCCACACGTGGCGCAAGCAGACCGATTACATCTTCAGAATCTATGCGCCGCCGGACGTTTACCGGCAGTTGAAGTGAGACGCGGGCGAACCACAGCGTAGGGGAGCGGGCGTCAGTCTTGAGAGACGTTTCATCCGGCACGCGCGACTATCACACAGGGAGGCGGACACATTGGACGCAGCGGAGCGGCAGGAGAAATTCGGCAAGCGTGTGCAGCGTTGCTACGGCTGCTTCGTCGCATATCATCTCAAGGACATGTATCTCGGCGAAGACGCGACCTACTTTTGCCAGCATTGCAAAGACGAGACGATGTTCCACTTCGACGAGTTCTCGCAGATGCTCGACCTCTCCGCCCTGCCGAGCATGCAGGCCGACGACGAGCATCAACATCATTGAGCGGCGACGCCTTATCATCGAGCGGCGACGCTTTCGCCGCCCGCTCATGTTTGGGCGATTTCTTCATCGTTATGTCGCGCTCCGGCGCAGCAAACCGTTTTGACAGGTGATTGATTATGTCAGTTCTCATCGAGCGTCGAACCTTCAACACCGCCGAGTACTACCGGATGGTCGAGGCCGGGATTCTCTCCGAAGATGACCATACCGAACTCATCGAAGGCGAGGTGATTAGAATGAGTCCTATCGGCAGCCGCCACGCGGCGTGCGTTGACCGGCTGAACACGCTGCTGCACGGACGCGTCGGTCAGGCAGCAATCATTCGTGTCCAGAACCCTCTCCACCTGAATGACTTTTCCGAACCGCAGCCGGACGTTGCGTTGCTCAAGCCGCGCGCTGATTTCTATAGCGGGGCGCATCCGGGCGCGGACGACGTGTTGCTGATAGTCGAGGTGGCCGACTCGTCGGTCGGCTACGACCGCGCGGTGAAAGTGCCGCTCTATGCGCGCGCGGGGATTCCCGAAGTGTGGCTGGTTGATCTGGTGCGCAACGAGATTGAGATTTACAGGCAGCCCGCAGCGGGCTCTTACGCGGAACTGACGCGCGCCGGACGCGGGCGGGAGTTCGCGTCGGCGCAGATTCCGTCGCTCACGTTGCGGGCCGACGACATCCTCATCTAAAAGGAGACACGCCGCTTTCAAACAAGGAACCTCCGACGCCTTTCGTTCGTTCTCTGTGAGAGGATAGCCGTCGAAGTTTTCGCGTCAGATTTCTCGCGGGCCGCCAAATGTTTCTGCTGGCGGCTCGAAGTTTTTTAATTTTTATGTCGTCGCTGACCTACATGCAACTGCTGCGCGGCAACCGCTCCTTCCGGCTTCTCTGGTCGGGGCAGGTCGTCTCGGAACTCGGCAACTGGTTCAACTTTATCGCCGGGCTCGGACTCGTGCGCGCCGTCTCGCAGGCCGCGCCGGAGGCGACGGCGATTCTCGTCGTGGCGCGGCTCGCGCCCTACGGGCTGTTCGCGCCGCTGGCGGGCGCGTTCGTTGACCGTTGGTCGCGCCGGACGCTGATGATCGCGTCGGACGCGGCGCGCGCCCTCTTCGCGCTCGGATTCCTGCTCGTGCGCGGGCCGGAAGACCTGTGGATTGCGTACGTCTGCTCGGTCGTCTCGACGCTGCTCGCGGCCTTCTTCGACGCGGCCAAGAGCGCGGCGATGCCGAACGTCACGGGCGACGAAGGACTCCTCGCGGGAAACGCTCTGTTGCACTCGTCGCGGTTTCTCCTGATGTCGGTCGGGGCGGCGCTCGGCGGCGCAGCCTCCGCGAGTTTCGGCTACGAGGTCGCCTTCGTCATCAACGCGCTGTCGTTCGTCGTCTCGGCCTATTCCATCTGGCGTATCCCCGACGAAGACTTGCAAGCCAGACATGCGATGGTCGAGAGCGAGACAGAACAGAAAGAGACGATGCTTGACGAGCGGGCGGGCGACGTGCGGCGCGCGGGAAGTCGCCTGCGTTTCTGGCGCGACCTGCGCGAGGGCGCGGCTTATACCGTCAGGCATCCGTTGGTCTTTGCGCTCATCGGCATTAACATGATGTGGGCGACGGGCGGCGGCGCGCTCAATCTCGTTTACGATAGGCTCGGCGGCGTCGTCTTTGCTAACGAGGGAACGCTCAGCCCGGACGCGGCGGTGGCCGCGCTCTATACGACGGTCGGCGCGGGGCTGTTCGCGGCGATGTTGATCGTGCGACGCATCGGCGCGAAGGTGGAGATGCGCGGGGCAACAGCCGCCTTCATCGGTTGGACGTTTATCGCGCACGGCGTCCTGTTCTCGCTCGCGGGGCTGATGCCGACCTTGTGGCTGGCCTGCGTGCTGCTCTTTCTGTCGCGCGTGTTCGCCGGTCTGGAGTTCGTCATGCACGACACCTTGATGATGCGACTGCTGCCGGACGACCTGCGCGGGCGCGTCATCTCGATTGACCGCGCGGGCGAGCTTTTCGTGATGAGCGTGTCGGGCATCGTCGCCGGTTGGGCGCTCTACTGGCTGACGCCGCGCGCGCTCACCGTCGTCTCCGGTCTGCTCTCGGCGTTTCCCGGCGTCGTCTGGCTGCTGCTCTTCGCCACGGGCCGCCTCCACATGACGCGCCGAACCGCGAGCGACGATACCACCGCGCCGGACGACGAGACGGAAACAGCCGCCCTCGCCTCGGCGGGATAAAGCAGTTGGACGATAGACGATGGACGATGGACAATGGCCCGATGATGGACAATGGACGATGGCGGGAGCTTGTCTTGTCATTGAGTTGACTCGTCCTTTGTCCGTCATCCGATAGAAATGTTTTGTCCATCGTCTATCGTCCATCGTCTGTTTCGATTGGAGTTGAGGGATGCGCGGGAAGATTTTTCGGGCGGGCGAGAGAGCGGGCGAAGCGGCGGAGCGTTGGCGCGTGTGGTTGCGGCGCGTGATGCCGCGCGTGGCGATGCTCACGCCCGTGCTGTTGATTGTCTGGTTGCTGGCGAGCGACGCGGGTTTCGACCGGAGCGGTTTTGTCGCCCGAATGCTCGGAGCGATCACGACGCTCGTCATCTCGCTGACCGTTGTTTATTACGGGCTGCGGACGCTCTTCTGGCTCAAGCGCAAACTGCTCTGGCGCGTGCGTCGCCGTTTGATGATCACGTATCTGTTCATCGGGCTGACGCCGGTCGTGCTGCTCGGCCTGCTCGGTCTGCTCTCCGCGCTCATCGGTCTCGGACAGGCGATGACGCGCATCGTCGCCGTGCAGGTCAGCGCGACGGAGAAGCAGACTCTGGCGAGCGCGCGTGCTCTGGCCGACTCGTTCGCGCGTCTGCCTCCGAACGCGGGCGAGCGCGACGTGCAGGCGTGGCTCGACGAACGGACGGCGTTGCTGCAAGGCTCTCTGCCGGGCGTGCGCGCGGCGTTGTGGCGCGGCGGAAACGGCGCGGCGGGCGCGGAAGATTTAGGCGTGCTCGGGCAAAACGGGGAGGCGCAGCTCGTGAGCGGCCCCGAAGACGAACGCACGCGCGGCGTCGGCGAAGACGCGCTGCCGTTCGGGGCGTCTTTGCCCGGTTGGTTGGAGCGGCGCGCGGAGTGGAGCGGCTTCGCTTTCCTGCCGCCGCGCGATGCCGAGCAGCCTTTCGGGACGCCTTCGGTGCGTGCGCTCGTCCGCCGCGACGCGGGCGGTCGCAAACTGGCGCTCCTGCTGGTCGTCCCCGTCAGCCGCGCGCTCGTCGAGCATTATCATGAGAACGCGGGGATGCGCCTGCGACCATTCTTTCTCGGCGCGGACGAACTCGAAGCGCGCGCCGAAGGCAATCAGGTGAGCATACAGGTCGCGCCGGAACGCGCGGAAGACGAGCGAGCCGACGAAGCATTGAGAACCGCCCAACGCGTCAACCGCGCCAACTTTAACCGCGACCAGTTCGGCGAAGCGATTCAAGGGCAACGCTACGTCGTCGTCCTTCCGGCGACCAACTGGCTCGACGGCGAGACGGCCCTGCGTCTCTCCTTCATGATCAGTCTTTCTTGGACGGAGGCGGGCCAACAACTTTTCGGCAACACGGAGATCGGCAAGGTGCTCAAGCGCGTGCTGATCGTGACCGCCGTCTGCTTCCTCTTCCTCGAACTGCTCGCGCTCTTTGCCGCCGCGTGGATGACGCGCGCCGTCACCGGCACGGTGCATAAGCTCTACCGCGCGACGGAGTTTATCCGTCGCGGCGACTTCTCTCATCGAGTCCGCGTCCGCTCGCGCGACCAACTGGGCGAGTTGGCGCAAGCCTTCAACGAGATGTCGGCCAACATCGAGTCGCTTCTGAACGAGCGCGTCGTACACGAACGGCTCGAACGCGAGGTCGAGATTGCCGCCGAGGTGCAGGCGCAACTCTTCCCGCGCAGCGTCCCGCGTCTGGCGACTCTGGAGATTGCGGGCGAGTGTCGCGCGGCGCGCGGCGTGGCGGGCGACTATTATGATTACATCGCGGTCGCGCCCGGTCTCTACGCCTTCGCGCTCGGCGACGTGTCCGGCAAAGGTCTCTCGGCTTCGCTCGTGATGTCGAACCTGCAAGCCTCCCTGCGCGCGCAGACGACGATTATCGCCGAGCGTCTCAAGAACACCGCGCGCACGCTCGCCGCGACCACCAACGCCGCGCCGCTCCCCGTCGCCGTCGCGCAGGGCAATGAACCATACGGTGCGGGCGTCGGCGTCGAACTGCCGTGCGGCGTGACGGGGATTGACGACGCCTGCGCCGTCGAAAACATGGTCGGCAGCATCAACGTCCAACTCTGCCGCAGCACCGACGCCAACCGCTTCGCCACACTCTTTCTCGCGCTCTACGACGAACCCACGCGCCAACTCCGCTACACCAACGCGGGCCACAACGCGCCTCTGCTCGTCCGCGCCTCCGGCTCGCTCGAACGCCTCGACGCGGGCGGCACGGTCGTCGGCGCGTTCGACTGGTCGCACTACACGGAGGCCGACGCCCTGCTCGAACCCGGCGACCTCCTGCTCATCTTCTCCGACGGCATCAGCGAAGCCCAAAACCTCTCCGGGCAAGAGTACGGCGAAGAACGCCTCGCACAATTCGCCCTCGCCCGGAGACACCTCTCCGCCGACGACCTGCGTCAGGCCGTCTTTCAGGAAATTGACAACTGGTCAGACCTTCAGGAACGCGGCGACGACCAGACGCTCGTGATTCTCAAAGCGGTTGAAGCTGAAAGTTAGAAGCTTCTTCTGTGGGGAGCAAACCACCGGAGACACGACGAGCCTTATCAACCGAACGCCCGAAGCAACCGGCAGGAGATAACGAACCGGAAGCCTTCAATCCGGCGGATGAAGATCAAGCTGACCCGGCTCCGGTTGAATCATTGAGTCGTTAACCGGCGGTTGCCAACGTGTTCTCTCCGCGCACTTCGACGGGTTTCGTCAGCGCGAGCAGCAACGGCACGAAGGCTGCGTAACACACGGTTCCCCGAATCCAACTCAACCTCTGCCAGCGTTGCCCGCGTCCTAACCACTCCGCAGCCGACACGCTCGATTGAGGACTGCCTTTGAAGGCTATCAGTTCCGGAATGAAATAGATTGAGGAGACCACCAGCACTAAAATATAGACGGCGAAACTTATCAAGACGAGCTTGCGGCGCGGCCTAGACCTCCAATTCATTATGAGGGCGGCGACGAGCGAGAGAATCAGCAGCGGGTGAATAGTCATCCAGAACGGCACTTCGTCCAGACCATAAGGGCCGTTGACCACGACCGCCGAATTAGGTAAAGCGGACAGATAAACGGGGAAGTAAACAATATGTGAATAAGTGATCCCGCCAATCAGCGTCCCCCAACAGATAACCGCCAGAAACAGCGCGTACGTTCCGAGCCTCAATCTCGTCATGTGTGTCTCTCCTAAGATAGAGAAGTTTTGAAGCCATCAAATCTAACAGCCAGCCAACGCTTTGGTTAACCTGCGCCGGACAAAAATTCAGTTCATCTGATCTGCCCGAACAACTGTCAGGGAGTTGCTCACGAAGCGTCGGGTTGAAGGAGTTGTTATGTTGCACTCAAGGGGCAAACATCTCCCCTAGAATAGATAAAACTTTCGTTTGAACCTGCTTGTCAATTTTACCAAGCCTCCGCACCAAGCGTGTCTTATCTACGGTGCGAATCTGATCGAGTACAACCTGCCCCTGTTTCCCTTGAAATCTGCACGCCACTCTCGTCGGATAAGTTGCGCCTTTGGATGTCATCGGCGCGACGATCACCGTTTTGATGAAGCGATTCATTTCATCCGGGGAAATGACAAGGCAAGGTCGGGTCTTTTGTATCTCGCTGCCAATAGTCGGATCAAGGTTGATGAGGTAAACGTCAAAGCGTTTGATCACCATTGCCACTCATCCTCGTCCCATTGTGTCTGAACGGGCAGGTGTTCATCGAGCAATTCATCGTCGCCGCGAGCAGCCATTGCACGAAACGCACTCTCCCAATCTTGTCGGGGCTGTTTGGTCGAACGGATGATGATTTGATTATCCTCTGCCTCCAATTCGACCTCTTCGCCGAGATTGCTACGTTCTAAAAGCAGTTTCGGAATACGAATGCCCTGTGAATTACCTATTTTAACTATTCGAGCTTTCATAGCCACATTGTAATTACGTAGAAATTCATGGTCAAGGGAACGAACTGCAAGCAACCGGACGCTTATTAAACGCTATCAGCGGTCTGGCATCCTTGACGCTCTGATTATATCGAAGGATGCCGCGTGGCGAAGTTTCGTCGGGCCGTGGCGCGTTGGTCAGGCGGTGATGATGGCGGCGCGTGCGCCGGTGAGTTCGGAGAAGTCTTTGGTGTAGATGGTTCCGACTTTGCGGAGGCGGCGGACGGTTTCGACCAGTTCTTCGCCGGTGATGAAGCCGTCTTCGATGTGGACGATGGCCCAGAGCGGAAGGTGGAGGGCGGCTTCGAGCAGTTCTTCGACGTGGCGGAGGTACTGTTGTTTGGTCTCGACGCGCGAGCCGAGGCGGCCCTGACGGACGCTCTCGAAGTCGTCCCAGAAATCGTCGCCGCCGCGTATCCATTCTTCGCGCCATGCCCACGTCGAATGGCGTGCGTTGCGGCGTCCGGCGCGCGGGAGGCGGAGAAAGAGCAGGTCGGCGCGTTGCGCGGCGAGAAAATCGCGCGCTTCCATGTTGGCGGCGGTGTTGGGTTGATCGTTGTCCACGGGGTTCGGCTCCGACTCCCAGAGGCGTTTGAAGACGCGCGAGAAGGGCTGCCGGAGTTCGCGCGTCTCTTCGTCGAAGGAGAGAGCGTAGTCGCCGACGAGCATCCCGAGCGAGAGCGTGAGCGCGAGTTTGATTTTATCGGTGAACTGTTCGGAGGCGGCGCGCAGGTTGTCGAACCACCACGCGTCCGTCTCGTTGAACCAGCGACGCAGCGAAGGATTTCGCAACCTGTGATGCGGCACGTAAGCCTCTTCGAGCAAGCCCTCGACCTCTCCGGCGGAGAGCCGCGCCGCGTTGTTCTCGACGCGCGCCACGGCCCGCGTCCAAGCCCAACGCGCGGCGTCGTTCGAAGCCATCCGGACGCCCCAACGCTTGAGATACACGTCCAAGTCAGGCTCGCCCGCGAAGGGATTGACGGCGGAGCGGAACTTCAAACGGCGCAGGATGCTCAACTCGAAGGCCAGCCAACCGTCGGGCACGTGATCGAAGAAGTGGCGCGGTGTCATCATCGTTCGGGAGACTGTGTGCATCCGTCAGACACAAGTTTTAAACTGCGGAGAGTTGAGAAAACTCAGATCGCCTGTGATTTATAAATCTCAAACGCCGCACGGTCGAAGCGTTACATTCGAGGCGTTAAAGCTCCGGCGGAATCTGGCCGAAGCGTTGCCGCTCGGTCGTCTCCGTCGGAGGTTGTGTCGGCGGCTCGCGCGCGGCTTCTGCGCCGTTCGGCGTCCCGGCTCGGTCGAAAGAAGTGTCTTCGAGCGCGGGCGCGTTCGGCTGCGCGAACGAACGAAGCTCGGGCAACGCTTCGAGCGCGAGAAAGGCGCGGACGACGTGCGGGTCAAACTCAAGTCCGGCCCATTGCGCGAGATGCTTGCGCGCTTCCGTGACCGTGCCCGCCGGACGAAAAGGGCGCGCGTCGGTGAGCGCGGCGTAGGCGTCGGCGACGCGCAGGATGCGCGCGGCGAGCGGTATCTGTTCCTGCCGGAGCGCGTCGGGGTAGCCCGCGCCGTTCCACCATTCCTGATGCCAGCGCACGAGCAGTTGCGCGCCACGGTCTGCGCCCATGCGCGCCGCTTCCTGTTCGCCGATGACGGGATGACGCGTCAGGTCGAGCCGCTCATCTTCCGAGAGCGGGCCGGGACGCTTGATGTAGTCGCGGCGCATCGCCATCTCGCCGATGTCGTGGAGCAGCGCGGCGTAGCGCAAAGACGAGCGGTCGGCGCGCGCCAGCCGGAACGACTTCGCCACCTCGTCGGCCAGACGCGCCACGCGCTGCGCGTGCGGATGCGCGTAGCCCTCAAACTCGTCAACGGCGGAGGCCAAACGCGTGAAGGCTTCCGCCGTGACCCGTTCGTTCTCGGCAAACTCTGGATGGGTGGACGACATAAAATTTACGAATGATAACCCGGAGCTTCGAGTCTATAGGTCTGGGACGGGAAGTCGCAAATCAAATCCCGACATCTTGAGTCTCCGGGTCTAATTTTTCGACGCGAGCTTCCCCGTGTTCGAGACGCTAAACTTTAGAAGGTTCGTTACGCAGAGCGTCGAGCAGGCGACGCGCCTCGACGTGCTGTGCGTCAACGGCGAGCGCGCGTTGGAGTTCGCTTTCGGCGCGCAGACGCATGCCGAGGTCGCGGTAAATCTCCGCGAGCATGACGTGATACGAAGCGTTGTTGGTGTCGAGCGCGATGGCCGCCTTCAACTCGGCTTCGGCCTGCCGGCGCGTGGAAGCGTCGCCCGCGAGCGCGCGACCGTAGAGCGCGCGATAACGCGCCTGTCTCGGCATCAGGCGCGCGGCCTCGCCGAAGTACATCACGGCCATCAAGCGGTTGCCGGTTTGCAGCGCCGAGAGCCCCTGCTGAAAACTCTCTTCGGCGCGAAACTGCGGCGACGGGCCGTCTTCCTTCGGCGCGCTGAAGATTTCCGCCTGCGCCTTCTGTTTGGCGGCGCGGCGCGCGTCCGTGTCGAGTTTGAGATCGTAGGCGGCGCGCTGCTTGGTGTCTTTCAGAACGTCGTAGGCCTGCGCGATTTTGGCGAACGCGTTGTCTATGCGGACGCGCACGGGGCCTTCCGCATGACGACGAAAACGGTCGGGATGAAAACGTTTGGCGAGCGCATAGTAGGTCGTCTTGATGTCGCTCTGGCGGGCCGTGCGCGTGATGCCGAGAACCTGATAGTGCGTCTCCCCGGCGGCGTGCGCCAAGAGCGCGTCAATCTCGGCGAGCGGGTCGGGCTCGGGCTGAGGCGTAGGTTTGACCTCCTCTTTCGGCGTCTCGACAACGGGGGGCGGCGTCTCTTCCGCCTTCTTCTTGACGGGCGCGACGGGTTCGGCCTCCGCTTGCTTGGCCGCGACCTGCAAACCGGCGGGCGGCCAACGCTCGCGCCTGACGAGACCGGCGAGCGCGAGCGTATAGACGGCCTGACGCGCGTCCGCTTCGGGCAGCCCCGTCAGCATCACCAGTTCGCCGAGACCGAGCGGCGCGTCGAGGCGCGAGAGCACGAAGCCTTCGACCGGCAGCAGCGCCACGCCTTCGTCCGAATCGGTCGCGCGCGCGAGCGTCTCGGCTTCGTTCGCCATCCGCGACGCGACGAACTCCGGCGGCAGACGCCGCGCGCTCTCCAATAGAAGCGGCCCGATCTCGATGGCGACCCGCGCGCTTTCGTTGATGCGCGCGCGCGGGTCGAAGCTCCATTCGCCGTCAGTCCAGAGCAGCAGCAGGCGCAAGACCTCCGCGCCCTGTCGCGCCTGTAGCGCGGGAAACTCTTCGGCGTCCAAGACGCGCGCCGTCGAGAGCGCCTGCACCACTTCCTCGTCCGACATGCTCTCTGCGAGTAACCCTTGATGCTCCTCCGCGAGCACTCCCCAACGACGCAGACACTCCGACAAACGATGCAGGCGCATGTTTGAACGCGCGCCGGTGGCCGCGCCTTCGTTGAAATAGACGACCGCCTTGACGCGCTCGCGCACGAGGCGGAGCGCGCCCGTCAGACGTGCGGCGGAGATTTCGCGTATGAGTTCGGCGAGCGGGTGCTCGCTCAGTTGGCCCTTCATGTGGATTGCGCGGGAACGTTCCCGTTCCTCCCGCATCATAACCCACACGCGCGGCAAAAAACAGATGCCGGATGTCGGCGGTCGGACGCCGCATGTCGCCTCCCTCCCGCATCCGTTGCCTGACATGCGACATCCGCTTTATCGGTTTGACACCTACGAAGAGGCAATTTATAGTCGCTGCAAATTTGATTCTCGATTAAAGAGTGCGTTTCGACGGGTCTCGCGTGCGGGCGAGAGACCGGGAGGCGCGTGCTTCGGAAGATGAGCGAGCAGAGGAACACAGCCGCAGGACAGGACGCTTCGGGGAGCGCGACGAACGGGACGGGCGCGATTGCCGCCGACCTCCATGCTCTGAGCGCGGAAGTGGTTGATCTTTTCTACACGCAAGCCTTCGTCCCCGGCGAGATCGGCGACGAAGCGAGCATCTGCCGGGCCTTCTCCGAGATGCTGCTCCGGCATTGGGATCTGTGTTGCCTCGTCATTTACCTGCAAGCCGACGACGGGCACTTCTGCGAAAACGCGATTCACACACACCCGCATCTCGACGCGGAGAGCGCGCTGCGTGTCGCCAAACTGCTCGCGTCGGTCGTCGAACATCACGACGAGGAGTGTCAGGCGTGGCTCGACAGGGAAGAGGAGAGCGACTGCGACAACGTCCTGCGTGAAGCGCGCGAGGCTCTGATTGAAGCCAACCTGCGCGCGGGCCTCGCCGTCCCGATTCATGCGCGCGGCGGACTCGTCGGCGCGCTCGTCGCACTCTCCGCGACGCCCGACCAGTTGCGCGCCGCGCAGCGCGGCCTCCGCTTTATCGCCGCGCCCATCGTCATCGCCATCGGCAACGCGCGCCGCTCAAGCGCGGTGCGCGAGCAGCGCACGCACATCGAGCATCTCGTCGAAGAACTGCAAAGACGCGGCGACGAACTGGTCGAAGCCAATATCGAACTGCGGCGCGTCAATCGTTATCGCTCGCTCTTTCTCGCGCGCATGTCGCACGAACTGCGGACGCCGCTCACCTCCGTCCTCGGCTTCGCGGAGATTCTGCTTGAGCACGAAGACCTCTCGGACTCGCAGCGGCGATTCTGCGAAAAGATTCAGAACTCCGGCAAGCAGTTGCAGTCGAGCCTCAACCAACTCGTTGACCTCTCAAGGCTCGAAGCCGGGCAGACGGAACTCTTCCTGCACGAGTTTTCCCTGCGCGAAACGCTGCGCGAATCCTGCGCGGCGGTCGGTCGGCTGGCGCAGAAGCAGGAGGTCACGCTCGACTGCTGCACCGCGCACGAACTCGGCACGATAGTCTCCGACGAAGGCAAACTGCGGCAGGTGCTCTACAACTTTCTCGCGCACGCCATCGGTCGCAGCCCTGCGGGAGGAAGCGTCCGCGTGCGCGCGGAACTCGAAACGCCCGCGCGCTTCCGCGTCGAAATCCTCGACGAAGGCGAACCCCTGCTCGACCCTTCGCACATCTTCGAGCCCGTTGACCTCGACGCCCCGAACGAGCGCGGGACGAACATGAACGAACTCGGCCTCGTCATCGCCCATCGCCTCCTGAGCGTGCTCGGCGGAGCGGTCAAACTCGACTCCGGCTCGACGCGCGGCCTCAACGCGCGCCTCTCCTTCCCCATCCGCCCGACCGAAAGCTGTTAAAGAAGTGACTGGTGACAAGTGGCAAGTGACGGGTTAAAATCCGCTTCAACTTTGTAAACTTGATTGCTCGAACTGAAGCGACCGGGGCGACGACTTGATTCCGATTTGTCATTCGTCGGCGACGACTCGACTCTTGCTCGTCACTCGTCACCATTCTCGGATGCACTACGATTTTGAATTGATGGGACGGCGCGTGCGCCTATGGCAGCGTGTGGGCGAGGGCTACGGGCACGTGCTGATGAAGGCGCTCGGCTACGCGATGTACGCCGGAGAGTTTCCGTCTTTGGAGATCGAGCAGCGCGTGGGCCTGCGCTACAAGCCGGATTTGGTCGCGCAAAGGAGCAGCAATGAGCAGGGCGGGAGGCGTTTCGCGTTCTGGGGCGAATGCGGGATGGTCAGCATGCGGAAGGTCGCTTGGCTCTTGAAGCACGGCGATGTCGAGCGTCTGGTGCTGTTCAAAATCGAGACGAACGCGGCTGCGCTGGCCGAAGAGTTGCGGGCTTCCGTGGGCGTGCGCTATCGTCCGCAGGGTCGTCTCACCGTCGTCAATTTCTCCGGCGACATCGCCGCGCTCGCCGCGAGCCGACGCATTGCACGCGTGCCGCAAAGCTGGTACACAACAACGAGGGTTTGAAGACTGACGATGGACGATGGACGATAGACGATGGACAAGAACGGACGATAGACGATGGACGATAGACCATAGCCAAACAGTTCCCGTTATCATTCATCGTCTGATAGAGATGTTTTGTCCATCGTCCATCGTCTATCGTCCATCGTCCGAACCGAGAGGCTGCGCTTGAGCGAGGAGAAGCAACAAGAGGCGGTTGCGGGTCGTGCTGTCGAGATTGAGGTGCGCGAGTGCACGACGGTTGCGGAGTTTGACGCGTGCGTGCAGATGCAGCGCGAGGGCTTCGGGCTGCCGGATTTGGAACTCTCGCCGCGACGCCACATGATTGTCTCGACGCACGCGGGCGGATGGGTGCTCGGCGCGTTCGCGGGCGAACGTCTCGTCGGCTTCGTGCTGCATCTGGCGGCGACGCGCGGCGATGAGATCATCGGCTATTCGCACATGATGGCGGTGGCGAAAGACCACCAGAACGGCGGCATCGGCGCGCGTCTCAAGTGGGCGCAGCGCGCGCGCGCCTTGAGCGAGGGACGCACCTACATCAAGTGGACGTGGGATCCGATGCAGGCGCGCAACGCTCATTTCAATCTCAATCGTCTCGGCGTCGTCGTGCGTCGCTACGCCTTGAACTTTTACGGGACGGACTATTCCAACGTCACCGGCACGTATGGCGCGCCGCTCGGCCTCGACAGCGACCGCCTCTTCGCCGAATGGGAACTGCGCTCGCCGAGGGTCGAAAGCCTCGCGCGCGGCGAAAGGTCGGAGGCGACGGGCACGCCGTCGGCGACCGTCGAGATTCCGCCCGATTGGAGCGCGCTCGTGCGCGCAGACCCGCAGGCGGCCCGCCGCGAACAACTCCGCGTCCGGCAGGAATTTCAGGCGGCCTTCGACGCCGGTCTCACCTGCGCGGGCTTCGAGCGCGACCCCGCGCACCCCCGATACCTCTTGTATCGTGAATAGTAAATCGTAAATCGTGAATAGATAAGAACTGCATTCGGCACATTATCTATTCACGATTGACGATTCACGATTTACCAGCTTATGACTTTCGCACGCTACGACCGTTATGTTGAACGCCACGCGCGCGCCTTCACGGAGCGTTTGCAGGCTTTGTGCCGGATGCCTTCGGTGGCGGCGCGCGGGACGGGGATGCGCGCGGTGGCGGAAGCGGTCGAGCAGATGTTGCAGCGCGTCGGCGCGGGCACGCGTACCTTCAGAATCGGGAGCGGCTATCCGATTGTGTACGGCGAATGCGGGGCGGGCGAGCGTTGTTTCATCGTCTATAGCCATTACGACGTGCAGCCCGTCGGGCAACTGACGGAATGGTCTTCCGGCCCCTTCGCCGCCGCCGTTGTCGGCGACAAACTTTATGCGCGCGGCGCGGCCAACAGCAAGGGCAATCTGGTCGCGCGGCTGGCGGCGGTCGAGGCTTACCAGAAGTCTTTCGGCAAGCTACCGGTCTGCCTGCGTTTCATCGTCGAGGGCGAAGACGGCATCGCCAGCCCGAGCCTCTACCGCTTCACGGGTGAGCAGCCCGAACTGCTGCGCGCCGACGGTTGCATCTGGGACGACGGCGAGCGCAACACGAAAGAACGTCTGGTCGTCAGTCTCGGTTTCAAAGGCATCGTCTTTCTCGAACTGCGCGCCTACGGGGCGCGGACGGACTTGCATTCCAAGTGGGGCGGCATCGTGCCCAATCCCGCTTGGCGGATGGTGCAGGCGCTGGCGACCGTCATCTCGCCGAAGGGCGTGATCACGATTGACGGTTTCACGTCGCACGTCGCGCCCGTCACACACGAAGACACGCAGGCGCTCAAGACCGTCGAACTCGACGAGGCGGGCCTGCGACGCGAGTTTCGCATCGGCGGTTGGGTGCGCGGCCTGACCGGCGCGAAGCTGACGAAGGAGCTTATCTTCGGCCCGACCTGTACCATCTGCGGTATCCACACGGGACACACCGAAGCGGGCGCGAAGACGGTTCTGCCCGGCACGGCGCTCGCGCGTCTCGACTTCCGGCTCGTCCCAGACCTCTCGCCCGAACTCGTCGTCCGGCTCCTGCGCGCGCATCTCGACACGCGCGGCTTTCAGGATATCGAAATCATCGAACTCGGTAGCGCGCCCTACGCCAAATCTTCGCTCCGCTCCTACGTCGCGCGCGCGGCCATCGAATCCGCGCCGGAGATTTACGGCGCAGACGCGGTCGTCTATCCGCTCGACCCCGCGAGCGGGCCGGTCGGCGCGGTCTGCGGCGTCAATCATCCGCCGACGCCCCTCGTCTCCTTCGGCGTCGGCCACGCGGGCTCGAACCCGCACGGCCCCGACGAAAATATTCGCCTCGACGATTTTATACACGGCATCAAATATTTCGGTCGCATCATCCATCGCCTCGCGCACATCGAGGAGCACGCGGGCGACGCCGACGCCCGCGCCGACTTCGTGCAACTCAATCGTTAGACGGGTTCCGATTCCTAAGTGCGCGCTGTTATCCGTCGAGGTGTGATAGCTAACCGGGATGGAGGCTTGAAGATTGTGGCAGGCAGAGACGATATCGAAAAGATTATCGAGCGGGAGTTGTCTGGTATTTTTCGCGACTCCTTGAAGGTAGCCGAGAAGGAAGGAAAGCCTTACGTGAAGGAGGCGTTGCAACTCATCTTGGTGGTTATCGAAGCCCGGAGGGGCGAGCGCGAGAAAGCGAGAGCAAATGAGCCGTGAGGGTCAGCGCACGGCAGCGCAATATTGATACCGCGCCAACTGACAACCGTCTGCACCCGACGCACAACCGTCGAGCCTGTTATCATTCAAGTCGGCGGCGCGCAGGTGATGTCCGGCGTTAGACCGCTCGTTGCAAAACATCTTCATGTCAACCAGCCGGACGAACACACGTCTCAGGCCACAGCCAATCAAAGCAAACTCTCCCGCACACAAAACTTATGTCTGCTCCTGAAATCGAGACGGCGCGGCTCCGCCTACGGCAGTTCCGAGAGGACGACTTGGACGCCTTCGCCGACATCTACAGCGACCCCGACGTGGTGAAATATCTCGGCACGGGCTTGCCCGCTTTGAAGGAAGAGACGGCGCAACACCTGTCCAATCTCATCACCAATCATTGGGAGCAGAAACGTCACGGGCGTTGGGCCGTGATTGATAAAGCGGACGGGCGTTTGATCGGTCTCTGCGGGCTGCGTCTGCTCGAAGGCGCGCCGGAGTTGGTCTATCTGATGTCGAAGCCTTACTGGGGGCGCGGACTCGCGCCCGAAGCCGCGCGCGCCTGCCTGCGCTACGCTTTTGAAGAACTGCAACTCGAACGCGTCGTCGCCATCACCCGACCGGAGAACGCGGCCTCGCGTCGCGTGCTCGATAAACTCGGGTTGCAGTACGAGAGAGACGCGCGCTTCTACGACATTGATTGCGTCCTCTACGCCATCACGCGCGACGAATACAAACCCGACGATGCTCCGTATCTTCTCAAGAACAGTGACGGCTGAAAAAATCGCGTCTTAAAAAATTTCGCTGACAGCGATTCGCAAATTCAGGACAGCGCATTTTTCCATCCGTCGCTCGATTGTCGAACGCGAAACGCATCCGTTATCATAGGCGGGCAATTTCAAACAGCACACATCTCAAGAACGACGAGCACCCAAAGCATTGGCGATCACCTCCAAGAGCAAAGAACACGAAATCCGTAGCCTGCGCGAGGACATCCTCCGTCACGAAGAACTCTACTACGTCCACGACAGCCCCGAAATTTCCGACGCCGAATACGACGGCCTGCTCGTGCGCTTGCAGCAACTCGAAGACGAGTTCCCGCAGTTCAAGACGCCCGACAGCCCGACGCAGCGCGTCGGCGGACGACCCGCCGAAGGCTTCGCCGACTACGTGCATCGTCGCCCGATGCTCTCGCTCGACAACAGCTACAACATCGAAGACCTCCGCGCCTTCGACGAGCGCGTCAAACGTCTCGCCGACGGTCGCCGTCTCGAATACGTCGCCGAATTGAAGATAGACGGCCTCTCCATCTCGCTCCATTACGAGGACGGCCTGCTCGTGCGCGGCGTCACGCGCGGCGACGGGCGGCGCGGCGAAGACGTGACGCAGAACGTCCGCACGATTCGCACCATCCCCTTACGTCTCAAAGACGGCAAACCGGCGCGCGAACTGGAAGTGCGCGGCGAGGCTTATCTCTCGCGCAAGGAGTTCGAGCGCATCAACGCCGAGCGCGAGGGAGCGGAGGCCGCGCGCTTCGCCAACCCGCGCAACGCCGCCGCCGGAACCATCCGCCAACTCGACCCCAAAATCGTCGCCGCCCGCCGCCTCGACATGTTCGCCTACGACACCCTGAGCGGAGAACGCAAACCCTTTGCGACACATTGGGACGCGCTCGACTATCTTGAACGCGCGGGCTTCCGCGTCGTCGAACACCGCGAGCTTTGCGCGACGATTGACGACGTGATCGAGTTCTGCAACCGCATGGAATCCGAGCGCGACAATCTCGAATACGAGATTGACGGCGTCGTCGTCAAGGTCAACTCCACCGCGCTGCAAGATGAGTTCGGCACGACCACCAAGTCGCCGCGCTGGGCGATTGCCTACAAGTATCCGGCGCGACAGGCGACGACGCAGGTCGAATCAATCGTCGTGCAGGTGGGCCGCACGGGCGCGCTCACGCCCGTCGCCAATCTCACGCCCGTCCAACTCGCGGGCACGACCGTCGCACGCGCCACGCTCCATAACGAGGACGAGATCCAACGTCTCGGCATCCAAGAGGGCGATTGGGTCTTGATTGAAAAGAGCGGCGAAGTTATCCCGAAGGTCATCAAGGTGGTCGAGTCGCGCCGGACGGGTCAGGAGCGAGCCTTTCAGATGCCGGATAAGTGTCCGGTCTGCAATGGCGTGGTTTCGCGTCCCGAAGGCGAAGTGGTCTCGCGCTGCGTCGCCGCCGACTGTCCGGCGCAACTCAAGGCGCGTCTGCTCCATTTCGCTTCTCGCCGCGCGATGCGCATCGAGGGTCTCGGCGAAGTCCTCGCCGAACAACTCGTGCAGAAGGGAATGGTCAGCGATGTCGGCGACCTCTACAAACTCGACTTGGAACAACTCTCCGCGCTCGAACGGATGGCCGAAAAGTCGGCGACGAACCTCGTCGCGCAAATCGAAGCGAGCAAGCAGCGCGACCTCCCGTATCTCGTCTATGGTCTCGGCATCCGCCACGTCGGCGAACGCACCGCCGCGATTCTCGCGCGCGGCTTTCCCTCGCTCGAACGTCTGGCCGCCGCCACCGTCGAGGAGATTGACGCGCTCCACGAAATCGGTCTGACCGTCGCCGAGAGCGTCCGCGACTGGTTTGCCGACGAGGGCAACACGGCGCTCTGCGCGCGCCTGCGCGCGGCGGGCGTCCGCACCGAACTCGAAGCGTCGGCGGACGGCGACCTCCACGACGAAGCCTTCGCCGGAAAACAGTTCGTCCTCACCGGCAAACTCGAAACCCTCACGCGCGACGAAGCCCGCGCCGCCATCGAAGCGCGCGGCGGGCGCATCACCTCCACCGTCAGCAAAAAGACCGACTACGTCATCGCCGGAGAGGACGCCGGTTCAAAACTCGACAAAGCCACCGCCCTCGGCCTCCAAGTGATTGACGAAACAGCACTTAGAGCGATGCTCGATGCATCCGCAACTGCCTGAAGCCTCACCGGAAGAAAATCACCCGCTCTATCGAAAAAAAATCTTCTAAACCCTTCGCCTGTCGCAGTTACGCGCCCGCCCCGCCTCATCAAAGCCTCGATAGTTTGAAAAAGTCCTCTGGCAGCGTGAAAAATAGCCGGATGCAGCATGTTTATGCGCTCGCGGCGGTGTGTTAAACGTCAGGTCTCTACAATTCGCAGTTAACGGTCAAAAATAGGCCAAAATATTGGGTCTTGACAGCAGTCGCGGAAGGCATTAACATGCGTGTTGCAACGATGTTTGTCATCGTTGCAAGTGATAAGCTCAAACGTGCGGTCACTATCGGCTTGCTCGTCTGCTCGGTTTAAAACACCGCCCGCCCCTTCAAGCAGTTCTCAAATAGTGAAATAACTCAACAATGTCAGCCAAACTAGGCGAAATACTCGTCCGCGAAAAACTCCTGACCACGCAACAACTGCGTGAAGCTCTCGACTTTCAACGCGAAAACGGCGGTCGTCTCGGATTAAATCTCGTCCGGCTCGGTCTGGTTTCGGACGACATGATTACCGCCGTGCTGTCGCGGCAGTACGGCGTGCCGAGCGTCAATCTCGAACTCTTCGACGTTGACCAGTCGGTGATCCGCCTGATTCCGCGCGACGTGGCCGAGAAGTATTCGGTGCTGCCCTTGAGCCGCGTCGGGGCGACGCTCACGCTGGCGATGGTTGACCCGACCAACGTCTTTGCGATGGACGACATAAAGTTTATGACGGGCTTGAACATCGAACCCGTCGTCGTCTCGGAGGCGAGCGTGCAGGAGGCGATTGAACGCTACTACGTGCAGTCGCGTGAAATCGAACTGGCCTCGAAGATTGATGTCTCGTTCGAGGAGGAGAACGGCAACGGGAACGGCAACGGGCATCACGGCGGAAGCGAATCAATCTCGCTCGACCAGTTGAATCTCGACTCGGAAGCAGCCGAGGGCGTCGAGGTGATTGACGACGACGACGAGATTGACCTCTCCAACCTGACGCGGATGAGCGAGGACGCGCCGGTCGTGCGTCTCGTCAACGTGCTTCTGGTGGACGCGCTCCAACGCGGCGCATCCGACATTCACATCGAGCCTTACGAGAAAGAACTGCGCATCCGCTTCCGCATTGACGGCGTGCTCTACGACGTGATGCATCCGCCGATGCGCCTGCGCGATGCGCTCATCTCGCGCATCAAGATTATGTCGAAGCTCGACATCTCGGAGAAGCGTCTGCCGCAGGACGGGCGCATCAAGATCAAGTTGAAGATCAACGGACGCTCGCGCGAGTTGGACTTCCGCGTCTCGACGCTCCCGACCCTCTTCGGCGAAAAGGTCGTGCTGCGTCTCTTGGATAAAGAACGCCTGATGCTCGACATGACGCGGCTCGGCTTCGAGCCGGAGTCGCTCGTCAAGTTCCAGCGCAACATCTCAAGACCCTACGGGATGGTGCTCGTCACGGGGCCGACCGGTTCCGGTAAGACCAACACGCTCTACTCCGCTCTGCAATCTCTGAACACGCCCGAGACGAACATCATGACGGCGGAAGACCCCGTCGAGTTCAACCTGATGGGCATCAATCAGGTGCAGATGAAGGAGCAGATCGGCTTGAACTTCGCAGCCGCCTTGCGTTCCTTCCTGCGTCAAGACCCGAACATCATCCTCGTCGGCGAAATCCGCGACTTCGAGACCGCCGAAATCGCCATCAAGGCTGCGCTTACGGGCCACCTCGTCCTCTCCACCCTCCCCACCAACGACGCGCCCTCCACCATCTCGCGCCTGATGAACATGGGCATCGAGCCTTTCCTCGTGGCGACGAGCGTCAA
>DATLMV010000118.1:0-42964 GCA_035537095.1 Pyrinomonadaceae bacterium
ACGAGTGACGAGTGACAAGTGACGAGCCGGAGAGTCTAAAGTCTAAAAGTCCAACGTCCAAAGCCCGAAGGCACGGATATTGACGAAGATAAAGCGTCTGACTTTAGACTCTCGAACTTGCGACTTTGAACTTCTTCCGGCTCGTCACTTGTCACTTGTCACTCGTCACTTCTTCCAATGTCTTACTCCGAACGCTTCAAAGACCATCTCGCCAACCCGCGCAACGCGGGCGAGTTCGCGGACGCCGACGCGCGCGCCGAGCAGACTAACCCCGTCTGCGGCGACCGCCTGCATCTCTCGCTGCGCGTGCGCGCAGGACGCATCGAGGCCGCGCGCTTCCTCGCCTACGGTTGCCCGCCGACGCTCGCCTGCGGTTCCGCACTCACCGAAATCATCACGGGAATAACCGTCGAAGCTGCGCTGCGTCTGACGCGTCAAGACATCGCTCGCGCTCTCGACGGTCTGCCCGCACGCAAACAACACGCCGCCGCCCTCGCCATCGAAACCCTGCACGCAGCGTTAACAAAAAAAGAGGGTAAAAGGGGAAATGGGTAAAACGCGAAAGGATTTAAGGCAAAGATAGATGTTTTCTGACTTTGTTCTTCCCCTTTTAACCTTTGCCCGTTTTCCCGTTTACCCTGTTTCTTATCCTGTGAACGCATGTTTTTAAAGAACGTTGATTCAGTTCGGGGCGGACTTGCGCGTTATGTAAGTGAAGCGGGAAGTTGGGAACGGTCGGGACGCTCTTGTGGGTTTGATTGAAGGGCGCAGACCGGAACGTTGCGGGCGGTCTGCTTCGACCGACGCGGATTTTTCAGACCACGTAGGAGGTCGGGATGAACAGGCAAGCTTTCAGATTCGTGACGGTGTTGGGCCTCTTCTTGATGCTGGCCGTGGCATCCGTCCAAGCGCAGACCGCCGTTAAGATCAACGTGCACGTGCCGTTCGATTTCATCATCGGCGAAGCGAGATTCTCCGCCGGACAGTACAGCGTGTCGGAAGTTTCGCAGCACACGCTCTTGATTCGCAGCGCGGACGGGCGCGAGCGCACGCTGATTCAAGCGCCGCGCATGGCTGCGGGCGAAGGACGGGCGAAATCGCGTCTGGTTTTCCGCCGCTACGGCGACCAGTATTTTCTCTCGCAGGCATGGCTCGGCGCGACCGGTAGCGGCCACGACCTGCGCGAGTCGAACGCCGAGCGCATGTTTATCCGGATGATCGAACTCTCCGACGGCGGCACGCGTCCGCAGACGGTGGAAGTCGCCGCCAACGGCAGGTAAACAGGGAGACCACGCGACAGCGTCGCCGCATGTGCGACACGACGATTCAGACCGAACGTTGTTCAGTGGTGTGAACGCGGGAGCGAGGGCGGCAATCCGGAGGGGGGCTTCGGGTTGCCGCCCTCGCTTTGCGCTCGGGATGGACGATGGACGATGGACGATAAAAACATCATGTGCGAACGCCAACGACGCTTGAATGATGAATCCATCATCCGGCGTCCATCGTCCATCGTCTATGGTCTATCGTCCATTTTTCCGAATCATCGCGCTAGACAAAATCAAACGGTGCGTCCTATGCTCTGACCGCTCGCAGAGATAAACGGGGAGGCGCATGGAACAGAGCGATGTCGAGTTGGTGTTGGCCTGTCGGCGCGGCGAGGGAGCCGCATGGGAAGCTCTCATCAAGCGTTATGAACGGCTCATCTATGCCATCCCGCGTCGCGCGGGTTTAGACGAAGATCACGCCTCCGAAGTCTTTCAGGAAGTCTTCACCACCCTCTTCGAGAAACTCGACAGCATCGAACAACCGGAACGCCTGCACGCGTGGCTGGTGACGACGGCGCGGCGCAAGACTTGGCGCATCATCAGTCAGGGTCGCACGTCGCACCTGCGCGCGGGCGACGACGAAGAGGGCGATGCGGAGTTGAGCACCCTGCCTGATTCCGCGCCGTTGCCGGACGAAGTGCTGCTGCGCATGGAAGAACAACACCTCGTCCGCACCGCGCTCGCCGCGCTCGACGAGCGTTGCCGGAAGTTGCTCACGCTCCTTTTCTACACGCCGGAGACGCCGCCCTACAGCGAAATCGCCGCCGCCATCGGCACGACCGAAGGCAGCATCGGCCCGACCCGCGCACGCTGTCTGCAAAAACTTTTGAAGTTGCTGGAAAAGCGTTCGGGAAGCTGAAGTTCCGCGCCCGGAGTTGAAATTCCCTGCTTTTCCGGTCAAAAACGCCGGATTTTTCTATGTATTTTCTCGATAGTTGCGCAGACTGTTAGGGTGTTCGAGCGCGGGAAGGCGACGGCGACGAACATCTCCCCGACTTGGAGCGAATGATGAAACTGACACCTCAACATCTCCCCTTTGCAAAGCTGGCCGACCTCGCCGAAGGCCGCGCGCGCTCGGCAGAACAGGCGACGGCACGCGCGCATCTCGACGCTTGCACGCGCTGCTCCGCTCAATTGACACAACTCGAACAGGTCGTCTCCCTGATGCGCGCCGATACGAGCGAGGCCGCGCCGCGCGAGACGCTCGCACGCGTCGTCGGACTCTTCCGCACGCGCACGACGACCGGAGAGAAGCCTTCCGCCGTCCGGCGTCTGCTCGCGGCGCTGAGTTTCGATTCGGCGCGGTTGGCTCCGGCCTTCGGCGTGCGTTCAGGTCAGGCAGCGTCGGCGCGACAGTTGCTCTACAGCGCGGGCGAGACGGATTTCGACGTGCGCGTTGCCGCGAGCGGTCAGGCGTGGGTCGTGTCGGGACAGATTCTCGGCGAGTGTGCGGGCGGGCGCGTCGAGTTGCAGGGCGCGGAGGGCGCGGCTGCCGCTGACCTGAACGAGCAATGCGAGTTTACTCTGCCGCCCGTGCCGACGGGCACTTATACGCTGCGCGTGCGGACGGCGGACGCGGAGGTCGAACTGCCCGCGTTGGAGTTGGGCGCGTAGAGCAAAAATCTCAAGTACCTTGAGCGGTCAGGGGAGAGGGCCGCCGAAGGTGAGCCGCGTGTCTGCGCTGGAAAGCTGACACGCGGCTCTTTTTATCGTTACAATTCGCAACTATGGAGCGTGCAGAACTGGCGGCGCAACTCGTCGCCGCTGGCGGGACGGCGCAGATTGTGTCTCTCTTGCGGGAGCACCCCGCGCTCGCCGACGTGACGCTCGCCTACACGCTCAAAGACATCTGCCTCGACGCTTGGAGCACCGAACCGGCGCGCGCAACTGCCGCCGCCGCCGCCCTGCGCGTGCTTGCAGACCAGACCGGCGACGACGAAATTCGCGCGCTCGCCGAATGGGGCGCGGGACTCTCGGCGCTCGTCGGCGGGCAGATGGAGAGCGCGATTGCGCGTCTCGACGATTCCGCCGCGCGCTTTCTCTCCTTAGATAAACCGCACACCGCCGCCGCCACGCAGGTCGGCAAGTTGATCGCGCTCGCCATGCTCGGTCGCTACGACGAAGCGGTCGAATGCGGCTTGCGCGCGCGCACGGTCTTCGTCGCACACGACGACCAGATGGCCGCCGGAAAGATCGAACACAACATCGGCAACATCTATGCGCGCCGCGACCGCTACGAGGAATCCGAAAAGTTTCAACGCGCCGCGCGCGAGCGTTTTGTCGCGCTGGACGACCAGACCCAACTCGCCAAGATTGACAACTGTCTCGCCTTCATTCATTCGCTGCAACACAAGTTTCGCTCCGCCGAACAACTCTACGAGCAGGCTTTGCAGCGCGCCGAAGCGACGGGCCTCCACGTCACGCAGGCGGAGATCGAAGCCAGCATGGGCAACCTCGCGCTCTATCAGGGACGCTACGACCGCGCGCTCGATTATCTCGAACGCTCGCGCCGCAAGTATGCCGCGCTCGGGATGGCGCACCAGTCCGCCATCGCCGAACAGGAGATCGCCGACGCTTATCTCGAACTCAATCTCGCGCCCGAAGCCGCCGCCGTCTATCAACGCGTCACGCACACCTTTGCAGATTTAGGAATGCGCGCCGAACAGGCGCGCGCCCTCGCCCATCATGGCCGCGCGCTGATTCTATTAGGTGAAACCGGGAAAGCGCACGCGCTTTTAGAGCAGGCGCGTGCGCTTTATGCTGCCGAGGGCAACGCGGTCGGCGAGGCGTCGGTGCGTCTGACGGAGGCGCAACTCCATCAGGCCGAAGGCAACTACGCGGACGCAGCCCGCGCCGCCGCCGAAGCCGAAATCCCGCTCGCCGCCGCCGGAACGTGGCGGCGTCTCCTCCTCGCGCGCTGGCTGCGCGGCGAAGCGGCACGCGCGCTCGGCCACACGGCGGAAGCCCGCGCCATCCTCACGTCAACGCTCAAAGACGCCGCAGACCAAACACAGCCGCAGGTCGCCGAACGCTGTCACACGTCGCTCGGTCTGGTCGCCGCGTCCGAGGGCGACGCCGCAGCAGCGGAGAGTTCGTTCAAACGCGCCGTCGAGTTGATCGAATCCCTGCGCGCGCCTCTGCCAGCGGAGGAATTTCGCACAGCCTTCTTCGCTGACAAGCTCGTCCCCTACAACGAACTGGTGCGCCTGTGTCTGGCCGACGGCGGAGAGGCGCGCGCGGTCGAGGCTCTGTGCTACGTCGAGCGTGCGCGCTCGCGTGCGCTGGTCGAGATGTTGGGCGGCGCGGGCTTGGAATCCCAAGCGCAGCCGCGCGACCCCTTCGAGGCGCAGTCGTTGACGCGGCTCGAAGAGTTGCGCGAGGAGTTGAACTGGTTCTACAGCCGGATCAACCGCACGTCGCCGCACGAGGGCGCGCAGCGTAGCGCGCAAGAGATGCGCGCGCTCCACGAGGCCGTCCGCGAGCGCGAGCACGCGACCCTGGAGATGATGCGGCAGTTGCAGCATCGAGGCGACGGCGCGCTCGCGCTCACGCGCGTCGAACCTTTGGACATCGCGCAACTGCAAAAGGATTTGGGGGCGGAGACGGCGCTCGTCGAATACACGAGTCTCGACGGCGAGTTGCTGGCCTTCGTCGTCACCGGCGAGACGTTCGAGGTCGTGCGCGGGCTCGGCACGGAGCAAGAAGTCGAAGCGACGCTCGGTCAACTGCGTTTTCAGATTGACGCGCTGCGCTACGGCGCGGGACGCATGCGCAAGCACCTGCCGCACCTGACCGCGCGCACCCGCACACATTTGCATGCGCTCTATCAACTGCTGCTCCGCCCCGTCCTGGCGCAGACACGCGCGCCGCGTCTTCTCATTGTGCCGCACCGCGCGTTGCACTACGTTCCCTTTCACGCGCTCGACGACGGCGAGTCTTACGTCGTCGAACGACGCGAGGTCTGCTATGCGCCGAGCGCGTCCGTGCTCCGGCATTGCCTCGCGCGCCCCGCGCGTCCCCACGGGCGTGCGCTCCTGCTCGGCGTCCCCGACGCGCAGACGCCGCGCGTCCGCGACGAAATCCAGACTCTTGCGCCGCTTTTCCCCGACGCCGTCGCGCTCCTCGATGAAGACGCGACGCTCGCCGCCCTCCGCGAGCGCGCGCACGCCGCCGACGTGCTGCATCTCGCCTGTCACGGTCAGTTTCGCCCCGACAACCCGCTCTTTTCCTCCCTGCGCCTCTCGGGCGGCTGGCTCACCGTGCGCGACGCCGCGAGCCTCGACCTGCGGCATTGCGGGCTGGTGACGCTCAGCGCGTGCGAGACGGGCGTGAGCGCGGTCGCACCCGGCGACGAGATTATCGGGCTGGCGCGCGGCTTCTTCTCGGCGGGCGCGCCGACGCTCCTCTTAAGTCTCTGGACGGTGGACGACGAGGCGACCGCCCGCCTGATGTCGCACTTCTACACGCGCCTGCGCGCGGGCGACTCTCCCGCCGCCGCCCTCCGCGCCGCCCAACTCCGGCAACTCAAAGAACAGCCCCATCCCTTCTTCTGGTCGCCCTTCGTCCTCTTGGGCCGATGGTGAGAGCGGACGATGGACGATAGACGATGGATTAAACATCGCTGACGGTAGTTAGGCTCAACGGCTCGGCTATTTCATCAGCAAAGATAGACAAAACCTGTCCGGCCATCGTCCATCGTCCATCGTCTGACCATCATCCCTCGTCTATCGTCTAAAAAGTGGTTCATGTTGAAACACTAAGGCCCGCCCGTGTTTCATGGTGAATCACGTTTTGCCTGTCTGATACAACTAAAAGGGCTTGGGCGGCATCTATATGAAGCACAAATAAACCCCCTCCGCGACGTATTTTTGGCTGGCGCGGGCGTACTGTTCAGACGGTGCGAAATTTCCGGCGCTGGCCCATCGCAAAAAAGCGAACAAACTGTTCCGTCTCCGCCCGAAGCGCGCACGTCCGTCGCACCAGAGCATCCGACCGAAGCGGTTCACTTCTTGCTAAAGGAATTTTTCGATGCGTCGCAAATTCACTTCATGGCTGGCTGTTCTGTCGCTCGTCTCGTTGCTCCTGTGTGCGTCCGCGCCGCCCGTCCGCGTCGCGGCGGCCAAAGACGGCGACAATGACGACGGCGATTACCTGTCCGGCGAAGTCATCGTCAAACTGACGAGCGCGGCGCAACTCGCATCCGTCGCCAGCGATTACAACCTCAACCCGACGCCCGTCGAACAGTTCGGCACGCGCCCCATCTATCGCCTCCACCTCGCCGACGCCTCGGACGCCGACGACAAGGCCGATCTTTTGGCGAACGACACGCGCGTCGTCTATGCGGAAGCCAACTACACGGCGAGCACGCCGGAGAGCGTGGGCCTCTCTTGGAGCGTCGGGCTTTCATGGAGCGTCGGCGGCGACAGCAACAGTTTCGTCGCGCAATGGGCCGCGCCGAAGATTCGTCTCGCCGAAGCGCACAGGGTCACGCGCGGCGCGAGCACGATAGTCGCAGTCTTAGATACAGGGGTTGACCGCCGTCATCCCGCGCTCGCCGGACGACTGCTCGCCGGTTACGATTTCGTTGACAACGACGACGACCCGAGCGAAGCCGGTTCGACCGCGAGCGGCCCCTTCGGCCACGGCACACACGTCGCGGGCCTCGTCGCGCTCGCCGCTCCCGAAGCCAAGATTCTGCCCGTCCGCGTGCTCGACGCGCAGGGCTCCGGCAACCTCTGGCGGCTCGCCCGTGCCATCGCCTACGCCAACGACCCCGACGGCAACCCCCTGACCGACGACGGCGCAGACGTGATCAACATGAGCCTCGCCTCCACATATCATTCCGATCTGGTTGAAGAGATTATCGGCGAGGTCGTGCAGGAAGCGAGCGACGAGTTCCCCTCGCCCCCGCCCTCCGCGTCTGGCAACGGCACGGTCATCGTCGCGGCGGCGGGAAACAGCGCGGACGTGACGAGATACTATCCGGCGGCGGAAGATTTGCGCGGCGTCCTGAGCGTCGCCGCCAGCAAAGCGGACGACTCGCTCGCGGCTTTCTCGACGCGCAACGACCGCGTCCGCGTGATGGCCCCCGGCGAAGGGATTCTGAGCAGCGTGCCGAACAACCTCTACGGCACTTGGAGCGGCACTTCGATGGCCTCGCCGCTCGTCGCCGGAGAAGCGGCGCTCGTCCGCGCGGCCTTCCCGCAGTTCACGCCCGCCGAGGTCAACAGCCAGATCATCCGCAACAGCGTCGCCGCGCCGCCGCCCGTCGCGCGCCGCGTTGACGCCGCCGCCGCCCTCGCCCTCGCCAACGTCGCCGTCAACCCGATTCAGAACGCGCGTTTCTTCGTCCGCCAGAACTATCTCGACTTCTTCAATCGCGCGCCCGACGCCGAGGGCTTCGAGTTCTGGTCGCATCAGGTCGAAGACTGTCAGGACGCGGGCTGCCGCGAGGTCAAACGCATCAACACGTCCGGCGCGTTCTTCCTCTCCACCGAATTTCAGGAGACGGGTTATCTCGTCTATCGCCTCAACAAAGCCTCCTTCGGCACGATGCCGCGCTACGAGAATTTCATGCCCGACACGCAGCGCATCGGCGAGAGCGTCGTCGTCAACACGACGGGTTGGGCCGGGCGTCTGGAAGCGAACAAGCGCGCGTTCGTCGAGCAATGGATCGCGCGTCCTGCGTTTCAGAACGAGTATCCGGCGTCTCTCTCTGCCGCAGATTACGTCGGGAAGTTGTTCGAGAAAGCGGGCATCATGCCCGAGCAGGGCGTGCGCGACGCGCTCGTCAACGGTCTCGTCAACGGCACGCAGACGCGTGCGACCGTGCTCCGGCAGGTGGCCGAGCATCCCGCGCTCGTCAGGCAGGAATACAACCGCGCCTTCGTCCTCATGCAATACTTCGGCTACTTGCGGCGCAACCCGGACGACTTCCCGAACACAGATTTTTCCGGCTACAACTTCTGGCTCGGCAAACTCGAATCCTTCAACGGCAACTACGTCGCCGCCGAGATGGTCAAAGCCTTCATCACCTCCGACGAGTATCTCAAACGCTTCAAAGGGTAATGACACGCGGGCGCAATCTGCTTCCCTTCTCTCATCACGTTTATTTATGCGACTCTCAGGACGGCCAACAATCTCTGATGGCCGTCCTTTTTTTGCGCCCACCACTTTTCGCACGCACGCCGTCGCCGCGTGCCCCCGCGCCGCGTCTCAAACAAACATTTAAAAGAGCGCGCGCGATGTATTTTTCGCAGCGACCGCCGGACTGTTGAAGCGAACAGCCATCGTGCGGCTGTCGGGGTTTCAAACCGTCAAGGCAATTCAATCGAGAAGAAGGAAACTTTCAATGACTTTCATCAACCGCATCATTCGTTCGTCCAGACTGCGCTCCGGCCTGCTCGGCTCCGCGCTCATCCTGAGCCTCTTCGCGTTCTCGTCTTACGTGGCCTACGCCGAAAAAGAGAACGGCGCGGCGCTCAACGGCACGCTCCCGAACGCGCGCTTCCTCTTCGTGCAGGCCACCCCGACACCGGGCACGACGCCGACTCCCAACGCCACCCCCACACCGAACGCGTCGCCGACTCCCAACACGACACCGACACCCGGCGCGACTCCCTCGCCCTCGCCCACACCCGGCGCGAGCCCTTCGCCGTCGCCGTCGCCCGGCGCGACTCCCAATCCGACGCCGACACCCGGCGCGGGCGAAGTCGAGATCGAGGCCGCGTTGACGGGCGCGAGTATCAACGGCGTGACGCCGCGCGGCGAGGCCAAGTTTGAGATCGAGGGCGGCAATCGCGAGTTCGAGGTGGAGGTGGAGAACGTCAATCTTCCGGGCGGAACGATTTTGAACGTCATCGTGGATAACGCGCAGGTCGGCACGTTCAGGCTCGAAGGCGACGGGCGCGGCAGGTTCCGGCTCAAGACGGAAGACGGCCAGACCGTCCCGCAGATCAACAGCCGCACGCGCGTCGTCGTCACCAATCAGGCGGGCGCGACCATCGTCGCCGGTTCTTTCACGACGGGCGTTTCGGCCACGCCGTCGCCGACTCCGAACGCGACGCCCACGCCGGGTGCGACGCCCGGCGCGACCCCGTCGCCGACTCCTTCGGGCGGCACGGAGACGCGTATCGAATCGCGTCTGGCGGGCGCGGGCCTGAACGGGCTGACGCCGAGGGGCGACGCCGAATTTCGTTCGCGCGCCGACGGTCGTCGCCAGTTGAGGGTTGAAGTTGAAAAGGTCAATCTTCCGTCGGGCACGGTCTTGAACGTGTTGGTGAATAACGTCAGAATCGGCTCGATCAATCTCAATTCGCAGTTTGAAGGCGAGCTTGAGTTGAAGTCGGACGACGGGCAGTTCGTGCCGCAAATCGCGAACGGCTCGACCATCGTCGTCACCAATCAGGCGGGCGCAACCATCCTGAGCAGCACGTTCAATACGAGCGTCGTGCAGCCGGACAACAGCGTGAGCGCGAGCGCCGATAACGACATTGACAACTCACAATACTTCGTCAAACAGCAGTATCAAGACTTCTTCGACCGCGAGCCCGACGACAGCGGACTCTCTTTCTGGACGAACCAGATCGTCTCCTGCGGCGACAACATCGGCTGTATCGAGGGCCGCCGCATCAACACTTCGGGCGCGTTCTTCCTGTCCACCGAGTTTCAGAACACGGGCTACCTGCTCTATCGTTTCAACAAGGCATCCTTCGGCACGATGCCGCGCCGCCTCGGATTCCTGATTGATATGCAGGCCATCGGTCAGGGCGTCATCGTCAACGCGCCGGGATGGGAGCAGAAGCTCGCGGACAACAAACGCGCGCTCGTCGAGGCATGGGTCAACCGTCCCGCCTTCAGAGCCATCTTCGACGGGATGAACAACGCGCAATACGTTGATGCTCTCTACGCGCACGCCGGTATCACTCCGTCACAGGCGGAACGCGACGCGCTCGTCAACGGCTTGAACGCGGGCACGGAGACGCGTGCGACCGTGCTCGTCAAGGTGGCGGAGAATCAAGCCTTCTACAAGAAGGAGTACAACCCCGCGTTCGTCCTGATGCAATACTTTGGCTACCTGCACCGCAATCCGGACGAAGGCCCGAACACCGACATGAGCGGCTTCAACTTCTGGCTCGGCAAGCTCAACAGCCACGATGGCGACTTCCACAAAGCCGAGATGGTCAAAGCCTTCATCACGTCGGGCGAGTATCGCAGCCGCTTCCAATGGTGAGCGAGCCGGACGATGCGGGAAGGGGGACGCCTTCGCCGCGCTCCCCTTCCCGCATCGCCTTGAGAATTTTTTCAGCCTCTCCAAACTTAGCTGGCGGCCACCCGACAAAGGTGGCCGCTTTTTTTTATTCGCGCGCTCTACGGCAAACCGGCCCGCGTCGCCTGTGTCAGACTCCCGCCCGTAAATTCTCTTGAACTCGCGGCGCGCTTTCATGTAAATTGTGTCGCCGAACAGAGCACGCGCCGTCTTTTCCGGCGAGAGTTGTTCGCCGAAGTCCCGCACTCGAAGAATCAAATTTAAAATCTAATCGAGAGAGGTTTCCCCCTTTGAGAAGTCTGTTTCGTCTGCGTAGCACAAGGCTCGTCCTGACCGGCGCGCTGTTGTTTCTCGGCTTCATGTCGCAGGGACAGCACGCGTGGGCGCAGGGTTGAATCCTCGCACGTCAGAGCGCGCCCGTGCTTGGCGCTGCATGTGCAACCGGAACCGATGCCGCGACGCGCGGCGACTCTTACCTGAGCGCGCGCCGCTGGCAAATCTCCGTCGGCTATCGCAAACAACGCTCCCACCGACACTTCGTCGGCACGGAGGAGCAGCACGAACGCGAGGAGGCCGAGACGGAGATCGTTAACGACGTGCATCTCTTCGACGTGTCTGCGACCTATGCCGTCTCGCCGCGCTACAGCCTCTCCTTCAGCGTGCCCTTCATGTTCGCCAAGCGCACGCGTCCCGGCACGCTCGACCGCGCGCGCAACAACGGGCAGCCCGGCCCCGATCAGGTCTTTCACAGTCGCGGCATCGGCGACATCAGCGTCTCGGGCCGCGCGTGGTTGATTCGCCCGCCGAGCGAGACGCGGCAGAACGTCTCCTTCGGCATCGGCGTCAAGATTCCGACGGGCGAGGCGGGCGTGCAGGATACGGTGCAAACTCTGACCGGCCCTTCGCGCGTCGTCGTTGACCAATCCATCCAACTCGGCGACGGCGGTTGGGGACTGTCGCTCGACGTGCAGGGCTTCAAGGCCGTCAAGCGAGCGACGCTCTACGGCTCAGGCGTCTACCTGCTGAACCCGCGCAACACGAACGGCGTCCGGACGGGACGGGCGCGCGCCTCGGAAGCGATCATGTCCGTCTCCGACCAGTATCTCGCGCGCGCAGGCGTGGTCTATCCGATGCCGAAGGTCAGGCACATGTCATTCAGCGTCGGCGCGCGACTCGAAGGCGTGCCCATCCGCGACCTCATCGGCAAGAGCGAAGGCTTCCGCCGACCCGGCTACGCCATCTCGTTTGAACCCGGCATCAACTACCTGCGCGGCAAAGAGACTTGGACGCTGGCCGTGCCCATCCCCTTCGTCCGCAACCGCCAGCGCAGCACCTCCGACATCATTGACAACCGGCACGGCGACGCCGCCTTCGCCGACTACGTCATCATGCTCGGCTACTCGCGCCGCTTCTAGGCAACAGACGCACGCCATTGAACGCAGGATGAAAAAAGTCCGACGATTAAATCGTCGGACTTTTTTATGCGAACTTTTTTTGTCGCGGTCGCTTCGTTCGTCTCTATCTGTTGCGGGCGCGTGGGGAAGCCGATCCCCGCTTTTATTTACAGTTCTCCTGTGCGTTCAAGGCGAGATGCGGCGCGGGCGCGTGTCGGAGGGTTGGACGACTTTGCCGTCGTGATATTGCGGGCCGCAGCGTCGGCGCGGCTCCGTGCCGATGACGAAGGTGCGTGTCCGGATGACGGGACAGCTTTCGACGGCGAGGAGTCCGGTCGTCGGGTCAATGTCGAGCGTGACGGTTCCCGAAAGACGCGCGGGTGCGCCGTCCGTCGTCGGCGCGACGCGCCCTTCGAGTCGTGGCACGGCGCGCGGGCGCGGCGAAGCTTCCGGCAGAGGCTCAAGCGGCGGCGGGTCAAACTCCGGCACGGGAATGGGAGCGTACTCTTCGCCGTCTTCGAGTTCGTCGGTCGTCTCGTCGGCGGGCGCGTCGCTGACGGTGGTCGGCGCGGTTCCGTTGATGAACAGTTCGGTGCGTTTGTTCGGCGAATCGGCGGCGGCGAGTTGGCCGGTGCGGGGGTCAATGTCGGCCTGCTGGATGCCGGGGGGCATCTGCCAGTCGCCGCCCCATTCGGGATGCGCGGCGAGGGCGGCGGTCATGAAGTCCGACCAGATGGGGAGCGCGGAGTCCGCTCCGGTCATACCGAGTTGGGAATTGTCGTCGAAGCCGACCCAGACGACGCAGACGAGATTCGGCGTGTAACCGGCGAACCAACCGTCGCGCGACGTGCCGGTCTTGCCCGCGACGTTGGCGCGAAACCCGCGCGCGCGCAGTTTCGACGCCGTGCCTCGATTGACAACGTCCTTCATGAACGATGTCAACACGTACGCGACTTCGGGGTTGAGCGCGTCGCGCCGCTGCGTCGTCGGGGCGACGACCGTCTGACCGTTGCCCGTCGTGATGCGGTTGACGGTGATGGGTGTCGCACGCGTGCCGAGCGTGGCAAAAGAAGTGTATGCGGAAGCGACTTGCAAGGGCGCCGCCTCGTTTGTGCCGAGCGCCATCGCCGGATAAGCGCGCTTCGGCTTGGGCAGTCCCGCCCTGTCCGCGAGATTCATCACGCGCCCGATGGTCACTTCGTCCGCCACCTCGACGGTGACGACGTTGAGGCTACGCACCATCGCATCGCGTAGCGTGACGGGCGCGTTCGTGTAGCTGTCGCCGAAGTTGCCGGGCGCGTATTGCTGGTTGTCGAAGGTGAAGGTCTTCGGCTCGTCCATGTAGGTGGTCGCCGCCGTGATGACGCGCGGGACGGGGTCGAAGGCGGTGTTGAGCGCGGTGGCATAGACGAAGGGCTTGAAGACCGAACCGGGCTGGCGCAGCGCATCGGTCGCGCGGTTGAGTTGGCTGCGCTCGTAGTCGCGCCCGCCGACCATCGCCACGATCTCGCCCGTCTTGGCGTTCATCGCTACGAGCGCGGCCTGCAAAGTTCCGGGCGCGACGCGCTTGGCGTAAATCTTATCGAGCGCCGCGAGTTGTTTGACGACCGCCGCGTAGGCCGCGCGCTGCAACTCCATGTCCACGGTCGTATAGATACGCAAGTGATCCGCGCCGGTCATGTCGGCGAGAATTTCGCCGAGTTGATTCTCGGCGTAGTCGGTGAAGTACGGAGCTTCGGAAACGTCTATCCGCCCGCGCGCGGGCGCAACCTTCAACTCGGAGGACTGCGCGCGCTGTGCATCGAGCGCGGTGATCGCGCCCGTGTCCAACATGGATTTGAGAACCTGATTGCGGCGATTGACGGCGACCTCCGGATGACGATACGGGTTATAGCGGTTGGGGCTGCGAATCAGTCCGGCGAGCAGCGCGGACTCGGGCAGCGTCAACGCCATCACGTCCTTGTTGAAGTAAGCCTGCGACGCTTCGCCGACGCCCTTGATGGAGAAGCCCGCGCGCTGCCCCAGATAAATCTCGTTGCAGTAGAGCGCGAAGATTTCCTCTTTTGAAAGCCGCGTCTCCAAAATGATGGACATGTAGGCTTCGGCAAACTTGCGCCGGAGCGTGCGTTCGGGCGAGAGCAGAAGGTTTTTGACGAGTTGCTGCGTGATGCTCGAACCGCCTTGCAGAGCGATGGGCGAGTTGGGGTCGGAGTCGTAGCGGCGGATGAAGGCGCGGAGGATGCCGCGAATGTTGATGCCGTAGTGGTCGAAGAAGGTTCGGTCTTCCGTCACCGTGATGGCCTTGACGAGATGCGGCGGGAGGTCTTGAAAACTGACGATCTGCCGCTTCTCGCGCGCGCTGCCCGCGAGCGAACTAATCATCTCGGGTTCGAGGAGCGCGCTTTCGAGTTTGGCTTTGCTGTCGAGGTCGGTGATGGCGGCGATGGTCTTTCCGTCGCGCGCAAACTGCACGCGGATGTGCGGAAAGTCCCTGTGCCCGTCAACCTCCGCGTCCTTGCTCGGCTTGACCTCGATAGACGCGCCGCCGAGCGTGTAGCGACCGCGCCACTTGTCGCCCTGCTGCCCTTCCTCGACGTAGCCCGAACGCTTCAGGCGCGCGACGAAATCCCCCGACGAGATAGTTTCGCCCGCGCGCAGTTTTTTCGGCGCGGCGTAGATTCCGGCGGAGCGCGTGAAGACCTCGCCGCGCAGCAGGCGGTCAATGCGTTTGGAGAAGACGGTGTAGTAATAGCCGAGGACGCCGACGCTGATGGTCGTCAAAAAAATCAGCGCGACGATGACCGGCGGGCGAAAGATGCGCCGACGCCAGCGACGCCAGAAGCCCACCTCCGGCTCCGCATACTTCACCACGCGCGGCGCGCCGCGCCGCCTCGCGGGCGGCACATTGTCTCTCGGTGGATGACGCACAGACATCGTTTTTAATGGTAAATGGTAAATGGTGAATAGTAAATGGTAAAGACTTCGCGGCGGGCGCGCGGCTTTGAGTCATCTAACGCTTCGGCCTCCTGACAACTCGTCTGAAGACCATTTTCTAAGCTTCGTGCGGATGCCGACAGAGATGCCCGCTAACCCATTTACCATTTACCATTTACCATTCACTATTGACCATTCGCCATTTACTATTCACCATTCAACATTTACCATTGCAAGCGTTCTTCCCGAACGCCGCTTTGATGCGACCGCTGACGCATGAGTTCGATTCCCAACGCCACGAGCATCACCCAGAGGTCGCGCAAGCGGCTGCTCTATCTGCTGATTGCGCTCCTGTTCGCGCTCGTCTTCGGGACGGTCGGCTACATGCTCGTCGAGGGATGGTCAATCGGCGACAGCCTCTACATGACGGTGATGACCATCACGACCGTCGGCTACGGCGCGCCGCAGACGCTCTCGACGGCGGGGAGAAATTTTACCATCTTCTTTATGCTCGTCGGCGTCAGCGCGACCGGCTTCGCGCTGTCGAGCGCCGTGCAGGCGCTCGTGCAGTCGGAGATTGTGGCCGCCTTCGGCGAGCGTCGGCGGCATCGTGAAATGAGCAAACTGAGCAACCACTTCATCATCTGCGGCGCGGGCCGCGTCGGTTCGCGCATCATCAAGGAGATGCAGCGCGCGGGCATCCCCTTCGTCGCCATCGAAAAAGACGCGCAGAAGGTTGCCGCCCTCGTCGAGCGCGGCGCGCATGTGCTCGTCCGCGACGCGACGCTCGACGAGACGCTGCGCGAGGCCGGAATCACGCGTGCGCGCGGGATGGCCGCCTGCTTGCCCGACGACGCCGACAATCTCTATCTCGTCCTGACGGCGCGAGACATGAACCGCGAACTCTACATCGTCGCGCGGGCCGTGCAGGAGGAGGCCGAGCCGAAGTTGATTCGCGCGGGGGCGAGCCGCGTCGTCGCGCCGATCATCATCAGCAGTCATCGCATGGCGCAGGCGCTCATCAAGCCCGCCGTCGCCGATTTCATGGACTCCATCACGGCGGAAAATCTCGACCTCGGTTTCGAGCAAGTCGAGGTCGCGCACGACTCGGTCTATGCGGGACACAAGTTGCGCTTCACCAACATCCGCTCCGAACTCGACATCGTCATCGTCGCCATCCGCAAGCACGCGGGGGAGATGATCTTCAATCCGGCGGGCGACGCCCACGTCGAAGCGGGCGACCTGCTCATCGCCATCGGTCGCGCCGAATCGCTCGCCACCCTGACCGAGGCCGCGCGCACGCCGCGAGCGACGAAACGTTAGCGCGGCGGCTATAATCTTCCGTATCGTGAGCGAACGAACCCTGCAAGCCGAACGAATCGAGCGCGTCATCGTGCGCGGCGTCAACTGGGTGGGCGATGCGGTGATGACCATTCCGGCGTTGCGCGAGTTGCGCCGCGTGCTGCCCGGCGCGCACATCACTCTGGCGACGCGCGCGTGGGCCGAGGGCATCTTCGCCGACGCTGATTTCATAGACGAACTGTTGCCGCTCGACTGGCAACTCGGCGGCGTCCCCGCTTTTCTCCAACAGGTGCGCGCGTGGCGCAACGGCGCTTTCGATCTCGCGCTCCTGCTTCCCAACGCCTTCGCGCCCGCCTTCATCGCCGCCGCCGCGCGCGTGCCCCTCCGCATCGGATACGCGACCGACGCGCGCCGACTCCTGCTCACACACCCGCTCGCAGTCCCCGCGTGGCGCGGGCAGCGTCATGAGGTCTTCTATTATCTCAATCTCGTCGGCGAACTCGAACGACTCCTGACCGGCGCGTCGCAGGTTGACGACGGGCGCGCGCCGCGCCTTGATCTGCAAGTCTCGTTTGAGAGGCGGGAGCACGCGCGCGAAATCCTCGCGCGTCTCGGCGTGGAGTTCGATGCCGACAATGAGACGCTCTCGCGCCCGCTCGTCGCGCTCTGCCCCGGCTCGACCAACAGCCGCGCAAAGCGTTGGCCCGCCGAACGCTTCGCCGTCCTCGCCGACCGCCTGATGGACGAAGCGGGCGCGGACTGCCTGCTCGTCGGCGCGAGCGAAGAACTGGACGTGACCGAAGAAGTCTCTGCGCTGATGCGACACACGCCGCTCGTCCTGACGGGGCGCACGAGTCTGGCGGAGACGGTCGCGGTTTTGAGTCTCGTCAATCTTCTCGTCTCGAACGACACCGGCCCCGCGCACGTCGCCGCCGCGCTCGCGCGCCCCGTCCTCGTCATCTTCGGCCCGACCGACCCCGTCACCACGCGCCCCTTCTCCGACACGGCGCAGGTCGTCCGCCAACCGCCCGAGTGCGCGCCCTGCATGCTCCGCGATTGCCCGATTGACCATCGCTGCATGACCGCGATTTCGCCCGACGAACTATTCACCCGCGCCGCGCAGATTCTCGACGAGCACACGACGCGACATCAACAGCGCACGCGCGCGGAAGACCAGCGCGACCGCGCGAAGGACGCGCGCGAGGGAGCGCAGGACGTGCGCGATGATGCGCTGGACATGCGCGAGAGTACGGAGGACGTGCGCGAGGGAGCGTTAGACGAGAGCGAGGGTGCGTTGTTCGAGCACACGGGTGCAGAGGTAGAGGGATGAAGCGGGCGGCTGTCTTTATTGACCGCGACGGGACGATTTCGGAAGAGGTCGGCTACGTCAATCACCCTTCGCGTTATCGTGTCTTCCAGTATGCGGCGGAGGCGGTCGCGCTGCTCAACCGCGCGGGAATGCTCGCCGTGCTCGTCACGAATCAGGCGGGCGTGGCGCGCGGTTATTTCGCCGAGGAGTTGATCGAGCGCGTGCACAATCTGCTCGCGCAGGAGTTGGAGCGGGGCGGCGCGCGTCTCGACGCGATCTACTATTGCCCGCATCACCCTTCGGTCGGCGACGCGCCCTACCGTCTCGACTGCGACTGCCGCAAACCAAAACCCGGCCTCATCCTGCGCGCCGCCGGAGATTTAGACGTTGACCTCGCGCGCAGTTGGATGATCGGCGACCGCCACGGCGACATTCTTCTAGCGCGCAACGCGGGCGTGCGTTCCGCCTTCGTCCTGAGCGGCTACGGGCGCGGCGAGTGGGAATATCAGAGCGGCGCGTGGGAACATCAACCGGACATCGTCGCCGAGAATCTACTGGAAGCCGTCCGGCAAATCATCCGGCAAACTGTCGAGACGAGAGATAAAGGAAGTTCTCCGGAAGATAAGAAAGCTCCGGTTGATTGAGTGATAGGGGCAGCGACAAGCCTGCTGCCGTGCCGGTCTTTTGATGGGTTGATTCGATGAGTGGATGTGTCGCTCTTTTTAAGGGCAGGCATGTGAGGAGCGAGCGAACCGTTGATGACGAATGAAGGTCATCCCCGAAGCCGGGAGCAGCGTGGCGAGAAGCGCGGCGGGAAGTCCGTCGGCGAACTCGAAGAACGTCTGGCGGCGTTGTTGCGGACGTTTGACGAGCGACGCATCGTCGTCGTCGGCGACCTGCTCGCAGACCAGTTTCTCTACGGCGAAATCAGCCGCGTCTCGCGTGAAGCGCCGGTGCTCATCCTGCGCCACGAACGCACGGAGACGGTTCCGGGTGGCGCGGCCAACTGCGCGCTCAATCTCGCTTCGCTCGGCGCGCACGCGTCGCTCGTCGGCGTCGTCGGCGCGGACGAAGCAGGGCGCGCGCTGCTCGAACGCCTGCGCGCGGCGGGCGTTGATTGCGCGGGCGTCGTCGAGATTCCCCGCGCGCGCACGACGACCAAAGTCCGCATCCTCGCCGGACAGGCACACTCGCCGCGCCAGCAGGTGATTCGCGTGGACTACGAAGCCGAACCGCTCGCCGACCCTACGACGCACGCGCGCCTCGCCGCCAACGTCCGCGACGCGGCCCCCAAAGCCGATGCCTTCATCGTCTCCGATTACAACTACGGCGTCGCCGGTGCGGAGATGGCTGCGGTCGTCCGCGCCTGCGCGCTCGAACGCGGGCGGCCCGCGCTCGTTGATTCGCGTTTTCGACTGACCGACTTCCGAGGGTTCACGTCCGCGACGCCCAACGAGGACGAAGTGGAACAGTTGGCCGGGAGGCGTCTGACGAACCGCGACGTGCTGGAAGAGTCGGCGCGCGAACTGCGCGCACGTCTCGATTATCCCGCGCTGCTCGTGACGCGCGGCAGTCAGGGCATGTTCCTGCTCGAAGCCGGAGCCGCGCCGCTGCACATCGAAGCTGTCGGCGCGCACGAGGCCGTTGACGTGACGGGCGCGGGCGACACGGTCATCGCCGCCTACACGCTCGCGCTCTCCTCCGGCTCGTCCTACGCCGACGCCGCGCATCTCGCCAACCACGCGGGCGGCCTCGTCGTCATGAAACGCGGCACGGCCTCCGTCAACCGCGACGAACTTCTCGCTTCGCTGATGCAACACGATGAAAGACAAGCAGGGGAAACGGGCAAAGGGGGAAAAGGTTAAAGGGAGAAAGCATCCGTCCTTAGTCTTAATACCTTTTGCCTTTTGCCTTTCACCTTTTACCTTTTCCCTTTTGCCTTTCACCCTTTCCCCTTTAACCTTTCCCCATTTCCCCCGAGTTTTTGGTTGATTTATGAATGAGGCGGACGACAGCGGCGCGCGGGCGAGTGGGCGGGCGCGCTGGCGTCGTTTGATTGCTCCGTGCGCGCTGTTCGGGGCGGCGTTTGTGCTGCAAACGGTCGCCGGTTTTTATCCCGCCCGCGTGGATGCGCTCTACAGTCGCGGCGCATACATGTACATCGCGGGCGCGCTCGCGTTCGTCAACAAGTTCTATGCATACTCGCTGGCGGAAGCTTTGACGCTGTTGCTCGCGGCGTGTCTCGCCGGGTGGCTGGCGTGGCAGGGACGGCGTCTTTACTTGCGGCGCGTGCGCGTCGGCGCGCTGCTGTTCTCAAGTCTCCTGCGTGCGTTGTGGCTCGCGGGCGCGGGGCTGTGGGTCTTCCTTCTGATCTGGGGATTGAATTATCAACGCGCGCCTCTGTCTGCGACTCTCGGGATGGAGCGGCGCGAGGCGACGGCGGAGGAGTTGGAGACGATTAGCCGCGCGATTGTCGAGGGCGTCAACCGCAGCTACGAGGAGACTCACGCAGGCGCGGGCGAAGACGGGGCGAGCAGGCTGACGCTGACGCGCGCGCAACTCTACGCTGAACTGTCGGACGCATACCGCCGCGTGACGCTGACGGGCGTCGGCGGTGAGGTTGATTTCGGGCCGCCGAAGCCCGTCTATTTTTCGGGGCTGATGAGCCGGATGCAAGTCTCCGGCATCTATTCGCCGTTGACGGGCGAGCCGAATTTCAACGCCCAGATGCCCGACGCCGACCTGCCCTTCACCATCGCGCACGAGATTGCGCATCAACGCGGCTTCGCGCGCGAAGACGAGGCGAGTTTCGTCGCCTTCGTCGCCTGCACGGCGTCGCCGCATCCATACGTGCGTTATTCCGCTTATCTCAACGCGCTCGGCGTCCTGAACATCCACGCGCGCGTCGCGCCCGAACGCGCGCGCGAGATTTTCGCTTCACTCGCGCAAGGCCCCCGCGCCGACATGCGTGCGCGCGTCCTCTTCTGGCGACGCCATCAGGGCAGTCTCGGGCGGATGACACAGAGCCTCAACAACGCGTATCTTAAAGCCAACCGCGTGAAGTCCGGCGTCAGGAACTACAACGAGGTCAACCGGCTCATCATCGGTTATTATCTGCTGCTGAAGACGCGCGAAGCGGGACAAACGACGACGCCAAACGCGCACCGCGAAGATTGACGTTGATATAGCGCGTTCTGCACGCACAAGGCGAACGCGCGTCGCCTGTCAGTCGCCGCGCACGTTTCGCAAGTCGTCGCGCATGTTTCGCTCGGCTGTTTTGGATAGTTAGAGAGATATGTCTTCCTCCGGCGAACAAACGAGACAGGATGCGGTCGCGCGCATTCTCGACCGCAACCGCGTCATCGCGCGCGTGGCGATTGCGCGGCGCGGCGGGGCGCGCGTCGTCTTCGCCAACGGTTGTTTCGACATCCTGCACGTCGGGCACGTGCGCTATCTGGAAGCGGCGCGCGCTCTCGGCGACCTGCTCGTCGTCGGCATCAATTCCGACGAACAGGTGCGCGCGCAGAAGGGCGAGGGCCGCCCCTTCGTCCCCGAACGCGAGCGCGCCGAGACGGTCGCGGCCCTGCGCGCGGTTGATCTGGTCACGATTTTTCCCGAACCGACCGTCGAGGCGTTGCTGCTCGCCATCCGCCCCGACATCCACGCCAAAGGCACGGACTACACCGTCGAGACCGTCCCCGAACGCGAAACCGTCCGCTCCTACGGCGGGCGCACCGCCATCGTCGGCGACCCCAAAGACCATTCGAGCACCGAAATGGCAAAATTAGTAAATCGTGAATCGTAAATCGTGAATAGATAAAAAAACTGTTCATTCTATTCACGATTTACGATTCACGATTCACGTATGAAAATTCTCTTCGTCAAACTCGGGAGCATCGGCGACATCGTGCACACGTTGCCGTCGCTGGCGGCGGTGCGCGGGGCCGTGCCGCGCGCGCGCATCGAGTGGGTGGTGGAGCGGCGGTCGGCGGAAATCTTGAGAGACAACCCGTTGATAGATAGTCTCATCGAACTCGACACGAAGGCTCTGAGGCGCTGGCCGGTGTCTGGGGAGACGCTGTCGGCAACGCGCCGTCAGTTGCGTCGGTTACGCGCCTCAGCCTTCGACCTTTCCATAGACTTTCAAGGACTTCTCAAATCCGCATTCATCGCCCGGCTCTCGGGCGCGCCGCGCCGCGTCGGCTTCGCGCGCGAGAACCTGCGCGAACCCGCGAGCCGTTTTCTTCTGACGCAGACGGTCGGCACGCCCCCGCAAACACACGTTATCCGCAAAAATCTCGCGCTCGTCGCGGGCGCGCTCGACATCGAAGTCCCTGCCGACGCGCGGGATTTCGAGTTTCCCATCGCCGTCGGGCGCGAGCACGAACGCGAGGCCGAAGAGGCGGCGACGTTTGCGCCGCAGCCGTTCATTATTTTGAATCCGGGCGGCGGCTGGCCGACCAAGCTTTGGAGTCCCGAACGCTACGGCGTGCTGGCCGACGAGATTTTCACGCACCTCGGCCTGCGCTCGATCATCACGCACGGCCCGGACGAGCGCGAACTGGCCGAAGCGGTCGTGCGCGCCTCGCGCACGGGCACGACGCGCGCCGCCAGCCCGACGCTCAGAGGCTTCTACGCTCTCGCGCGGCGTGCGGAAATCTACGTCGGCGGCGATACAGGCCCGACGCATCTGGCGGTCGCGGCGGGCGCGCCCGTCGTCGGACTCTTCGGCCCGACCGAATGGTGGCGCAACGGCAGCCCGCGCGCCGGAGACATCTGCGTCGAGCGCGCGGACATCACTTGCCGCGCGGACTGTCATCGCCGCGCCTGTTCGCAATGGGTCTGCATGGACATCGAAGTCGAGCGCGTGTTTGCCGCCGTCCGCGAACGCGTCGCGCGTGTCCGGCAACTGAAAACAGTCGTCAGCATCGGTTAGCCCGCAAGCCGACGTGCGAAGGCTGACGGCTACTAGAAAACCGCTCTTGCTACTTAAGAGCGTCTAACAAGACTCCGAAAGAAATTTAACAGGGATGGACAGGATAGACAGGATAAGCAGATGAGAAATTAATGCAGATTGTTCCGTCTCTTTAATCATGTCTATCCTGTCCATCCCTGTTTAGTTTTGATTGCGCTAATGAGTTTGTTAGTTACTCCGGATGCTTGTCTAATAACCGTCGTCCGAACTGATAACAAATGCGTCGAGGCGGAACATGGATGCAGCGTTGGCGCGTGCCTTTGGGGTTCGCGTGCGGGGCTCTGTTTATCGTGCTGGCGCGGCCCGCGCTGCGGACGCTCTTGATCGGCGGCGCGGTCGCGCTTGTCGGGTTGCTGCTGCGCGCGTGGTCGGCGGGACACATCCGGAAGAACACGACGCTCGCCGTCTCCGGCCCTTACGCCTACACGCGCAACCCGCTCTATCTCGGCAGCTTTCTGCTCGGACTCGGTTTCACGGTCGCCGCCGGTCGCCCCTTCTTGCTCGGCAGCCTCTTCGCCGCGCTCTTCCTAGGCATCTATTTGCCCGTGATGCGCGTCGAAGCGGCGACCCTCGCGGAGCTTTTCGGCGAGGACTACCGCCGGTACGCCGCCGCCGTGCCGCTCTTTTTTCCGCGACTGACGCCCTACGCCGACGCGGCGACGGAGAACGCGGCGAAGTTCGACGCGACTCTCTACATGCGTTATCGAGAGTATCAGGCGGCGCTCGGGTTGCTCGCGGCGTGGGGCGTGCTGGCGTTGAAGGCGATGCTGGCGAAGTGAGTTTGCAGAATGAATTGGCGACGAAGTTTACTGTCGGCGTTTATCGTTTTGACTTTCGCGTACGCGCCGGAAGGGTTGGCCGCTGACGTGGCCGCGACCGACGACCCGCGCACGGGCGACGCGGCGACAACGCCCGCGCGCCGTCCCTTCGAGCCTTCCGAAGAACTGATCTACGAGGCCGAGTTCTCGAAGCTTCTGCTGCGCGGCATCAACATCGCCGAGTTCAAGTTCACCGCCGGACGCGCGCCCGCCGCGAGTGTCGTTAAGGCTACGGATGCTGCGCCCGCCGCGAACGTCGTCAAAACGGCGAACGCTTCATCCGCCAGCAACGAGGCCGCCGCCGCGCCGCTGCTTTTTACGGGCGACATCGTTTCGCGCGGGTGGTTTCGCAAAATCTTCGGGATCAACTTTCATTATCACGTCGAATCAACGGTCGAATCCAAGTCCTTCCAAATCCTGCGGACGACCAAACTCGACGAACAGGGCAAACGCGTCCGCACGAGTGAGGCCGTCTTCGACCGCGCCGCCGACAAAATCACTTGGACGGAGCTTGACCCGAACAACCCCGCGCGACCGCCCCGCGTCGTCTCGTCGCCGCTCGCCGACACTTCGCACGACATCATCACCGCCATCTATTTTCTACGCACGCAGAAACTCACGCCCGGTCAGACGTTCGAGTTGAGCATCAGCGATTCGGGCGCGGTCTATCGCGTGCCGGTCAAGGTTCTGGCGGAGAAGAAGCGTCTCAAGAGCATCGTCGGGCGCGTCGCGGTCGTGCGCGTCGAGATAGAGATTTTCGGCAAAGGGCGTCTCATCGAAGAGAACGGGCGGATGTCCCTCTGGATGACGAACGACGAGCGACACCTCCCCGTCCGCGCGCGCATAGATAGCGACCTCGGCACGCTCGACATCAATCTCAAGAGCATCAACAAAAACATGCGCCCCTAAACTCTCCCTCCGCACAACCCTCGAAGCGACGCCCGAGCCTCACGCGCGTTGACACCGCGCCCGCAATCCCGTACAAATTAGCGCGTTCTACAACAGACAATTTAAACGCTCCGGCCCGCAAGTTTTCCGCACGGGCGGGGCTGTGATTGAAGAAGAGATTTTGATGCCTTTTATTTTCCCCGGTAGCTCCGAGCAGTTGACGCCCGCCCTCGCGCCGCTGCCCGAGCCGACCGCCGAAGTGCGCGATAAGCTCGCCGCCCTCTCGATTGACGAACCCCTGCCCGACACGTACGCGGGCGACCGCATACGCCTCCTCGTCCAATCGCCCTACCGTCTCTATCTCTATTGGAGCCACGCGCGCGATCCCTTCCAGACGCTGCGCCGACTCTTCGGCACGAATCACGCCGCGCGCTACCGGCTCGCGCTCCGTTTGACTGACATCGAAAGCGGCGCGGAGAGTCTCTTCGAAGCGTCGCCCGTGAACAACTTCTGGTTCGACGTGCGCCCCGACAGCAGTTATCGCGTCGCCGTCGGCTTCTACGCGCAGGGCCGCCCCTTCATTCGCCTGTTGATATCGAACGAGGTCACGACGCCGCGCGTGGGCGTCGCGCGGACAAGCGACGCGACGCCGGAGTTTCACGTCGCCGCGCCGGAGTTTGCGCGCGTGCTCAACGAAGCGGGCTACGCCACCGACGCGCTCGAAGTGACGCTCGAAGCAGCCGACGCCGCGACCGGCGACGAGACAACGCGCCGCCTCGCCGACGCCTTCATCGGCGCGGGCGCGCCGCTCCTGCGTGACGACAGCTTTGCGGAGATGCGCGCCCTGCTCTCCGCGCTCGCCTTCGGCGTCTCGCTCGAACGCTTGCTCCCGCTCCTGTCGCCCGCGCTCGCCGGTTGGCTGCGGCAAGCGGCGCAACGTGAGGCAGCACCGCCCGACGCCTCGCGCCTGCTCGAACTCCTGCGCTCCACGCTCGCGCTCGAACTCGAAGACGACGAGCGTTACGACGAAGCGACAGCCGAAGCCATGCGCCGCGCCGCGCGTTTCGTCTGGGGCGCAAGCGACGTGCAGATGCCCGCGCCGGGGCCGCGCCTCTGGCTGCCGAGCATGAACGAGGAGTTCTTCAAGCGTCGCGCGCGCCGTCGAAATATTTAAAGCAGATGATAGATGTCGGATGTTAGATGTTAGACAAAAGCAGTTTGTCTTTCCCTAACATCCAACATCCGACATCTAACCTCTTTTATATTGTGCCCAACGGATACTTCAGTCTCATCCTGCATGCTCACCTGCCCTTCGTGCGTCATCCGGAGCATCCCGAGTTTTTGGAAGAGGACTGGCTCTACGAGGCGATAACGGAAGTCTATCTGCCGCTCATCTTCGTCTTCTCGAACCTGCACGAAAGCGGCGCGCGCCCGCGTCTCGCCATGAACGTCTCGCCGCCGCTCTGCGAGATGCTGGCCGACGAACTCTTGCAGACGCGCTACACGCGACATCTCGAAAACCTGCTCGCGCTCTCGGAGAAAGAGATTGCGCGCGCCTCTGCGGACGCGCCGGAATTTTTGCCCGCCGCACGGATGTACAGGGAAAACTTGAGCGCGGCCCTGCGTCTCTGGACGGACACATACGGGCGCAACATCGTGCGCGGCTTTCGTGAGTTGCAGGAAGAAGGCGTGCTCGAAATTATCACCTGCGGCGCGACGCACGGTTTCCTCCCGCTCATCTCGACGGACGAGGCGCGGCGCGCGCAGGTCGAAATCGCCGTCACGAATTATCGCAAGCACTTCGGGCGACAGCCGCGCGGCATCTGGCTGCCCGAGTGCGCCTACGAACCCGGCATCGAACAGTTGCTCGCCGACGCCGGAATCGAATACTTCATCGCCGACTCGCACGCCATTCTCTACGGCGAGCCGCGCCCGCGCTACGGCGTCTTTGCGCCCGTCCGCTGCCCGAACGGCGTCGCCGTCTTCGCGCGCGACCTTGAGACGAGTCAACAGGTTTGGAGCAGCGTCGTCGGTTATCCGGGCCACCCTGATTATCGTGAGTTCTATCGTGATCTCGGTTGGGATGCGCCGCTCTAATATCTCAAACCGCACCTGCACGCCGGAGGCGAACGCAGGCATCTCGGTCTCAAATATCATCGCATCACGGGGCGCGACGTGCCGCAGGACGCGAAGCTGCCCTACGACCCGCAGGCCGCGCGCGAGCGTGCCGCTGCGCATGCGAGCGATTTCGTCGGCGAGCGCGTGCGTCAGGCCGCGCGTCTGCGCGAGCAGTTCGGCGGGCGCGCGCCCCTCGTCTGTTCGCCCTACGACGCGGAGTTGTACGGTCATTGGTGGTACGAAGGCCCGCAGTTCATTGACTTCGTTTTTCGCAAGCTCCATTGGGATCAGCACGACATCGAAGCCGTCTCGCCCGGCGACTTTTTGGATTCCGGCATCCCCGTCCAGACACAACAGCCCTCGCAGTCGTCTTGGGGCGCGGAGGGCTATTTCAAGGTCTGGCTCAACGAGGGCAACGCGTGGATGTACCCGCACCAGCAGGCCGCCGAACAACGCCTGACCGCGTTCGCCAATCGCTACGATTCGCCGCCTGACCCGCTCACGCATCGCGCGCTCAACCAACTCGCGCGCGAACTCCTGCTCGCGCAGTCGAGCGACTGGGCTTTCCAAATCTATCAGGGCACGACCGTCGAATACGCCACGCGCCGCTTCCGCTCACACATCCGCCGCTTCAACGCGCTCGCGGAAGAGATCGAATCCGCCCGCATCAACGAAGAACGTCTCGCCGAGATTGAGAGCCGCGACAACATCTTCGCCGAACTCGACTACCGCACCTATCGCACGCGATGAAACCCGCAGACAAAGCAGAGACGACGCGCGCGGGCGCGGACGCGCCGGAGACGCGGCGGGATGTTGATTCCGTTCACACGTCTGAGAGTCAACACGTTGACGCTACGCCTCCGCCGCTCGTCGTCGGGCATCGGGGCGCGTCGGCGCACGCGCCGGAGAACACTCTGGCCGCCTTCCGGCGTGCCTTGGACGACGGCGCGGACGGTTTGGAGTTCGACGTGCGACTGTCGCACGACCGCGTGCCCGTCGTGATTCACGATGCGACGCTCAAGCGCACGGCCCTGCGCGGCGGCCTCGTGCGTCTCTACACAGCCTCCGAACTCGGGCAGACCGACGTGGGGAGTTGGTTCAACCGCAGTTACCCGCAGCTTGCGCGCGAGGAGTACGCGCGCGAGTTTGTGCCGACGCTCGCGGAGGTTTTCGAGACGACGGGTGAGCGCGCGCGCGTGCTCTACGTCGAGTTGAAGTGCGACGCGGGCGAACCGTACGAAGCGTTGGCGGCGGACGTTGCGCGTCTGGTTCGCGCTCATTCCCTGACGGGGCGTGTCGTCGTCGAGAGCTTCGAGTTGTGCGCCGTGCGCGCCGTCAAAAACTTCGCGCCGGAGATACGCACGGCTGCTCTCTTCGAGCGGACGCTCGCGCGGCCCGCGCCCGCCGCACGCGCGCTGATTAAACAGGCGCGCGACTGCGGCGCGGACGAAATCGCGTTGCATCACTCGCTGGCGCGCGCGCGCACGGTTGCAGCGGCGCACGCGGCGGGGCTCGGCGTGGTCGTCTGGACGGTTGACGATTCAACGTGGGCGCGTCGCGCGCGAGAGGCGGGCGTGCGCGCCCTGATAACGAATCATCCGGCACGAATGCGCGCGGCGGTTGACGCTCTTGACGTTTGAAGACTGTTTGATGAGCGTCCAAAGTTGCCCGCCGGGATAAACTGTTGAATCGCGCGTCGGGATAGACTGTCGAAGCGGCGAAGCGGATTGTGAAGATGAACCGGCGAAGCGGCTTGTCTCGTCGTCTGAAAAGAGAAAGCGGATTGCCTCGTCGTCTCCGGTCGCGGCGCGCGGCGAAACGCTTTTTTACGTTGTTCGATGAAGAGTACAGAAAACTCCACCGACAAAGTTTACGCGCACGCGCACTACACGATTCATTATCGCTCGGCGCGGCGGATGCGCTGGCACAGCACGTCGCGGCCCCTCTACGCCGCGCTCTTTCTGCTCGAAGGCAGGCTGCGTTGGAGCGCGGGCGAAGATGTGGCGCGCGGAGCGGATACGGAGGGCGCGGGCGGCGGCAGTCAGACGCCGGTAGCCGGGGGCGAGTTGGAGCGGGGCGGCGCGCTGTTCGTCAATCCGGGCGAGACGGCGCGCGTCGCGGGCGAGCGTGCCGAGTCGCTCTCGCTCTCGCTCGCGCCCGCATACGTGCTCGACTGCGCCGTCCGCGCGCGGCTCACACGCGCCGACGCGCGCATCACCTTCCGCGCTTCGGTCGTCTCCCCGCTCGACGAACGTCTCGTCCGGCTGGCGCGCGATCTGGCCGACGAATTGTTAGAAGAGACGACCGGGCAAGAGTTGGTCGTCGCCGCGCTCATCGAGCAGTTGGTCGTGCAACTCCTGCGAAGGCAGACGAACATCCGCCGCTCCGACGAACTCGAACTCTCGCGCGTCGGGTTGATAGACCGGCGCATCCGCCGCGCCGTCGAACTGATGCACGCGCATCTCGACCGCGACCTGCCGCTCGAAGAGATTGCCGCCGCCGCGCATCTCTCGCCCTTCCATTTCGCGCGCCTCTTCAAAAAACTGACCGGAGCCGCGCCCCACGCCTATCTCGCCGCGCTGCGCGCCGCACGCGCGCAGACGCTGCTCGCCGAAACAGACCTCTCCATCATCGAAGTCGGCGCGCGCGTCGGCTACAGCAGCCCGAGCCACTTCGCCAAAGCCTTCCGCCACGCACACGGACTCTCGCCGCGCGCCTTTCGCGCCGCCCTCGTCCGTCGTTAACTCGTTCGTGTCGAAAACCTCATCCTGTCCGCGTGGAAAAACTTACCGGAGCAGATGCACGGGCGACGCGGGCTGTCCTGCCGTCCGCAACTTCACTCTCCAAAATATCCCGCAAGTCGCGGCGCGGGCGTCCGTTCTTAGGTGCAGAGCAGGATTTGGCGTGATGCGAACGGCGCGGCTCGTCGTCGCCTGCCGGTGCATCATGCTTCGTCAGAAACGGGTTGCATTGACGGACGGCGCGCGCGTCCTTCTCCGGTCGCGGCGGACGGATGTTCACGGAAAGGAATGTTTATGAGACGGCTGACTTACAGAATCGTTATCTCGATTATCACTTTCGTCTTCGGCGTCGGGCTGAGCGCCATCTGGATCGCGGGTTTCAGCGAAGACGGCCAGAGCAGGGTCAAAACGCTCGCGCCGGACGAACCGGAGACGGCGGCGAACGCAGACAAGCCCGTCTTGGAGATGGTCTTCGTGCTGGACACGACCGGCTCGATGGGCGGGCTGATTGACGGCGCGAAGCAGCGCGTCTGGGGCATCGTCAACGAAGCCATGCAGGCGGAATCGCGCCCTGCCGTGCGCGTCGGCCTCGTCGCATACCGCGACCTCGGCGACCAGTACGTCACGCAGGTCTTGCCTCTGACCGACGACCTCGACAAAGTTTATACGACGCTGATGGACTATCGCGCCGAGGGCGGCGGCGACGGGCCGGAGAACGTGCGCCGCGCGCTGGCCGACGGCGTGCATCGCGCGGGCTGGTCGCAGGCGCGCAAAGGTGGGCCGAACGTCGCGCAGATTCTCTTCCTCGTCGGCGATGCCCCGCCGCACGACGACTACCGCAACGAACCCGACACGCTCCGTTCAACCGGCGAAGCCATCGCGCGCGGGATGGTCGTCAACACCATTCAATGCGGCGAGCAGACGGACACGCGGCGTGTCTGGCAGGCCATCGCGCAGCGTGGCGAGGGACGCTTCTTCGCCATCGCGCAGGACGGCGGCGTCCGCTCGATAGAGACTCCTTACGACGGGAAGCTCGGCGAGTTGGGGACGAAACTCGGCGGCACGTATCTGGCGTACGGCGGCGGCGCGGGCGTCGCGGGCGAAAATTTCCGCGCGGAAGCCTCCGCCGCGCAGTTGACGACCGAGACGAAGGTCGCCACCGCCGCCCCGCAAACCGCGCAGGCCGAACGCGCCATGAACAAGGCGCTCAACAGCAACGCCTATATCGGCGACCTCCTGCAAAACGTGGAGAACGGCTCCGTCAAGCTCGACGCCGTCAAGGATGTTGACCTCCCCGATCAACTCCGCAAACTGCCGCCCGCCGAACGGCAGCGCGAAGTTCAACGCCGTCTGGATGAACGCAGTAAACTGCGCGCCGAAATCCTCGCGCTCTCCAAACAGCGCGAAGCATTCATCGCCGCCGAAAAGAAGAAACGCGCGGGCGCGACTCAAGACAGCTTCGACACGGCGGTCGCTTCCGCCCTCAAAGAACAGATGGCGCGCAAAGGCATCAAGTGAGCCCGCGCCGCCTCCTTCCTATAGCTTGAACCTCATCGTTCATCTCGCGAGGGCGCGCGATAGACGAGAAACCGTCGGGACGTAAACAACGTCTCGACGGTTTCCGTTTGTGAGCCGAAAGCGTCGCGTCCCGACGTTTCCATCTTCAAGCTCGCGCGAATGTGCATCAACGTCGCCGGGACTCCCGCGCCCTCAGTCCGTCCTCTGCGAGACCGTGTTTGCGCGCCCGCGCGTGTTAAAGCGCAAGCGAGCGTCCGTTTAAGGCAAGATAGGAGCAGACCGGAGACGCCCCGTCCGTTATCATCAGGCTCAACAATCTCTCGGAAGGACACAAAAACAGATGGCTTTGGAGAAGGGTCTGGAAATCGCACCGGCTGAGGGACGCCTCGGCGTGCTGCTCGTCGGCTTGGGCGCGGTCAGTACGACTTTCATCGCGGGCGTCGAGGCAATCAAGCAGGGGTTGGCCGACCCCGTCGGCAGTCTGACGCAGATGGGAACCATCCGTCTCGGCAAACGGACGGACAACCGCGTCCCGCTCATTAAGGATTTCGTCCCGCTCGCGAGCCTCGAAGACCTCGTCTTCGGCGCGTGGGACATCTTCCCCGATTCCGCCTACGACGCCGCGATGCACGCGGGCGTGTTGGAGAAGGAACTGCTTAACCAACTCCGCACGCCGCTGCAAAAGATCAAACCGATGCCCGCCGTCTTCGACCAGCACTACGTCAAGCGTCTGAACGGGACGAACGTCAAGACGGGCAAGAACAAGTTGGATTTGGCCGAGCAGTTGATTGCGGAGATGGCGGAGTTCAAACGCAAGAACAAGTGCTCGCGTCTCGTCATGGTCTGGGCCGCCTCGACGGAAATCTTCCTCAAGCAGCACGGCGTTTATAAGACGCTCAAGTCCTTCGAGCAGGCGATGCGCGACAATCACAAGGCCATCGCCCCCTCGATGATCTACGCCTACGCCGCGCTCAAGTCCGGCATCCCCTTCGCCAACGGCGCGCCCAACCTGACCGTAGACATCCCCGCCCTGATGGAACTCGCCGACGAGATGCGCGTGCCCCTCTGCGGTAAGGATTTCAAGACCGGACAGACTTTGATGAAGACCATCATCGCGCCCGGTTTGAAGTCGCGGATGCTCGGCCTGCACGGCTGGTACTCGACCAACATCCTCGGCAACCGCGACGGCGAAGTCCTCGACGACCCCGAATCCTTCAAGACCAAAGAGGAATCCAAGCTCTCCGTCCTCGAATACATCCTTCAACCCGAAGTCTATCCGAAACTCTACAAAGACTTCTCGCACGTCGTCCGCATCAACTACTACCCGCCGCGCGGCGACAACAAAGAGGGTTGGGACAACATAGACATCTTCGGCTGGCTCGGCTATCCGATGCAGATCAAGATTGACTTTCTCTGCCGCGACTCCATCCTCGCCGCGCCCATCGTCCTCGATCTCGCGCTCTTTATGGACTTAGCGCAGCGCGCCGGAATGCGCGGCGTGCAGGAATGGCTCTCCTTCTATTTCAAGTCGCCAATGACCGCCCCGACGCTCTATCCCGAGCATGATGTTTTCATCCAACTGATGAAACTCAAGAACACGCTCCGGCATCTGCGCGGCGAAGACCTCATCACGCATCTCGGGCTGGAATACTACGACTGACGGGTAGAGAAAATTCAGCTTCGAGGGGCGGCGGGATTATCCTGCCGCCCCTACGTTTTTCTCCCGCCGTGTTCCGTTTGAAAACCGCTTCGGGCTTAACATCCGAACCGGTTCACGCTCCCGTGCCGGTTGCGACCTTTTGGTCTGCGCGGAACACGGTTCGGTGTGTCAGGGCGACTCAAGGGCGGCCCGAAAGCTCCCCTCTCAACAGGAAGTGTCATTCCTTCCCTGCCGGAATCTGTCACCCGTAAAAAAAACCTCCGCCCGTCGCCCGTAAGCTCCCGCCCCGTCTTCCGCGCATATTTAGTGGTGACAAATCCCTCAGAGTCGTATATATAGTGCACGCTTTAATAAACGCGTGCGCGCTTTGGGGGTCTGCCGCAGGCAAACCGCCTCCGCGCCACCGACATCTAAGAGTTAGTGGTTCGTTCTTTGCATGGAGAGAGACGGGGGATGCGGCCATGAGCGGGCCGGAGTCGCCACGACGAGCGGCGACACGCAAGCCCACTCAGATGAGGCACGCAAGCGCAACCCGAACGATAACGCTCCGGCAAAGGAGGACGACCATGTTAGCAATGATGGAGAAACAGAAAGTTACAACGCCAAATACAGTCTTCCTCGACCCCGACCAGAAGAGTCCGCGCGCACAGGAGTTTGAAGAGAAACTCGGGACGCGCATCGTCGGGCAGGAGCGCGCCGTGCGCCGCATGAGCGGCCTCTACCAGATTTTCCTCGCCGGGATGAACCCGCTCAACCGTCCCGTCGGCACGATGCTCTTTCTCGGCCCGACGGGTTCGGGTAAAACACGCGTCGTCGAGGCGGCTGCCGAAGTCCTCTTCGGCGACCCGACGGCGGTCATCAAAATTGACTGCGCCGAGTTTCAACACTCGCACGAGATTGCGAAGCTCATTGGCTCGCCTCCGGGTTATCTCGGACACCGCGAAACCTCGCCCATGCTGACGCAGGAGAATCTCGACCGTTATCACACGGAAGACACCAAACTCTCGCTCGTCCTCTTCGACGAGATCGAGAAGGCTTCCGACTCCCTCTGGCAACTGCTTTTGGGGATTCTTGACAAAGCCACGCTCACCCTCGGCGATAACCGCCGCGTGGATTTCTCGCGCACGATGGTGATTATGACCTCCAATCTCGGCGCGCGTGAGATGTCGGAGTTGATTTCGGGCGGCATCGGTTTCGCTCCCGCCAAGGGCGACAAGAATCCGAACGACACCGAAGTTGACCAGAAGATTTATCGCACGGCGGTCGAAGCGGCGCGACGCAAGTTCTCGCCCGAGTTCATGAACCGTATTGACAAGGTGGTCGTCTTCCGTTCCTTGAAAGAGCATCACCTGCGGCAGATTCTCGACCTCGAACTGCAATCCGTGCAAGACCGCATCATGCGTTCGGCGGGCACGAAGTTCGTCTTTCAATGCTCGGACGCCGCCAAGGATATGCTTCTCAAAGAGGGCATAGACTTCAAATACGGCGCGCGTCACCTGAAGCGTTCGATTGAACGTTTCCTCGTCTATCCGCTCTCGAATCTGGTGGCGACCGAACAGGTCGGCTTGGGCGACCTCGTCCACGTTGACTTGAACGACACCGGCAAAAAACTCGTCTTCTCCAAGCGTTCCGGCGGCGCGCTCATCAGCGACGTGCCCGAAATGGAAGACGACCCCGAGAAGACCGAGGCCAAGTCGGGCGGCGTCGGACTCCCGCTCCCGCAAACCAAAGCGGCGCGCAAGGGTCAGGGACGCGGCGAAAAATCCGAGAGCTAAAACCCCTCTCGTCGTAAGGAAAAAAGAGACGCCGGAAAGAGTTTATCTTTCCGGCGTCTCTCCTTTTTGCGAAAGATGTTTTGACTCTCAGGTCGGCCTGACGGCGCTGGCGGGATCGAGTTTGCGCAGCGCGTCGTGCGCGATTTGCGAAAGATAGGGGTCGCGCGCGGTGAGCACGGCGCGGAGCGCGGGGACAGCCGACGGGTCGCCGATGAGACCGAGCGCGCGTGCGGCCTCGCGTCTCACGTCGTCGCCCGCGCGTTCGTTTGCCAGCACGGAGATGAGCGCGGGCACGGCCTCGCGGCTCCCGATCTGTCCGAGCGCGACCGCCGCCGCCCCGCGCACAGCCGCGCTCTTATCGCGTGCCAAAACGATAACCAGCGGCCCGACCGCCGCGCGAACTTTGATCGCGCCGAGCGCGTAGGCCGTCTCGCGCCGGACAAACTCGTCCTTATCCTGCAACAGAGGACGCAGCAAAGCTTGGGCTTCCGTCGCAGGCAGCGAGAGGACGGCGCGCGCCGCCGTCGCCCGCACAATCGCCGACGAATCACGCAAAGCGACCGCCGCCGCACGCGAACTCTCGGGCCGCGCCATCGCGCCCAGACGCTGCACGGCGTCGCGCCGCTCCTCGACATCGAAGAGCGCAAGGCGCGCGCGTTCTCTCTCAATCAGTTGTTGAAGCGGTGTGCGTGTGAAGGGCGAGTCGGGTCTGGGAGTCCCCTCCTGCGCGGACGCGAGCGTCCGGCCCGCGCCGTTCGACAGACAGAGGACACAGAGCGCCAGCAGCGCCGCCGCGAGACGCTGCAAACTACGAGGGGTGAAATTTCGCGTTTGTTGAGCTTCCTTTGTGCTCATGCGCGGGTCGGGACGCCTGCGACGGCGACGGCGGCGCGTCTCTCGGCGCGTCGGCGCGCGGCCTCCCACTCGAAGGCTTGACGCGCACGCTTGTTCTCCTGCGTCTCGGCCAACAGCGCGACGAGTTCGTCTTCCCAGACGCCCGAGAGCGTCGTCGCGCGGCGCATGGTTTCCATGATGGAGATGTATTCGAGGACTTCCTTGACTTCGGAATCGTTCAAGGCGTCGAGTTTGAGGGCGAGGCGGTGGCGTTCGGTTATTCTCTTAGCCATCTTGCGGCTCCTCCTTTGGCGAAGCCGGACGGCCAGAGACGCTTTCTCAACTCGCGGGGCGAGTCTCGCAGCGACGTTCAGGAGGCCGTCGGCGGATTTGGTTCGGCGCTTGTCGAGCGCACGCGCGTGTCTTCACCTGTATCTTGAGAGTCTCCGGAATCTAAAAACTCTGATTCAAAATCCTGCTGTGGGTTGCTGGCAGCGAAATATACACGAGACGCGCGCGGCTGGCAAGATTTGATTCCCTGCACCGGACGGCGCACGAACCGTTTCGCCCGACCGTTTAAGGAGCCGAGCGCGTCCGCCCGTCGTGTCAGTCTATCTTGGAGGCGACGGTGTGCATCGTGTCCACGATGAGCACGGCGATGGGCGGGTAGAAGAGTAGGTCGGGGCGGATGTGCTGGCCGAAGAGATAGGGCACGTCGTTGAAGATGACGACGTACTGCGCGTGCGAGCCGACGAAGAGTCCGGCGGCGAGACTCGCGGCGTAACCGAGCACAAGAAAAGTCGAAGCGGTCAAACGCGTGAAAGGTTTGTCCGGCTTCTCCTCTTCGTTGATGATGGAATCATGGATGCGCTTGGGCTGATACGTGTAGTGCGCGAAGCAGGCGCGCAGGCGCACGGTCAGATGCCAGAGACCGATGAGAAAGAGCGTGACGAGGATGGCGCGGCCTATATGGTCGAAGCTATGCCAGAGACGCGGCTTGAACATGGCGACGAAGAAGGTCGAGAGAAAGAGCGTGACGGTCGTGAAGACCGCTTGCTGAAGGACGAAGGTTTCGCGCCGCTCGGCCTCGATCAGGCGGTCAACCACGCGGTCGAAACGCGCTTGCGCCATCACCATCCGTCGCATGCGCTGTGCGTGCGGGTTGCTGGAATGGAGGACGGAACCCGAAGGTGTCTGATGGATGTTGCGACGTTGGTCGTCGTAGAAGGCGCGCTCCTGCGGGTCGCTGAGGGTGCGGTAAGCGAGGGCGATCAGAGCAAATTCGCGCGCGGCTTCGTCAGACCCGCCGTTCACGTCCGGATGCCTTTTGCGCGCAAGACGCCTGTACGCCGACTTGATTTCGGTAGCCGACGCCGCCTGCTTGACGCCCAAGATTTTGTAGTAATCAACCATCGCGCTTTCCCTAAGCACCGCAAAAGACGGCGATGGAACGCTCTGAAAGTATTTCAAAGGGCGGGTTAGGGTCGCCCGTGAGCGTTAATATAGCACACATTCGCCCCACTCAAAATCGAATGCTGAGGCACATTTTATGAATGAAAGTGGAAGAAATGTGTGTGAGAGGAGAGCCAAAGGGGGCGATACTTTGCTACCTCGGGCGGCCACCGAGGGGGGCGAGGACATGTTTTAGTGGTGATCGCGCCCGTTGGCTCAACGTCCGACATTGCAACATATATACCATGATTTTTGCAAGCGAATTTTTCACAAATTCACAAGATTTTACGCCTCACTCCGTGCCAAGTGTCTACTATAGTACACACATGTGTGTACTATAGTAGACACTTAAGGGGCGCGCTCGTCGCCGGTCTGCCGCTGATTTTTCGGGATATGCACGCAAAAAGGCCGCGCCCGAGTTGCTCGAAGCGCGGCCCTGTGCTGTTTTTGCGGCTCTTTTACTTGGCGCGGGGCGGTGTGACGTTCTGGCCTGCGGCGTCGCTTGCGCCGGAGCGGGAGGCTCGGTCAATGAAGTTGACGAGGGTGCGGACGGCGACGCCGGTCGGCCCTTTCGAGCGGAAGGGCTTGGCCTCGTCGCCCCAAGCGGTTCCGGCGATGTCGAGATGCGCCCAAGAGACGCCGTCGGCAAACTCTTTGAGGAAGGCGGCGGCGGTGATGGTTCCGGCCTTACGCCCGCCGACGTTCTTGATGTCGGCGATGTCCGACTTGATCTGGCGCGTATATTCCTTGTCGAGCGGCAGTTGCCAGAACTTCTCGCCGACCTCGCGTCCCGCTTCGATGAACTCGTCAATCAACTCCTGATCCGTGCCCATAATCCCCGTGTTGACATCGCCGAGCGCGATGGAGACAGCGCCGGTCAAGGTCGCCATGTCTATAATTTGCGTCGCGCCGAGTTTCTTGGCGTAGGAGATGGCATCGGCCAGCACGAGACGCCCTTCGGCGTCGGTGTTGATGATCTCGATGGTCTTGCCGGACATGGCGCGCACCACGTCGCCGGGTTTGGTCGCTTTGCCGGACGGCATATTTTCGGTCGCGGGCACGATGGCGAGGATGGGGATGGAGGGTTTGAGTTGCGCGACGGCGCGCATCACGCCGAGCACGGTCGCGCCGCCCGTCATATCGTACTTCATCAACTCCATGTTCTCGCCGGGCTTGAGAGAGATGCCGCCCGTGTCGAAGGTGATTCCCTTGCCGACGAGCGCGAGCAGTTCGCCGTTGTGCTGCGCCGCCGCGCCGCCCGCGGGCGTGTACTTGAGCATCATCATCTTCGGCGGCTCATCCGAACCGCGCGCGACGCTCAGGAACGACCCCATCCCTTCGGCCTCGCAGCGTTCGCGGTCGAGCACGTCAATCTCTAAGCCGAACTGGTTGGCAATCTCCTGCGCGCGTTCGGCCATGATGGTCGGCGTCATGTACGCGCCGGGTTCGTTGGAGAGGTCGCGCGTGAAGTTGACGGATTCGCCGACGATGCGCCCGCGTTCCGCGCCGCGCGCGATGGCCGACGCGTCCGCATCCTTGATGACGACGACGAGACGCTCGACCATCCGTTCTTCTTTGTCCGACGTGCGATACTTGTCCGGCTCGAACTGGCCCATCAGCGCGCCGGTCGCGGCGGCTGTCGCGACGCGCTCGCTCTCGGCGTCCGTGCCGCGCGGAATCAGCCCGATGGTCTTGATGTTACGCGCGCGCAGCGTCCGCACCGCGACGCCCGCCATCTGCGAAACCTGTCCGAGGTTGTACTGCTCGCGCTCGCCCACGCCGACGAGCAACAGGCGCTTGGCCTGCAAACGTCCGCCCGTATCGGCGAGATGGAGGTAGGCCGTCTCGCCCTCTTTGCCTTTGATTTCTTCGGATTCGATGACCGACTTGATGATTCCACCCGTCGCTTCGTCGAGTTCGCGCAGAGTGCCTTCGTCGGCCCGCTCGCCTTTGAAGACGGCGACGGCCAAAGCCTGCACGTCCGCTTCGCCGAAATTTCCGTTACTTGCTTGAATCTCCATTTTCCTCTTCTCCTGTTTCTTAACAGACTATCAAATGATGGCGGCCTATGACTTGATGCGTTCCTTCAACTGCGCGCGCGTCTCTCGCTCCACCGTGCGCCGCAGTTCCGTCTCGCGTTTATCATAAAGCTTCTTGCCGCGCGCGACGCCGATTTCAAATTTGACGCGGCCCGTCTTCAGATAGACGCGCGTCACGACGAGCGTCATGCCCTTGAGCGTCGTCGCTTCTTCGAGGCGTTCAATTTCGCGGCGGTGGAGCAGCAGTTTACGCGTCCGCACGGGGTCGTGATTCTGCCGGTTGCCGTGAGAATAATGTGAAATGTGTGCATTGAACAACCACGCTTCCCCCTCCCGGATAGCTACGTAAGATTCCTTCAACTGGATGTGTCCCGTCCGCACGCTCTTGACCTCCGTGCCGGTCAGGACGATGCCCGCCTCATACTTTTCCAGAATATGATACTCATGGTAAGCGGCGCGGTTCGTGATAATGATCTTCTCTTCGGCGGTCGCGGTCATCCTGTGCTCCCTACATCTCCCGCGCACCGAGCGACGGACGTTTCGCCTCCCGGTCGGGAGACGACGACGGGTGTTCGCTCAATCGTCTCATACAGCGCGGTGCGCTCGACGGACGACCATCCCGCGCGGGTACGCTCCACGATGCGCTCTGTTTCGTTCAAACTTTGATTCCCTCGAACTCGCCGCGCAGGGGTCTCGACATCAACTCCGACGCCGCCGCGCGCGCGTCCTTGCCTTCATAAAGCACGGCGTAAACTTCGCCCGTTATCGGCATCTCGACGCCGCGACGCCCGGCCAGCAACTGCAACGCGCGCGTCGTCCGCACGCCTTCGGCCACTTCGTTCATCCCATCGAGCACTTCATCCAGCGCGCGACCGCGCCCGAGTTCCTGCCCGACGTAGCGGTTGCGCGAGAGGCTGCCCGTACAGGTTAAAACCAGATCGCCCAACCCCGCCAGTCCCATCAAGGTCTCGACCCGCGCGCCTTCCGCTAACGCTAACCGCGTCATCTCCGCCAGCCCGCGCGTGATGAGCGCGGCGACGCTGTTTGCGCCGAAGCCGAGGCCCGCGACTATCCCTGCCGCGATTGCCATCACGTTCTTCGACGCGCCGCCGATCTCCGTCCCCGCCACGTCGTCGTTCGTATAGACGCGAAACTGCGGCCCGCTCAACTCCGACTGCACAGACGCCGCCGACTCCGCATCGTCGCTCGCGGCGACGACCGCCGTCGGCTGCCCCGCCGCAACTTCCTTCGCAAACGACGGCCCCGACAAGCAGACGAAACGGGGCGCGCGCATCCGTCGCCCCAAAACATCCGCGACGATTTGCGAGATGCGTTCTCCCGTCTCGATTTCGATGCCCTTCGTCGCGCTCACAAAAATCATCTCCGCCCGCACATGGCCCGCGATTGCTTCGAGAAGCGCGCGCGTCGCGTGCGAGGGCGCGGCCAGAATGACCAACTCCGCGCCGTCCAGAGCGGCGCGCGCATCCGTCGTCGCGCGGACGCTCGACGGTATCTCGTACGAATCGAGATAGACGCGGTTGACCCGTTCGCGTTCAATCGTCTCGACGACCGCAGCGTTGCGCGACCACAGGCGCACCTCCCGACCGGCGCGTCCCGCCACGATGCTCAACGCCGTCCCCCATCCGCCCGCGCCCATTATCGCAATCCGAAGCATAAAAAGAAGCAGACAGTTAACAAAAGCGGTAGAAGAAATTAACAGGGATGGACAGGATAGACAGGATAAGAAAAGGGGAAAGGGTCAAGGGTCAAATGGGGAAAGGGCGAAAACAATCAAGCTCTGCCCCTTTCGCTTTTAACCTTTTCCCTTTTAACCTTTCAGTTGTTTCATCCTGTCTATCCCTGTTGATTTCTTCTCTGTTTGTCCCGGCCATTTCATGTTGTTAGAGATGTCAGCAGCCTTCCCTCAGTTGCAGCCCGCGCAGGATGTCGAATCAAAAATCGTCTGCTATCTCATTTCAACCTGTTCTCCGTCCCGTGCATCAGCCGGGAGATGTTGGCGCGATGCATCAGGACGATGAATGCGCTGCCGATAATCGCCGTCGTCAAGAGGGGCCACACGTTCGCCTGCGTCTCTGCGTTGCGGCTATTCGTCAACCAGACTCCGAGCGGGAGCGTCGCGGCGGCGAGTATCGAACCGAGCGAGACGTAGCGCGTCCACCAGACGATCAGGAGAAAGACCGCTCCGGCGCAAGCGACCGCCAGCGGCGCGAGCATCAGAAAAACACCGAGGCCCGTCGCGACGCCCTTGCCGCCGCGAAAGCCGAGCCAGACGGGAAAGATATGGCCCACGACGGCGGCGAGCGCGCAGGCGGCGACCCACCAGTTGACGGCGAAGTCCGGCGCGAGCAGCCAGCGCGCGAGCGCGACCGCGACGACGCCCTTCAAAGCATCCAGCGCGAGAGTCAAAATGCCCGCGCCCCGTCCAGCGCGGCGCGTGACGTTGGTTGCGCCCGTTCCGCCCGAACCAGTCTCGCGCACGTCGCCCCCGCCAGTCAAAAGCACGACGAGGTATCCGAAGGGTATCGAACCCAAGAGGTACGCCAACAAAACGACCAGCGTGGGACGCATTCAGATAGCTCCACCGGCGGCGAGAAAAAAGATTGAAAGCGAATTGTTGACTATAACAAACGGTCAAATAGGACGACAAGCAACGGATTGCGCGGCGCGCGACGCGACGTTGCTTTCCGGCAAGCGAACACGAAGGGCAAACAGTAGTGGTTCAGTTTGAAATACTGAGCCGATGTTTAACGCTTCTCTGATTTCAAACTGAACCACTACCGGGCAGACATCGGGTTAGACAGAATATCTTTAAAGTAGTATAAGGTGGCGCATCTTTACCCGACTATGAAGGCGAAAGGGGTTTGTTAACTATGGGCGTATGTCTAAAGTGTAAGCTTGACCCGTGCCAGTGCGGCGCGGACGACGAAATAATGGCAGAACCGGCGCGCCGGTCTGAGCGGCAAGACGATGACGATGCATCCGCCTCGTCGCAATCGCCGGACGAGTAGAACAAATTCATTTCAGGAAAGCGCGCGGGCCGTCTTCAGATAAGACGGTGGCGCAGCAGGTCGAGCGCAGCTTGGGAGGCGCGCCAGCGGATGAGTTGGCGGTCGCCGGGGAGGAGTATCTTCCGGTGCTCGGTGTGTGCGTCGTCGGAGAGCGCGAGATAGACGAGGCCGACCGGCTTCTCGTCGCTGCCGCCGCCCGGCCCCGCGATGCCTGTGACGGCGAGGCCGAAATCGGTTCCGGCGCGCAGCCGCACGCCCTCGGCCATCGCTTCGGCGACCTGCGCGCTCACCGCCCCGTACTCCCCGATCAAATCCGCTGGCACGCCGACGAGGCGCACCTTCGCTTCGTTGGAATAGGTGACGACGCCCTCTTTGAAATAGTTGGACGAACCGGGAACTTCCGTCAGTCGTTGGGCGATGAGGCCGCCCGTGCAACTCTCGGCGACGGCCAGCGTGAAGCCCGCGACGGCGAGACGCAAGCCGACCACCTCCTCCATCGTCTCGCCGCGAAAGGCGAAGATTGCTGAGCCGAGGCGTTCCTCAATCTGTCCGGCCAAACCGTCCAAGAGAAGCTCGGCGTCCTTCCCGGTCTTGGCCTGCGCGGTCAGGTGAATCTCGATTTCGCTCTTGTTGAAAAGGATGGTCGTCTGCGGATTCTGGTACTGGGTATAGACGGGCGCGATACGTTCGTCAACCGCCGACTCGCCCATGCCGGAGACGCGCAGGACGCGCCGCACGACGCGCACGTCGCCCGCCTTCGCCGCCAACTTCGGCAGCACAAAGGTCTCGAACATCGGGCGCATCTCGCGCGGCGGGCCGGGCAGGAGCACGACCGCGCAGTTGTGGTGTTCGAGATACATCCCGGGCGCGGTTCCATTGGGGTTGTCGAGCACTTCCGCGCCTTCGATGACCATCGCCTGCCGCGCGTTGATCTCCGGCATCGCGCGCCCCCAACGCGCAAACTTCGCGCGCACCTCCGCCAGAACTTTTTCGTTCAACATCAGGCGACGACCGAGCGAGCGGCCAGCGATTTTGCGCGTGATGTCGTCTTCGGTGGGGCCGAGGCCGCCCGTCATGATGATGACGCGCGAACGTCGCAGGGCGTCCTTGATGGCCTCGTCGAGACGCGCGTCGTCGTCGCCGACGATGGTCTTGAGTTTGACTTCGATGCCGATGCTGTTGAGCTTGTCGGTCAACCAGAGGCTGTTGGTATCCGTGCGCTGCGGCGTCAGCAGTTCCGAACCGATGGCGATGATTTCGGCGGTTAACATTTGAGAGTGAAACCTCTGTGTGAGCCTCTGTGCCGCTTGCGCCGGACGGGCGCAGTCGCGGTCGTCGCGCGGCGCGCGGGTTCAGCGTATCGGGTCGGTGTCTCCGCTCTTGCGTCGCAGCGGGACGGCGACGCGCTCTCTCGATGGCACGCCGAGCAGTTCCGTCGTCCCTTCGGTCACGGATGCGCGCTCGGACGCGCCGGGAAGTGCGGACGACTGCGCGAAGGGCAACGCTTGCACCGGATTGTCGGAGAGCGCGGGCTTCTGTTTCGCCTCTTTCGGGTTGAGCGTGCGGTGCAGGCGGTGGACGCCGT